>NZ_JBHUSG010000033.1:0-113629 GCF_042673745.1 Kitasatospora sp. NPDC057015
TGGTCGCGGGCCTCCCGAAGGGTGGAGGCGAGCCGTTCGTTCTGGGCGGTCACGCCGGCCAGGTTGGTCTGGAGCTCGACGATCCGCTCTTCGAGAACTGCCGGAACGTGCGGGGAATCGGTACTGCGGGCGTAGGCGTCACGGCTCACCGTCACAGCTCTCACCTCCTCCGGTAGGGCTGAAATCTGGCGTACACATCCGTGCCTGGATGGAAGGTGGACTGCGGACGATGCGATCCGGGAGTGCACCGGACACCTGGACCGTCCGGGCAGGGCCTGGTCAGATTTCGGGGGTCTCCAGCATCTCGGTGACCAGGGCGGCGATGGGGGAGCGCTCGGAGCGGGTGAGGGTGATGTGGGCGAACAGCGGATGGCCCTTCAGCTTCTCCACCACCGCGACCACGCCGTCGTAGCGGCCCACTCTCAGGTTGTCGCGCTGCGCGACGTCGTGGGTGAGGACGACCCGCGAGCCCTGGCCGATCCGGGACAGCACGGTGAGCAGGACGTTGCGCTCCAGCGACTGGGCCTCGTCGACGATCACGAACGCGTCGTGCAGGGAGCGCCCACGGATGTGGGTGAGCGGCAGCACCTCCAGCATGCCCCGGGAGATCACCTCCTCGATCACGTCCGGGGGGGCGATGGCGGACAGGGTGTCGAAGACTGCCCGCGCCCAGGGGCTCATCTTCTCCGACTCGGATCCGGGCAGGTAGCCCAGCTCCTGGCCGCCGACCGCGTACAGCGGGCGGAAGACCATCACCTTGCGGTGCTGCTGACGCTCCAGCACCGCCTCCAGCCCGGCGCACAGCGCCAGCGCCGACTTGCCGGTGCCGGCCCGCCCGCCCATCGAGACGATGCCGACCTCCGGGTCGAGCAGCAGGTCCAGCGCGACCCGCTGCTCGGCACTGCGCCCGCGCAGCCCGAAGGCCTCCCGGTCGCCGCGCACCAGGCGCACCCGTCCGTCGCCGGCGACCCGGCCCAGGGCCTTGCCGCGCTCGGAGGTGAGGACCAGTCCGGTGTGGACGGGCAGCTCCTCGATACCCTCCACCTCGACGGTGGCGTCGTGGCCCGCACCGAACAGCGCGTCCACCTGGTCACCGGAGACGTGCAGTTCGGACATACCGGTCCAACCGGACGTCACCGCCAGCTCGGCACGGTACTCCTCCGCCAGCAGGCCCACCGAACTGGCCTTGATCCGCAGCGGCAGGTCCTTGGAGACGACCGTGACGTCGTACCCCTCGGCCTGCAGGTTGCGGGCGACCGCGAGGATGCGGGTGTCCGCCTCGCCGCCGCCGATGTGGTAGCCGGCGGGCAGTATCGACGTGTCCGAGTGGTTGAGCTCCACCCGGATCGTGCCGCCCAGCTCGCCCACCGGGATCGGCTCGTCGAGGCGGCCGTGCCGGATCCGGTAGTCGTCGAGCAGACGCAGCGCCTGGCGGGCGAAGTAGCCCAGCTCGGGGTGGTGGCGCTTGGCCTCCAGCTCGGTCACCACCACGACGGGCAGGACGACCTCGTGCTCCTCGAAGCGCGTCATGGCGAGAGGGTCTGCCAGGAGCACGCTGGTGTCGAGAACGTACGAGCGCCGGTCGCCCTTGCGGGTTCGGTGGTTCGGGTCGGATCCGTCGGCGATGGAGGCTCGGTGGTCCATGCGCTCGCCTCCTCAGGCAGCTGATCTCGACCCTTCGAAAAACTCCGGGGCCGTGGTTGGGTCGCTGTGTGCTCCGGTGCCTGCCTGGAGCGTTTCGCGGACGGGACCGCGCTTCGCGGGAAGCCGCGGTCGGCTGGTGATGAGCCTTTGGCAGGTCGCACGGCGGCGGGGACGCCGTTGCGGTGCTCGGGCGGGTGGTGCGCCGTTCGACGCGTTTCGCCCTGATCAGCGAGTTGACGGTCTCGGTGGTGGCGCTGTCAAGGGTCTACGGCATGTGCTGTGGAAACCGTGCCCTCGAGGTGGTGCCCGTCCTGGGGACCGGTATCGCTCAGTGCGTCCGGCCGGCTTTCCGGAGCGCTCCTGCGGTGGGGGCGCAGTCGCGTTCCGGCGTTCCGGCGGCGGGTCGCGTCTGCTCGGAGGGGCAGGCGGGGGCGGGGGTGGCCTGGGCCGTCGCCGCCGTGCCGGGCGTGCTCGACGGCCCGGCCGGTGCGGGTGTACTCGACGGGGCGGGGGGTGTCGGGATGCCGGCGGTCGGGGGCGGGGAGCCGGTCGGCGTCGGCGTCGGTATCCGGGAGGGTGAGGGGGCCGGGTTCGTGGTCGGTGCAGGGCTCGGTGAGGGCTTGCTGGCGGGGGCGACGTCGGCGGTCGGCGGTGCGGCCGTCGTCGGAACGGGTGTGGGGGCCGGCACCGGGGCTGTGGCCGGTCTCGGGGTCGCTGAGAAGACGTCGGCCGGGGTGTCGGACGGCGTCCCGGACTGTTCCTGGGCGGGATGCGACGAGGTGGGAGCGGGCGGGACGGACGCGGGCTGGCTGGGAGCGGCTGGTGGCGACGGGGGTGCGGCAGAGGTGGCCATACCAGGGAGCGTCGTACCGGTCGCCGTTGGGCCCTTCGTCGCTGGAGTATTCGGGGTCGGTGCGGGGGTCGGTGCGGTGGGGGCACCGGCGGGGACGGGAAGTCCGGGCGGCTGCGGATCGGCAGGCGTGGGGGAGGTTCGCGGTCGGGGTACGGTGACCGAGGGCGTCGAGGGCGGGGTTCGGACGCTCGGGGACGGGACTGCGCCCGCCGGCGGTCGGAGGCCGGACGCCGGTGCGGAGAACGTACCGGTGCCGGCACCTGAGGACAGGAGCAGGGACGGGGACGAGGAGCTGGCGGGCGGGAACCGGTCGGGCCCTCGGACCTGGAAAGCGCTGGGAGCGGCGGGAGATCCGAATGCCGCAGGGCCGCCGGGGGAGGGCTGGATTGCCCAGCTCAGGCCGGCGACGGTGACGGCCGTGACGGCGCCGAGCGCGCACAGCTTACGTCCCAGAGCCGAGTTCCGCCGGTGCTTTGCCTGGTTGTTCATCGTGGCAGGGCCCTTTCGTGCGTCGCCGGCCGAGCCGCAGCGGGCTGGGCGCTCCGGCCTCCTGCCCGTGGGGGATCCCGCGCCCGTTGGTGGTGGCCGGGAGTGGTGGTGGCTCAGTCGAGATCTTCGTCGAGGAAGAAGTCGCCGACCCGGGCCGGGACGGCGGCGTCTTCAACGGGGCAGGGATCTCCAGGGGTACGGGGGACGGCCGATCGGGCCGCGCGGTGTCCGGCCGGACGACGGCCGGTCAGTCGACAGACGGGCCGTTCACCGGCGCTTCGAGCAGCATCAGCTGCAGGCCGACGTAGGACTTCAAGCGGATGCGGTACTCCTGCTCGAAGCTGTCCAGGGCGTTGATCCTGCTCTGCAGTGCGGACCGGGCCGATTCTAGGGCGCCGATCGCCGACCGGTGCCGGTCCCAGGCATCCCGTTCCAGGGCCTCGGCCCTGGAACGGGCGGCGCGCTCGATACCCCCAGCGCGGCCGCGCGCCTCGCCGACGACGGCTTCGGCCTCCCGGCGCGCCGCCTCGGTCACCCCGTCAGCGACCCGCTGGGCCAGTTCCAGCAGCCGGGCGGCACCCCGGGCGTCCGGCTCATGCCGGGGCGGCCACAGCGGGGGAGCCGGGGCGGCCCGCGGGCCGGCCACGGGGTCCACTGGTACCGCCCGCAGGGGCTGCACCTTGCGCTGCGCCGACTGCCGGGCGATCAGTTCGGCCCGCAGGGTTTCGTTCTCCCGGGTCAGGCGGGACAGTGCGGCTTCGACGCGGTCGAGGAAGTCGTTGACCTCCTTCACGGCGTAGCCCTCGCGGAGCCGGACGATCGTGAATTGCTTGGTGCGGACGTCGTCGACGGTCAGTGTCATGGGTTCACCCCGGAGTGGTGCTGGCTCGGCGTGCGGAGGTGTTGAGGTTCGCCTGTCGTTCGGGCAGAGTGACCGGCACGGTGGGACCGGCGCGACGACGTGCCGGTCCGTTCTCGGACGACGGGTGGGGGTGCCTCGGTCGGGGACGGTGGGACCCGGAGCCGGTGGAGGCGCCCGCCTGTAGCGGTACGTGCACGAATTTGCCGTGCGGGCTTTCTATCCCACGCGGCCGCCGTAAGTCCAGCTTTTCCCCGCACGGGGTTGGGGTTGCCATTGGGAACGGGGGCGTGCTTCTCATGCCCGCGAACGCGGCGAGGGCTTCCAAACCTCCTGGAACCGTCCGCCTGCGAGCGCTTCGGCTTCCGCGGCCGCCGCCCGCGCCGCAACCGGTTCCCGAGCCCTCTCGATCCCGAGCGCCGGCAGGTCCCGCTGACATGCCCCCGGCCGGGCAGGTCGGCGTTTGACGCAGCTGCGGACGGCGAGCGCGGCGAGGCCGAGGAGGACGGGTTCGCCGATGCGGGAGGCCATCTCGGTGATCGTGCCGGGAGGGCGAGGGTTCCGGCCGCTGGAGCGGAACGCGACGGAGTTGACGACCGCCAGGGCCCGGGTCTGTAAAAAGAACGGCTCTGTTCCGTAGTCGGTGGTGACGGTGTGTGTCCGGCTGCGATCATGAGGTGTGGATGAGTCCAACTCTCTTGTGAATGTGGTGTTTTCCGGGTTGTCGGCCTTGGTCGTCGAGGATGTGGTGGATGGCGGTGAGGTGGTCCGGGTGACGGCCCGGACCCGGGATGTCCCGGCGTCGTGCCCGGTGTGCGGGGTGCCGACCGCGAAGGTGCACGGGTACCACTGGCGGACGGTGGCGGACGTGCCGTTGGACGGCCGCCGGGTGGTGGTCCGGGTGAGGGTGCGGCGGCTGGTGTGCCCGGTATCGGGCTGCCGGCGGCAGACCTTCCGCGAACAGATTCCGGGGCTGCTGGAACGCCTCCAGCGCCGGACCACACGCCTGACTGGCCAGCTCGCCGCAGTGATCAAGGAGTTATGCGGCCGGGGCAGCGCCCGGCTCGCCCGGCTCCTGGCCGCGCCCGTCTCCTATGCCACGGCCCTTCGCCTGTTGCGGCGCACAGCCGTGCCGGCGGTGTCCGTGCCCCGGGTGATCGGGGTCGACGACTTCGCCCTGCGCCGTCGGCACCGCTACGCGACCGTGCCTCCGCCGTGAGTTCAGAGAAATTGAGGGGTTTTCAGCGGGAACCCGCGGGTCCGTCGGTGTGCTGGTCGGTGGTAGGTCCGTGAGTTCGGGATGAATGTGAGGGCCCGGCTTCGGCGGATGACTCCAGGATCTGGCGGGCTGCGGTGGCATAGCGGATCGCGGTCATCTCGGCGATGCCGAAGACTTCGGCCAGGTGGAGGGGGTCGGGGCCGTGGGTGAGGGCTTCTTCGAGCTGGCGGTCGACGCGAAGTCGTTCCAGCGTGGCCACCTGGTGGCGGACCGGGTTGGTGAGCCAGAGTCTGCTGACCGGCTCGGTCCCCAGGGCCGTCTGCCGGTTGACCAGCAGATGAGGGTTGGCGGTGTTCGGCCATCGCTGGCGCCGGTGGGCGAGCCAGTCCATGATGGCCTGCTGCGTGAGGTCGTCCAGGGGACGAGCGTGTCCACCGAGGCTGAGCCGGTGTTCGCCGAGGTCGATGTCGTCCAGACGAAGACTGGCGATGGTCTTCGACTGGGCCGCGTGGACGGCGGCCAGCAGGATGATGACCCGAGAGGTGGGGGGTGGTCGCGGCGGCCACGGCCTGGTGGACCTCCTCGGTTTCCAGCGGGAGGATCACTCCGTAGCTGTGGCGCCCGCGGCGGACCCGGGCGGTCGGGTCCGGGAGTGTCCAATTAACGGCGGATCACCCACTGTTCCAGGTAGCCGGATGGCTGGCCTGGGGAAGAGGATTCACCAGTGACTGACGTGACGACTGAGACCGTGGACGTTTCTGCCGTTGGGGCGGTGGACGACCAGCTGATCGGGATGCTCGTGGACCGCGCTCGTGCCGGTGGCCTGCAGCTGACCGGCGAGGGCGGGCTGCTGCAGCAGCTGACGAAGCGGGTGCTGGAGTCCGCCCTCGAGGGCGAGATGACCGACCACCTGGGCTACGAGAAGCACGACCGGGCCGGGCGCGACGGTGGCAACAGCCGCAACGGCACCCGTGCCAAGACCGTGATCACCGATGTGGGCCCGGTCGAGATAGCCGTGCCCCATGACGTCGAGAACAGCTTCGAGCCGCAGATCGTGCGCAAGCGCCAGCGCCGGCTCACCGGCGTGGACGAGATGGTCCTGTTGTTGTCGGCGAAGGGCCTGACGCACGGGGAGATCGCCGCCCACCTGGCCGAGGTCTACGGGGCGAACGTGTCCAAGCAGACCATCTCCACGATCACCGACCAGGTGATGGAGGGCATGGCGGAATGGCAGTTGCGTCCGCTGGACCCGATCTACCTGGTGGTGTTCGTGGACGCCATCAACGTGAAGGTCCGCAACGACCAGGTCGCCAACCGGCCCGTCTACGTCGCCTTGGCGGTCACCGTCGAGGGGACCCGGGAGATCCTGGGGATCTGGGCCGGTGACGGCGGCGAGGGCGCCAAGCACTGGCTGCAGGTGTTCACCGAGTTGAAGAACCGCGGCGTGAACGACGTCCTGATGCTGGTCTGCGACGGCCTCAAGGGCCTGCCCGACGCCGTGGAGGCGGTCTGGCCTCGAACGATTGTTCAGACGTGCATCGTTCACCTCCTGCGCAACAGCTTCCGCTACGCGTCGCGGGCGGACTGGGACAAGATGGCCAAGGCCCTGCGGCCGGTCTACACCGCACCGAGCGAGGCAGCGGCCACCGAGCGGTTCCTGGAGTTCAGCGAGATCTGGGGCGCCAAGTATCCAGCGGTGATCAAGCTGTGGTCCGACGCCTGGGCCGAGTTCGTGCCCTTCATGGCCTTCGACGTGGAAATCCGCAAGGTCATCTGCTCGACGAACGCCATCGAGTCCGTCAACGCGCGTATCCGCAGGGCCGTGCGGGCCCGGGGACACTTCCCGAACCCGCAGGCCGCGCTCAAGTGCGTCTACATGGCGCTGATGTCCCTCGACCCGACCGGCAACGGCCGAAAGCGCTGGACCATGCGCTGGAAGGCCCCGTTGAATGCCTTTGCCATCGTCTTCGAATGCCGTATGCCCACCGACATCAAGTAACCATCCAACAGGGCAGATCCGCCGTTAAGTTGACACACCTGTTTCATCCCTCGGCTGGGAGGAGGTCTTTCTCTGCTGTAGAGCGGTTCGGACGAGTAGGGTTGCGGTCTGTAGTGGTGCGATCACGGGCTTCGGGGTGTGTTCAGTGACGGAGATCGACAAGATCATCGGCCAGCGCATCGAAGCGGGGAGGCGACGCAAGGGCTTATTACAGCATGAACTCGCCGCCCGGGTAGGGCGCTCGGAGTCGTGGGTAGGACAGGTGGTTCGGGGAGTCATCCCGCTGGACAGCCTGAGTATGGCGGAGCGAATCGCCAGTGTGTTGGGAATGACCGCCGATCACATTCTGGCGTTCGACGTGCGGTATGGCACGGTGCCTGTGGTAGCACAGTCATTGAGATCACACACGTCTTCCTCGCCTTCGCCACGCGCCTTGTCGCCCGATACGGAAAGCTCAGAAACTGTGCTTCGACGTACCTTCACACTCGGCTCCCTGGCTGGCGTGACCGCCGCCATCGCGGGCCTGTCACCCGACGCCCGGGCCAAGGTCAGTCGGCCGTCCGGCGGCAACGTGGACCAGGCCACCGTGGCCGAGCTCCGCTCGATCGGCGCCAGCTACCGCCGCTCCTACAAGTCGTTCCCAGCCTCCAGTTTGGTCCCGGTGGCCCATGACCAGCTGCAGCTGGTCATCTCGCTGCGGCCGAAGGACCAGCCCGTCCACCTGCGGAACTCTCTGCTGGCGCATATGGCGGAGATGGCCGCGCTCGCCGCTGTCCTGCTCTCGCTCGACCTCGGCGACCAGGAACAGGCCGACGCCTACATGGACCTCGGCTACCAGATCGCGAAGGAGATCGGCAGCCCGGAACTGGCCGCCCTGATCCTCGGCGGTAGGGCCTTCCGCACCTCCTACGGCGGCGATCCCGAAGGCGGGTTGGACTACGCGCTCGCCGCAGTCGACGCCGCCGAGCGCGGGGCCTCGGAACGGATGCAGGCGTGGACGAACGCGGTCGCCTCCGAGATGTACTCCTCTACCGGCGACGAGCACGGTTTCCGGTCCTCCATGGAGAAGGCCCGCGCCCTGCTGTCAGGACCGATGGACGACGAACGGTGGGGCGGCATCGCCTGGTTCGACCTGTCCAAGGCCGATGCCTACGAGGGCAGCGACCTGGTGCGGCTCGGGCGGCACGCCGAGGCACTGCCATCCCTGGATCGGGCGATCGAACGACTGTCGCCCGAGATGATGCGGCACCGCTGCACCGCGTACATCTCCCGAGCCGAGGCACATGCCGGGGCGAACAACGTCGAGGCCGCGTGCGAGGACGGCCACGCCGCCCTCGATCTGGTCGCCCAGGTCCAGCATCGCGAGACCCTTCGCCGAGTCGCCGAACTGCATCGTGGCCTGCGGACCTACAAGACCGCGGGCACACGAAGCCTGGGCGAGCACGTGATCGACACCCGAACCCTGCTCAAGACCACCGGGAGTGCCGCATGAGCCGCCGCACAGGCCTGATCCTCGACTTCGGTGGGGTCCTGACCACCAGCGTGCCGGCCTGCGCGGTCGGCTTCGACCGCAGGGCCGGTCTGCCCGAGGGCACGTTCCTGTCCGTCATCGCCAAGCACCCCGAGGGCGTCGCACTGTATGCGAACCTGGAGCGCGGAACGATCACCCAGAGCGAATGGAACGAGCGCACGGCCGCCCTGCTCGGCATCGACTGCACCAATCTGCTCGGCCGGGTCCTGGAAGACCTGCACCCGGAGCCGTCGGTCATCGCCGCCGCCAAGGCCGCCCGCGCCGCTGGGATCAAGGTTGGGATCTTCTCCAACAGCCTCGGCAGCAAGCCGCACGACGTCTACGCCGGCTACGACTTCGAGCTGCTCTACGACACCGTGCTGATCTCCGAGCAATACAGGATGCGCAAGCCCGACCCCGAGATCTACGAGATCATGCTGGACCTCATGGAACTGCCGGGCGAGGCATGCGTCTTCGTGGACGACACCGCCCGCAACCTTCCGCCCGCCGAAGAACTCGGCATCGCCACGATCCTGGCGAAAGACCCGGCAGACACGATCGCGCAGATGGAAGCCCTACTCGGCATTCCGCTCACGCCACAGGTCTAGACCGATCCGCAGCCGGGTTGCGGGCCCGCAACCCGGCTGCGGATGCGACGCTCGCCGGGACGGCACTGTGGTCTCCAGGCCGCCCCGGGTGAGACAGGATTCCCCCCGACCCGGGGCGGCCGGCCAAGCCGCACGGCACCCAGCAGGGTGCCCAATCCGGAGCGGAGACCAGGTGACCACCACCGTCGCGAACACGACGATCACGGTCGAGCTGCCCGAGGCGTTCGACCAGCGTCGGACCCGCCTGCCCGGTATCACCGTGGACGGCAAGCACCCGATCGCGGCGACCTATAGGCTCTCGCCTGGCCGCGAGTGGCCGGAAACCCTACCGGCGAGCCGCCGATTCGCCGCCGCGCAGAAGAGCAGGGCGTTGTCGCGGGAGTTCTACGACCTGACGGGTGGCGACGCGATGCTGTCGCTTCCCCTGCGGCGGACCAAGGCCCGGACCCTGGTGAGCCGACGCCAGATCGAGGGCATCGTCGTGGCCGACCGCATGCACGTCGCGGTGGACGGGGCCGCCTACACCGCTCTTGAGGAGTGGGCGCTGACGAACCGCACCTTCGTTCACTTCCTGCGGGACTCGGGCGGGATCTTCGCCGACGGCGACCTCGTCGGCCGCCAGCCGGACACGGGCGAGGTGGCGTGATGGCCCGGGTTCTCGGCGGGTCTCCGACGGCGCAGCAGGCCGCGGACAGGTTGAACGTCGTGCTCAAGGTGATTGGTCTGCAGTTGCCGACGGTGGAGGCGGACCGGCATGCCCAGGCCGGTCCGTTCCGGCTGGTGTCGCTGGGTCGGGCCCCGGCGGAGCGGGTGCTCGCGTTGGCGGCCTGGATCGGTGACCGGGCCCTGCCGGGGGTGGAGATCGGTGGCAGCTCGGCTCGGGAGGCTGCCGAGCAGCTCACTCGCGTGCTGGCGGCCATCGGGCTGCCGCTGGAGTCCGTCGTCCCGGACGCCTATCCGGGCCCGGGAGGTGTGGACCTGGTCGCTCTGGGGCGCGCCTCGCCGCGGCTGGTCGGCGACCTGGCGGCCTGGATCGAAGCCCGTGCCGGACGGTAGGGATGTACGAGTTGTGCCGCACGTGACTCTGCTCGTCGTCGCGCAGGCATCCCACGTGGCCGGCCTGCGGGCCCGGCTCCCGGAACACCTGCGCGGGTGGGGGATAGGTCCCGAGGCCGAACACGACGTCCAGGTCGTGGTGAGCAACCTGTTCGCCGCCGCCCTCCTCCACGGGCGCGGAGGCCAGACGGTCTCCGTCAGGCTGTCCGCCGGCCGCGGGGCGCTGGCCGTCGAGGTCATGACGGGCAGCACCGCCTTTCCCCCGCCACGTCCTGACGCCCGCCCCAGCGCCGTCCAGCTCCCCCCGATCCTCGCGATCCTCACCACCGACTCAGGAGTGGAAGAGCGCCCGCACGGACGCCGCTTCTGGGCGAAGGTCCCCGTTCCCTCCGCGCGCCGAGCCCCACGCGGCCGCCGCCGCGCCTCCGCCCTCCTCTCCTGGACCGCCCCCCGTCCCCTGCGTCGGCGCCGAGCGGCCTGACCCGAAAGAGAACCGCCGTGCTCACGGACACCCTCCTTCCCCCGGCCAACGTCCCCGGCCTGCGCTGGCTGGCCAACCTCCACCCCGACCCCCGGGACGTCCTCGACACCTGGCACGCAGGGAAACTGGCCCCGATCCCGCTGGGCAACTTCCACGTCGTGCGCACCACCTCGACGCTGGGCATACTCGCCCTGCAGCAGCTGGAGCAGCAGGCGCCGGCCGCCAGGCCCGTCCTATGGACGCGCCCGTACGCCGTGATGGACTTCCTCGTGGCCCCGACGCCGCTCACCTGGCAGTCCGACGGGGCGGGCCGGCTGATCAAGGACGGATCCCTGGACTGCCCGCCGCCCGGCCGCGCCAGCGACATGCGCTGGCCCAGCCGCTGGGCCGCGCAGCCCGACGGCTCCGGCCACCTCCCGGACATGCACGAGATCGTGGACTGCCTGCTACGCCGCTACCACGAGGAGGCGGACCGGCCCGAGCCCGAGCCCATTACGGAGGCGCGGCCGAACGCTGGCGCGGCCGCCGCCTTCTTCGCGACCGCCCGACGGGCGGCCGCCGATGTTCACTGACCACCGGGCCTGCGCGACCCTCCCCGGCGCCCGGTGGCTGGCCGCCACCGCCCAGCCGGCGGACGCCGAACGCTGGCTGCGGGAGCGAACAGGGCTGCTGCCGGTCCCGATTGGCGAGCGCTTCGACGTTCTCTACCTCTACGAGGGCTGGGCCGCGGCCGCCCTGCAGATCCTGCGGGTCAACGGACGCTCCGTCGGCCCCGTGCTGCGCAGCGTCCGAGAGCAGCGCATGGGCGTCCTGGTGTCGCCGGGTAGCGCGGAGCGCTGGACGTTGCCGCACAGCACCGTCAGCACGAAGGCGGACGCCCTGGCCCTCTCCTGCCCCTTCCCCGGCACCTACGACGGCCCGAGCAGTCTCCTGTGGTCGTACCTGCCGGACGGCAGCGGCGACCTCACCTCCACCACCGACCTGAACGACGCCCTCGACGCCCACTTCGCAGCGCTGCCGGACAAGGTGCGCCCGGAGGAGGCGCCGGCCGGGGCCCCGGTTCGCACCAGGCTGCTGACGTACTCGCCGCCGCCCATACTTCCACCCTGCGAGAGCGGCAGGGACGCCCCACGGTGAGAGCGGCGCGGTCCGCGCTGTGCCAGGGCGGCTTCCACGACCTCTGCTACGACCAGCACGTCCCGTGCTACGACCAGCACGTCCCGCTGCCCAGTGCGGACCCCCGGTTCCCGGCCGACGCCCGCTGCTCCTGCTCCCGCGTGCACCCGGAACGCACCCGGGACTGGGCTGGCATCCGCGCGGCAGGCGGAGCTCCGCGCCGAGCAGGACCGCTACGACGAAGACCTGGCTCGCAGGGACCGAGAGACTCTGGCGCGACCCGAACGAACGGAGACGACTGTGTCCGTCCTTCCCGCTCCGGTCAGTGGACATCCCGGGCACCCGGCGGCGCGCTAGCCCGTGGTGCGAGCCGCCTGCGCACCCTTCAGCTTCCGCCCGGCCGACAGGGGGACGACCGCAAGAGCCAATCAACAGGGCTGACTGGTGTGAACAACTGCAATCACTCCACGAAGGAGGACATCACATGCAGAGCACAGACCCGGCAGAACCCGGGGGTAGGAAGACGGCGCTGATCACCGGAGCGTCTGGCTTCATCGGATCGCACCTAGTAGACGAACTCCTGGCGAAGGGATGGAGCGTGGCGGGTGTCGACCGACGCTCGCCGACCGACGATCCCGTTGCCCGCCGCAACCTCCACGACGCGACGAGCAACCCGCTGTTCCAGTTCATCCACGCCGATGTCACCGACCCCCGCGTGCGGGACGTTCTCGACGTGGAGGTTGTCTTCCACCTCGCGGCAGCTACGGGAGTGCGCGCCTCGTGGGACAAGAACTTCCGCAGCTACATGAGCGACAACATCTGCGCCACGCACCACTTGATCCAGGAATGCGAACGAGCCAGCGTGCCCCGCCTGGTCGTCGCCTCGTCCTCCAGCGTGTACGGAACGGCCGCTGTCCCGTCCAAAGAAGACGGGCAGGTCCGACCCCTCTCCCCGTACGGGGTGTCGAAGCTGGCCGCGGAACAGCTCGCGCTGGCCTACGCAGCCCGAGCAGCAGGTACGACGAGCACCGTGGCGTTGCGCTTCTTCACGGTCTACGGGCCCCGCCAGCGTATGGACATGGCGATCTCCAGGATGCTGCACGCCGTTCACACCGGACAGCCCATGCGCCTATACGGAGACGGCCAGCAGCGCCGGAACTTCACCTTCGTGGACGACGTGGTGGAGGCCATCGTGCAGGCCGCATTGACTCCGAACGCCGGGCAAGTGGTAAACGTCGCAGGCCCCGTCAGCGTCACGATGAAGACCGTGCTCGACACCGTCGAGCACGTCACCGGCACAGCCGTCCCCCTCGTTGCCGCCACCGCCCACTCCGGAGATCCGGAAGCAACCGAGGCCGATTCCCGCCTCGCCGAGGACATGCTCGGCTACCGCCCGCGCGTGGACCTGACGGAGGGCATCACCCGCCAGTGGGAGTGGACCCGCACTACCCACGACACCCCTGCCATCGGGAGAACCGCATGATCCACGCAACGGCCGGCTCTGCGAACGAGCTGTTCACCGCCGCCTGCGCGCAGGTCCTGGAACAGGGGCGCACAGTGAAACCGCGCGGCATGTCCACCACCGAGGTCATCGGCGCGCACCTGACTCTCACCAACCCTCGCCGCCGCCTGATCAGCCTTCCCCCAGTGCGGGTCCTGAACGCGGCGTTCGCCGCCGCCGAAGCCACCTGGATCCTGTCCGGCTCCGACGGAGCATGGATCTACACCTACAACCAGCGCATGGCCCAGTACGCCGACGGCGGCATCCTGCGTGGCGCCTACGGCCCGCGCATGCGGGCCTGGCGCCCCGGCCACGACCAGCTCGACCATGTCCGCCGCACCCTCCTGGCCGATCCCGATTCCCGGCGGGCCCTGATCCAGCTGTACGACCCGGACCGCGACATCCCCCACCACAGCGACGTGCCCTGCACCCTTGGCTACCGCTTCTACCTGCGCGACGGCCGCCTGGAGATGCACACCACCATGCGCAGCCAGGACCTGTGGCTGGGCTTCTGCTACGACCTGTTCACCGCCACGGTGCTGCACGAGCTGATGGCCCACTGGATCGACGCGGAGCTCGGCAGCTACCACCACCACGTGGACTCCCTCCACCTCTACGACAGCGATGCCCCCACCGCCCGTGCCCTGCCGAGCGATCCGGAACCCAGCCAAGTCATGGACCCGCTGACCGTGCCCTGGGAGGACTTCGACCCGATGCTGGAACGCATCACCAGCGGGCAGACGCAGAGCGGCCCTTGGGGCGAGTTCGCACACGTGATGCGCAGCTACCGCATCTGGAAGGGCGGTGACCGCACCGACGCCCGCCGCATGGTCGACGGGACCGGGGGAGTGCTCGCTCCGGCACTGCTGGGCTGGTACGCCAAGCTGGACGGGGTGTTCGCATGACGGGGCCGGCAGTAGTGGGACTGTGCTCGGGCACGCATGACTCGGCGGCCGCCCTCATCGTCGACGGCCGCCTGGTGGGCCTCGTCGAGGAAGAACGCCTCAACGGGATCAAGCACACGAAGGCCTACCCGCAGCAGTCCATCGACTGGCTCCTCGACACCGCCGGAATGCGCGCGAGCGACATCACGGACGTCGCGTACAACTTCGCACCCGTGCGCTACCTTACGGGCGCGCTGCCGGTGCGGCACCTGCGTCCGGGCACCGCCGGGCGGGTATGGCCCCGGGCCCGAAGCTTCGCACTCGTGCACCGCCGCGCGTCGAATCGGCTGCGGCAGTTCGGGCGGCACTTCCCCCAGGCCCGCCTGCACGGCGTCGAGCACCACCGCGCCCACGGACTGTACGCGTTCGCAGCCTCGCCGTTCGACAGCGCGGCGGTGCTGGTGGTCGACGGCCTCGGAGAGACCACGACCACGTCGATCTGCGCGGCCCGCCGCACCCGGCAGGGCCTCGCCCTGGTCGGCCGCTGGTCCCTCCCCGACCCGGCATCCCTCGGCTACGCGTACGGGGCCGTCACCGAACACCTGGGGTGGCGGCGCGGCGACGAGGAAGGCACCGTGATGGCGCTCGCCGCGCTCGGTGACCCTGGCCGCTTCCGCGACCTGTTCACTCAGGCGATCCCCCTGACCGGTGAAGCGTTCGTCCTCAACCACGCCCTGTTCCCCCTGCGGGTGATCTCCAGCCGTTACCCGCGCCTGACCGACTCCTTCATTGCCGCCACCTGCCCGCCCCGCCGGCCGGGCGAGGCCCTCGCGCAGGTGCACTGCGACCTGGCCGCCGCCCTCCAGGAACGCACCGAACAGGTCATGATCCACCTCGCGGTACAGGCCCAGCACCGCACCGGGGAACGAGCCCTGTGCCTGGGCGGCGGAGTCGCCCTGAACTGCGTCAGCACCGGAAAGATCGTCGAGCGCGCCGGCTACGACGAAGTGTTCGTACCCCCGGCCCCCGGCGACTGCGGAACCGCCGCCGGCGCCGCCCTCAGCGTCGCCCAGAGCCGCACCCCTGCCCCCGTTGCCGGCGTCGAAGGACAGTGCTACCTCGGCCCCTCATACGACGGGCTGGACCTGAGGGCGACCCCCCGTCCCGGCATGCGAGCCCACCGCCCGGCGAAGCCCGCCCACCACCTGGCCGCCCGCCTGGCAGAGGGACAGATCGTCGGAGTGTTCCGCGGCCCACTCGAAGCCGGCCCCCGCGCCCTCGGCAACCGGTCGATCCTGGCCTCCCCACTGCGCCCGGACGTCGTGCACCGGCTGAACACCCAGGTGAAGTTCCGTGAACCGTTCCGCCCGTTCGCGCCCGTCGTCCGCGAGAGCAGCGCCGGCGACTACTTCACCCTCGGCCAGGCAGCCCCCTACATGTCGTTCGCCAGCGGCGTCACCACTCTGGCCCGTCAGCAGATCCCCGCGATCGTCCACAACAACGGCCTCGCCCGCGTCCAGATCCTCACCCCCGAGCAGAACCCGTTCCTCGACGCCGTGCTCCGCGCCTTCCAGGAGATCACCGGCGTACCCGTGCTCATCAACACCAGCCTCAACATCAAGGGCAAGCCGATCTGCGGCACCCCCGACCATGCCCTCGACTGCCTGGCCGAATCCGGCATCGACGCCCTGCTCCTCGAAGACTGGTGGGTAACCGAGACATGAAGATCGGATACAGCTGCTGGGGCTTCCTCGGCGACGGAGTCACCGACACCCCCGACGGCGGCCGCAGCCACCGCAGAACCCTGATCGACGGCCTGATCAGCCTCGGACACCAACTGGTCCTCCTCCAGCCCGACCGCGACACCATCGAAGCGGGCACCCCCGTCACCGGCCCGTACACATGGAACAGCGCCCTGCCCACAGTGGACGCCCTCTTCCTGGAATGGCGCTGGCCCATCCCCGGACGCAACGACACCCCCTGCAGCGCCCCAGGCCACACCTGCGACCTCCACCGCCAACAGCAGCTACTGGACCACTACACGCACCGCCAAGGCGTGCCTACGCTGCTCTGGGACAAGGACCAGCACCTGGCCCCCGCCGACCCGCTGCGCCGCAGCCCGAACGTCACCGTGTGCGAACCTGCACTGCACCCCCGCCACGGCGCCACCAGCCTGCTGTTCCCCGTCGCCGACCAGGCCCTGGACGAGGCGGACCCCGAAGGGCTCGCCCGCCGGCGGCGCAACATCCCGCTGGTGTACGTCGGCAATCAGTACGGCCGCGACGGCGCCTTCGGAACGTTCTTCGCGCCCGCCGCCCACCAGCACGATCACGCCGTCGCCGGCAAATGGACCGACACCCGGCGGTGGCCGCACGTCAACTTCATCGGCCGCCTCCCCTTCCAACAGGGGGTCCTCCTGCACGCCCATGCCCACGCCACAGTGCTCCTGGCACCGGACCGGTACGTCACCAGCGGCCACTACACCCAGCGGATCTTCGAAGCCGTCCTCGCCGGCTGCGCACCGATCACCCCCGCGCACTACCGGGGCGCCGCAAGGGTGGTCCCCGGCGAACTGCACGCCGACGACGGCGCTCACGTGGCCGACATCACCCGGGCTCTCGCGACCATGGGATCCGACCGCCGGGCCCAGCTGCTCGACCGCTGTATCCGCAGGCTGGATCCCTTCCGGCTGTCCCGCCAGCTCGACACGATCCAGCACGTTTTCGACCAACACCAGGGGGCGGACAATGGAAACCTCACCCAGCACACCACCCGCGATCGGTAGCCTCTCTTCCCATGCGAATCGCCCTCATCGGCTGCGGCGGCAGCGGCAAGACATACCTGTCCAAGCAGCTCGGCGAACACTTCGGCGCCCCGGTGACGCACCTGGACGCCGTGTACTACGACGACGCGTGGAACACCCTGGACAAGGAGAAGTTCGCCGCCGTCCAGGAGGAGCTGGTCGCCGCCCCCTCCTGGGTGATCGAGGGGAACTACGCCGGCACTCTGCCCATCCGGCTGCGCGCCGCCGACAAGGTGATCTTCCTCGACATCCCGCCCGCGGTGTGCCTCTGGGGAATCGCTCAGCGCCGACTCCGGCACGGCGGTGGGCAGAACGACAGCACGGGCGTGTACGACCGGATCACCTGGAACTTCATCCGGTACGTCTGGGGCTACCGCAAGTCGATGGCCCCGCGGGTGCGGGACCTGATCCGCGAGCACGCCTCGCAGGCGACCGTGCACACGGTGACCAGCAGGCGGCAGGCACGCCACCTGCTCGACCGGCTGAAAGCCGCACACACGACCTGACGAAGGCCTGCCCCGCAGGGGGCCCGGCCCGTGGCTGACACCTCCCCCTTCCTCGACCGGAAGATCATCAACGGCAGCCTCTACCAGGATCAGCAGCGGCTCGCCGACCGCACCGGGGCACTGATCTCCGCCAAAATCGCGGGACGTCCTGCCCCACAAGTGATCGCCGACCACGCCGTCCGGGCACGCCCCGGACCGGGACTGGTCCTGGACATCGGATGCGGGCGCGGCGCATCCACCCTGGCCCTGGCACAGGCCCTGCCGGAGGCTCGGCTCTGCGCGGTCGACGCGTCGGCATCGCTGCTCGCCGCAACCCGGGCCCGCCTCCAGCACTCAGGCCGCCGCCTGCACACGATCCGCGCCGACTTCCACCACCTGCCGCTGCCCACCGGCCGGGCCGCCCTGGCGGTCGCGGCGTTCTGCCTCTACCACTCACCCACGCCCCAGCAAGTCCTGCGGGAGATCACCCGATGTCTCGCCCCCGGCGCCACCGTGATCCTGGCCACCAAGTCCGCCGACAGCTACGCATCGCTGGACCGGCTGATCGCCACCTCAGGACTCGACCCGGACGCCCAGGCGCGGCCGGGCCTGTACGGGGCGTTCCACAGCGGCAACCTGCAATCCACGGCTGACGGCATCCTCGACGTTCACGAGGTCATTCACGAAGTGCACCGCTTCCGCTTCCGCGACCTGACGCACGCCGCCGCGTACCTGGCCACGTCACCGAAGTACCAGCTTCCACCCGGGCTCGCGGGCAACCCCGACGCTCTGGCCGGCCGCCTGAGGCAGCACCTCCCGGATGCTCCCGTGGAGACCAGCTCCGTAGTCAGCTACCTCACCGCCACCACCCCCGCCGGGCGATGACCGTGAGATTCACCAAGCCCTACCGCACAGCGGCAGCGGCCTCCAGGGCCGTCGCGCACCACACATGGCTCGACGGCCTCGGGATGCCGGTGCCACACCTGATCGCCCACCACCCGCAGGCGCTGGAGTTTCAGCACCTGACCGGCCGGCACGCCCTACCCCGCGACCTACCGGCCGTCGCCCGCCTTCTGGGGCAGACGCACACGGCCGCCCACCGGGCTGCCCTGCACGCGGCCCACCTCGATCACGACTTCGACCTCCCCGGCATCGGAACGACTGCCGCCTTCACCAGCAGCCGCACCGCGCGTGTCCGGCAGGTCATGGCCTCCCGCTCGGTGCCCGGCCCAGCCTTCACCACCGACCAGGCGGTACACGTCATCGAATCGGCGGCCGACGAACCCGCCGCCTTCTACAAGGACTCCAACCCGCGGAACTTCCTGATCACCCCGACCACGATCACCGCCCTCGACTTCGACGATCTGACGCCCGCCCCCTTCGGATACGACCTCGCCAAGCTCCTCGTCACCACGGCGATGACCCACGGACCCCTGCCCCCAGGACTCACCACGGAGGCATTGGCCGCCTACAACCAGACGGCCCAGTACCCGTGCAACCCGGCTCGCCTGGCCGACTGGATGGAGATCCACCACATCCTCACCAGCCCCTACCTGGGCCGCAACGGCTACAGCCACAGCTGGCACACCCTGCGCCCCATCGAGAGGACACCATGAACGCCGACAGCTTCACCGAGCAGTTGTCCACACCCCATCCCGACGGCGCGACGATCGCCCTCTACCGGACCCGCGCCTACCGGTTCACCAGCGACGTCCGCCACTACGTACTGGCCGAGACCTTGGAGGAGCGGTACGCGCAAGGCGCCCGGCCCGCCCCGGTGACCATGGCGTTCCTGGAGGCGACGCTCGACCAGATCCGCAGCACCGGAGAGCTTCTGGCCTTCGACCCGCAAGTCGCGGCGAACGAAGGCCTCGACATGCAGCAGGAGCTCGACGCCCGAACCCCGCACGCTCCCAGGCCTATGCCCGAACACAGTCCCCAGCTCACCGTGTTCATCGTCGGCGCACCGCGCTCCGGCACCAGCCACATGTACAACTGCCTGGCCCACACGGGCCAGTACGCCTACTTCACGATTGCATCGTGCTGGGCCTGGCCCGTCCGCAACCTGACCCACCCGGCCCGCCGATCCTTCGAAACCATGGGCAAGCAGATCCTCACCGTGGATAACAAGAACACCCGCCTCATCCCCGGCCTGGTCATGCCCTACGAAGCCGAAGACCTCTACGCGCGGGCCATACCCACCTACGAGCACCTCGGGGGCCACACCTACAACCTCACCCCGGCGCGAACAACGGACGTCCCGCTGCTGGCCGCGAACATGCAGGCACACTGCCGCCACTTCGACCGCAGCACTTTCCTCACCAAGTCGCCGTTCAACTCCCTGCGTATTCCGCAGCTCGATGCCGCCACCGGCCACCGCGCCCTATTCCTCAACATCACCAGGGACCAGGCGGCCACCGCCGACTCCATGCGACGCAACCACTTCCGCTTCCACCACGCTGGCACTCCGCTCGCTGAGGAGTCCGCTTGGGAGCTGTTCACCAACGCCATTGCGAGGGATGCCCCGCCGTCCCGGACCGTCACCGTCCAGCACAGCGACCTCCTCACCGACGAGCACACCCAACTCGCACGAATCCGACAATGGATTGTTGAAGTCGCAGCAGCCGTTTGACGGACACTACCGCCCCGACAGCAGCTCCGACATCGTCGCTGTGCTGAGATCGAGTTCCTTGCGCGCGACCTCTGCGTCCTGCGCCCACTCCGAACGTGTCGACGAAGGGACCACCTGCACAGCTTGAGGCGGAATCGCATCTGATAGGTCTCGTTGGCCCAGGTTGTCAGCCAGTTCTCCTGAAGGTTCGGCGCCCGGCCAGCTGGCGGTAGCTCAGGTAGCTGGTGAGCTGTGTGGGGTCGCCCTCCCAGGTCTGTTCCTGCGCTCCGACCCGAAACCAGTCGATCGCGAAGCGCTGCGGCACATAGAAGCCAGGGGCCCGGGAGGACCAGCGGGCTCAGGTCGCGCGGAGAGGTGCGGGCGGTCGGGGGCAGGCAAGGCTGAAGTGCAAGTCTAGAACCCTGTTCAGCTTGTTCGCCTCGTCCTGGTCAGCGGGCAGGTCCGTCCTGACGTAGCGTCCCATGGCTTGGCCGACAGTGTGCGCACCGCGGTCCGGACCTATTCGCGCCGCCCGCCCCTGACCGGTTCTGCCGGGACTTCACCGCCGCTGGGCTTCGAGGTAGGCGGTCCAGACCCGCGCACCGTGGCGTGCGGTGGTGGGTGGTTGCCAGACTGCTCGGGAGGCCGTGCCGGGCTGTGTGGGTAGGTGTTCGGTTCGGTGGGGTTCGTTTGGGTTGTTCCCAGTCCGGCCCCCGCCTTGGGCGTGTGAGTGGTGGGTTCGTTAGGATCCGCGTGGTTGAGACAGTGGATCGAACGGGGGCCGCCGGTGTCGGAGAGCAGTGACGATTGGCAGTCGGTGCGATCGCCGTTGCGGCGCAGGCTCCCGATCGGCCTGGCGATCGGGGCGGGTTGCCTGGTTCTGGCGGGTGTCGGCGGGTTTGCACTTCAGCGTGGGCATGCTCCGGCTGCCGCGCCCGCGTTGCTGCCGGCCAGCCCTACGCCCAGTGCCAGCCCTATGCCCACTGCGAGCCTGTCTCCCAGCGCAAGTCCGACGCCGAGCCTGGCCCCTAGCTCTGCTGCGAGCCCTTCACTCAGCCCTTCACTCGAGCCCGGCGGGTCACCGACCCGGCCGCAAGGCGGGCGGGCTACGTCCCACCCGCCGGTGCCCAAGGCAGCGGCCGCAAAGCCGTCCACGACTCCGCCGCCGGCCATGGACCCGGGGCCCCGGCCCACGATCAGTTACGTCCGGCCGCACCCGACCAGCTGCCCGCCCGGCCAGGTACTGCTCTCCATGCTCGACGGTGGTACGGACTGCGTCACCGTGATCACCGTCGGGCCCGTCCCGAGGACGAGCCCGACGACGTCCCCTGCCGGCTGAGCCTTTCAGGAGCCTGCGGAGGTGGCCGGCGTACGGCCCCGCTCGGAAGGCGGCCGGGTCGGCTTAGGCAAGGATCCGACCAGTGCTGCTGTGGTCGGGCGGGCCGGGGCTGGCGGCGGGGTTCAGTCGCGGGGGAGGGCTTCGTAGTTGGCGAGGGCGAGGCCGAGGCCGAAGAAGGTGGGCCCATTCGCCGATGCAGATGCCCCAGCGGTCGGCGCGCTCGACGCCTTGGTTCTTCTCGTCCTTCATGGAGGTTGCCCAGGTGATCATGGACAGGCCGACCTCGGACCGCTCGGTCGGCTACTGGCTGGGGAGCGCGTCCGGGATGTCGCAGGTGGCCGTGGACGGCGGTGGCGGCTTCGCGGGTGGGCGTGTCCGGGTCGTCCAGGTGACGGGCGATGAGTGCGGCGACCGGTGCGAGTACCGGCACCGGGAGGCCCGCGAGTGGGCCGCCGCGGCGGCCCACCTTGTGGATGCGAACGCCATCCTGGACCTCGTGGCGGTGGAGCTGGGTCTCGCCGTCGAGAGTCGGCAGGCCCCCGAGAGCCTGCCAGCCGCCAGCGAGCTCGCGGTGCTGCCCTCGATCGCCCGAGCCATCGCCGCCGTGCGGGCCCGCGACACTGCGGACGCGGCCCGCACGATGTACGCGAACGCGCTCGGCGCCCCCTGAAACCTGGAAGATCCTGCGCGACTGCCGCCTCAAGGGCGACGGCGTCCACCACGCAATGGTCGGCATCGTCCACCTGCACAACCTCGTCCAGGCCGCTGCATAGCGGGCCAGGGCTTCGGCGTAGTCCAGTGACGTCCGGTTCGTGACGGTCTGCCAGCTCAGCGACGCCAGGGAAGAAGAGAGGCACGGCCTCCAAGATCATGGAGTTCTCGACGCCCCGCGATCCGACTGGAAGACCGTGCCGGCCGACGCATCATCGCCGATCCTGCCTGCCCTTGACCAGCTCCGCGAACGTCCCGAGGTGCTGCATGCTGAAGTCCCGGGCCTGCTGGATCGGCTGGCCGAGGTGCCGGACCCGCGCGATCCGCGCGGAGTGCGCCACCGGCTGGCCGTCGTGCTCGCGCTCACCGCGTGCGCCGTGCTGGCCGGAGCGACCTCGCTGCTGGCCGTCGGCGAGTGGATCGCCGACGCCCCGGCGCACGTGCTGGAACAGGTCGGAGTTCGTCCCGATCCGCTGCTGCCCAAGCGGGTCCTGCCCGCGGAGACCACGGTTCGGGGTGGTGCCGAGTTCCTCAGCGATCCGGGGCCGTGCCGTCTGAACGTAGAGTTTGACGCGCTGGTAGTTCCCGGTGAACCCGTACTCGTGGGCCAGCCGCTCGTGGATGACCGCGGCCTTCGTCAGGATTTCCGCGCGGAGCATCGAGTCGACCAGCGGCGCGAACTCGTCGATCACTCTCGCCCGGGACCGCCCGCTCGGCGACCGGCGCGGAGGCGTCGCCGGGCCGGGGGCCGAGAGGTACTTGCGGACCGTCTTCCGGTCCAGCCCGGTCTCCCTGGCGATCTCCGACAGGCTCATCGCCCCGGACTCCAACAGACTACGAAAGCGCCGAAGATCCAACCAGCGATGCGGATCCAAGACCACTGCCAGCCCCTTCCGCCACCCACACCGACCTACCAGCAGGGTGCCGAGCCATCGGGTCTCACCGCATCAACAACTGTTCCTTTTCATCCGTACGAGGGTGGGGACGTTCATGGCTCTGGCAAGATTTTTGTAGGCGGAGATCCCCCCGGGGGCGGCGGTCGGCTGGTTTGCCAGTGGGCAACCTCTGGGTGTGTTCTATTGAACTGGCCGCGCTGTTACCGCACTTGGCCAATGTGGTGGTTGTCTCGGTTGAGGTTTCCGATGCTGTCGTGGTGGTCCGCGCCCGCACACGGTCCGGTGTTCCAGCGGCGTGTACGGGATGCGGCGAGCTGAGCGAGTGGGTCCACAGCCGCTATGTGCGGCACCTCGCCGATACTGCGATCGGCGGCCGGCCGGTCCGGATCAACCTGAGTGTCCGCCGTCTGTACTGCGAGAACCCGGCCTGTCCGAAGGTGACCTTCGCCGAGCAAGTACCGGGACTGACCGTGCGCTACCAGCGGCGGACCCCGCTGCTGCAGCACCTGGTCGAGGCCGTCGGCGTCGTACTGGCGGGCCGGGGCGGGGCCCGGATGCTGCGCATCCTCAACATCGTGCTCTCGCGGTGCACCGTGCTCGCCCAGCTGATGCGGGTCCCGCTGCCCGAGCCAGTGACACCACGCGTGCTGGGGGTCGACGACTTCGCGCTGTACGGCGACACCTACGGCACGCTCCTGGTCGACGCCACCACCCGTCTGCCGGTGACGCTCTGGAAAGGCCGGGACGCCGAGCAACTGAGCCGCTGGCTCCGTGAGCATCCCGGTGTTGAGATCGCCTGCCGCGACGGCTCACTCACCTACCGGCAGGGCATAGCGGCCGGAGCCCCCGACGCTGTCCAGGTCAGCGACCGCTTCCACCTGTGGCAAGGCCTGTCCCGGCGGGTTCAGGAAGTCGCAGCCGCCCACCGCAGCTGCCTGCCCGCCGCGCTGCCGGACCCTGAACCGGCCGGATCTGAACCCACCGACGAAGCGGCCACGGGTCCCGGCCCGGCGGACACTGCAGCCGGGCGTCATGCCCAGCGACTGTTCGAGGCCGTGCACGCGCTCACCGATGCCGGCCGCACTTACAGTGTCGTGGCCCGAGAGCTCGGGCTGGACCGCCGCACGGTGCGCAAGTACGCCCGGGCCCGCACCTGGCACGAGGTCATGCGCCGCGCTCCCCGCCGCCCTTCCGCCCTGGACCCCTACCTCGACTACCTGCAACAACGCTGGGACGAAGGCGAGCACAGCGCGAAGACCCTGCACCAGGAACTCCTCGGCAAGGGCTACCCGGGCCACTGCCAGCGCGTGAAGATGGCCCTCGCACCCCTACGGCGCGGGCTACCGCTGGACGAGCCACGCGAACGACCGCCCTCCCCACGCGAAGCCGCACGCTGGATCATCACCGCACCCCACCGGCACAGCCTCCAGAGCGGCCAGCGCCTGCGCCGACTACTCGACCACTGCCCAGAACTCCACCGCACCCACGACCTGGTCCGCCAGTTCGCCGCCATGCTCGGCGCCCTCGACGCCACACCCCTCCCCGGCTGGCTCGACCAGCTCACCACCAGCGGACTGCCGCCTCTCGCCGGGATCGCCACAGCCCTGCGCGAAGACCAGCACGCGGTCAGCCAGGGGATCACCAGCCCCTACAGCTCCGGCGTCAACGAAGGCCGCATCACCGACGTGAAGCTACAAAAACGCATCATGGCAGGACGCGCCGGAGTGCCGCTCCTGCGCCACCGGGTCGTACTGATCGCCCACCTCCGCCGCCGCTACGCGGACTGAAGACCACCTCTGAGATCTCGACGCGGGTGCGGCCACGCCCCGCCCTCCGAAACCCGATTGACCTGCGGTGAATGATGGAAGCGTGATTTCCAAGGAACGCGCCGTCGAGCTTGTCGAGTCCCTGCTGGCCCGAGAACGGCTGACGTGGGCAGGACCGCTCCTCGAACTCGCCGTCTGCTCCGTGGAGGAGCGTGCAGTCGGCTGGCTCGTCTTCTGGAACTCCGCGGAGTACGCCCACACCCGTGACCCGCGCCACAGCCTCATTGGCAGTGGCCCCTACCTGGTGGACCGGCACGACGGCAGCATCCATCACATCCCCACCACTACGTGGATAGCCGAGAACTGGGAGGAGCTCTACCTCCAGCAGATCAAGGGCGTCCGACCGCCTGACCCCCTGGCCTCGTCCGTGCGCGCACTCGTACACTCCGCCGGGATCGTGGCCGCGATGAGCCACCTGCGGAAGCAGGCCCCGCGACTGAGTCTGCGGGAAGCACGGGCCTACGTCGATGCCCTTCAAGGCGGCGCCGAACCCTCGGAAGAGCTGGCAAGCCGCACCCGGACGCAGGAGAGCTGCCCTCGCCTGTCGATCGAAACGCTGACTGGTCCGGTCCAGTAGCCGTACGACCATCCAGACCAGTGGAAACGGCAGACCGCAACGCGGTTCGAGCACCCACCGAACCAACACGATCTCCGGCTACGAAAATCTTGCCAGAGCCACGTTCATAGGTACGCCGACACCAGGCGCTGTCCAACGCCCAGATGCCGGCACAGGGTGGCGACGAGACTGCCTACCTGAACACCTTCCTGGACGCACGGGTGGTCGAGATGAAGACCGGGCCCGCCCCCGGAGGCACCAGCCGGGTCGACACTGAGCAGCGGGTCTTCCTCAACGACGGCAACCTCGACCTGAACACCCCGCTCCAGTGGAGCGTCTACGGCCAGCCGTACTCCATCACCGACTGACCGCTCCCCCCGCGGGGCGGTGGGCGCCACCGGCAACTCGGCGCCCACCGCCCCTTTCGCGTACTCAGTGGGTCTGGGTCACCTTGGCGAGCGCCCGCGGTGCGTCCGGGTCCTGGCCGCGTGCGATGGTGATCTCGTGGGCCAGCTGCTGCAGCGGCAGGATCTCCAGGATCGGCTGCAGCTCCTCCGGCACCCCGGCCGGCAGTGCGAAGCCCGCCGAGGCCGCCGCCACCTGGTCCCGTTGCCCGACCACCATCAGGTCCGCCCCGCGCCCACGCAGCCGGTCCAGGACGGGCTGCAGGGCCTCGCCGCCCTTGCCGTCCGGGACGATCGCGATCACCGGCGACACGTTGTCCACCATCGCCAGCGGCCCGTGCAGCAGGTCGGCCCCGGAGAACGCGGTGGCGGGGATGTAGGTGGTCTCCATCAGCTTCAGCGCCGCCTCCCGCGCGGTCGGGTAGCCGTAGCCGCGCGAGGTGATCACCAGCCGCTGCGCGAACCGGTACCGCTCGGCCAGCGACCGCACCTCTCCCTGCCGGCCCAGCACCTGCGCCGCCAGCTCCGGCAGCCGCGCGGCCGACGCCGCGACGCGTCCCCCGCGCAGGCCCTGCACGAAGAGGTAGAGCGCCAGCAGCTCCGCCGTGTAGGTCTTGGTGGCCGGCAGCGCCTTCTCCGGCCCGGCGAGCACGTCGATGTGGAACTCGGAGACCTCGGCCAGCGGCGAGGCCGGGTTGTTGGTCACCGCCAGGGTGACCGCACGGGCCTCCCGGGCCGCCCGGGTGGAGGCCACCAGGTCGGGCGAGCCGCCGGACTGGCTCACCGTGATCACCAGCACGTCGGTCAGGTCCGGCCGGGCGCCGTAGGCGGTGGTGGTGGACATCGAGGTCAGCCCGGCCGGCTTGCCGAGCTGGACCTCGATCAGGTACTTGGCGTAGAGCGCTGCGTTGTCCGAGGTGCCGCGCGCGGTCAGCAGCACGAAGCGCGGGCGGCGGGCGGCGATCCGCTCGGCCACCGCGCGGATCGGCGCCGCCCCCTCTTCGAGCAGCCGACTCAGCACCGCGGGCTGCTCGGCCATTTCCGCCGCCATGATCCCGCCCGGTGCCGGTGTCCGTGACTGGTTCATCCGCCCCAACCTCTCTTCACTAGGTAACGACTCATAACAAGAACCTAGACATAGTAACTACTCATTACTAGAGTTGCGCCAACCCCCCTCCCGTTGAACTGGAGCCCCCCCATGACGCCGCCCAGACATCGCGCCCTGTCTGCCGCCGCCGCCCTCGGCGCCCTCGTCCTCGCCGCCGGTTGTACCGCGTCCTCCTCCGCCGGCAGGGACAGCGCCGACGGACCGGTGACGCTGACCGTGTGGCACGGCTGGACCCAGGACCGCGAGGTGAACGCCTTCAACGCCCTGCTGGCCAAGTTCCACGCGGCGCACCCGAACATCACCGTCAAGGCGGTACCGAACGTCGCCGACGACAAGCTGGCCCAGGGCGTGCGCGGCTCGGACGGACCGGATGTGGAGGTCTCCACCACGACGGACAACGTCGGACAGTTCTGCCAGTCCGGCACCTGGATCAACCTGGATCCCAAGCTCACCGAGGCGGGGATCAACCCGATGACGACGTTCCCCGCACAGGTGCTCTCCTACACCCGGTTCGGGGGCACGCAATGCGCGCTCCCCCTGCTCGGGGACGCCTTCGGGCTCTACTACAACAAGGACCTCTTCGCGAAGGCCGGCATCGCCGCCCCACCCAAGACCATGTCCGAGCTGACCCGGGACGCCGTCAAGCTCCAGGAGCTCAACCCGGACGGCTCGATCAAGACCGCCGGCTATGTGCCGAACTTCCACTTCTACGAGTCGAACCCGCGCGACCAGCTCGCCCAGTGGCGCCCGAACTACCTGGACAAGAACGGCAAGTCCGACCTGGCCGCCGAACCCGGGGTGAGCGACTTCCTGACCTGGGACCGCGACACGCTCAGGGCGCTGGGCGGTTACGACAAGCTGGAGGCCTTCCGGACGGCCACGGGCGACGAGTTCAGCGCCCAGAACGCCTTCGAGACCGGCAAGGTCGCGATGGAGCTCGACGGCGAGTGGCGGATCGACAACCTCACCACCGACAACGTCGCGATGCACTGGGGCGTGGCGCCCTTCCCCGTGCCGGACAACCAGGCCGCCGACTACGGCATCGGCTACACCAGCGGCACCACCATCGGGATCTCCCGCGCGAGCAAGCACCAGGCGGCCGCCTGGGAGCTGGTCAAGTACCTCACCACCGACACCGACGCGGTGACCTCCTTCGCGGACGCGATCAAGAACGTGCCGACCACCTTCGCCGCCCTCAAGGCCTCCGACCTCGCCCAGGACCCCAACTTCAAGACCTTCCTGGACATCTTCGCCAATCCCAGGAGCACCACCACCCCGGCCAGCCCCAACGGCGGCCAGTACCAGAGCACCCTCCAGAACTTCTGCTTCGACTGGGAGTCCGGCAAGACCGACGACCTCAAGGGCGGCCTGGCCAAGGTCGACAAGCAGATCGACACCGACAACGCGCAGGCCGAGCAGTGACCGACAGCTCCACCGCACACCCCGGCGGCCGGATCCGCCCGACCGCGGCGGCCCGCCGCAACGCCCGCCGGGAACGCCTGCACACACTGGGCTTCCTCGCCCCGTTCCTCGTCGGCTTCTGCCTCTTCTTCGCCTATCCGCTGATCGCCACGGTCTACTTCTCGCTCACGCACTACGACCAGGTCAACCCGCCGACCTTCGTGGGGCTGCGGAACTGGGACTACGTGCTCTTCCAGTACCCGCAGTTCGGCACCGCGCTGGCCAACACACTCTGGCTGGTCGTCCTCATGGTGACCGCCCGGGTGCTCTTCGGCCTGGCGATCGGGATGCTGATCACCAAGGTGAAGACCGGCCTGGGCACCGTGCGCACCTTGTTCTACCTGCCCTACCTCGCGCCGCCGGTCGCCGCCACCACCGGGTTCGTCTACCTGCTCAACCCCGGCACCGGGCCGGTCAACCAGATCCTCCACGAACTCGGGATCCCGGCGCCGAACTGGTTCAACGACCCGAGCTGGTCCAAGCCGGCGCTGACCCTGCTGGCGCTGTGGGGCATCGGCGACCTGATGGTCATCTTCATGGCCGCACTGCTGGACGTGCCCACCGAACTGTACGAGGCCGCGCACCTGGACGGCGCCGGCGCCTGGGCGAGGTTCAGGCACATCACCTTCCCCACCATCAGCCCGGTGATCCTGTTCGCCGCGATCACCGGCGTGATCAGCAGCATGCAGTACTACACCCAGGCCATCCTGGCCGGCTCGCTCGCCAGCGGTACCGGCGCCTCACCGGGCGTGCTCTTCGAACCCGGCTACCCCAGCGGCTCCACCCTGACCCTGCCCCAACTCGTCTACAGCCTGGGTTTCCAGCACTACAACACGGGCGCCGCCTGCGTGGTCGCACTGCTGCTGTTCGCCCTGGCGATGGCCTTCACCCTGCTGCTGCTGCGCCGCGGCTCCGGCTTCCTCACCGAGGAGGGGCGATGACCGCCACCCTGACCTCCCGCCGCCCCTCCGTCGCCACCAGGATCGCGGTCGGATCGGCGCGCCGCAGGAAGGCCTTCGAGTGGATCGCGGTCCACTCGCTGGCCCTGACCGCCGCCGTCTTCTTCACCGCTCCGCTGGTCTTCCTCCTCCTCACCTCGTTGATGACCGATCAGCAGGCGCTCTCCACCGACCTGTGGCCGCGGCACTGGCAGTGGTCCAACTACGCCGAGGTCTTCCGCAAGGACGGCTTCCTGACCTGGTGGCGCAACTCGCTGGAGTACTCGGTGCTGGCCACCGCCGCCACCGTGGTCGCCAGCGTGCCGATCGCCTACGCACTGGCCAAGTTCCGCTTCCGCGGCCGCAACGCGGCCCTGGTCGCGGTCATCGCGATGATGATGCTGCCCCCGCAGGTGGTCGTGGTGCCGATGTACCTGGTCTGGAACCAGCAGCTGCACCTGACCGGCACCCTGTGGCCGCTGATCATCCCCCAGCTCTTCGGCGACGCCTTCTCGATCTTCCTGCTGCGCCAGTTCCTGATCACCATCCCCGACAGCTACCTGGACGCCGCCAGGGTCGACGGCTGCGGCAAGCTCGCCACCCTCCTCCGGGTGGTCCTGCCGATGTCCCGGCCGGCCGTCGCCGCCGTCGCGCTGTTCCAGTTCTTCTACTGCTGGAACGACTACTTCGGCCCCCAGGTCTACGCCAGCGAGAACCCGGGCGCCTGGACGCTGTCCTACGGGCTCGCCTCCTTCCAGGGCGCCCACCACTCGAACTGGAACCTCACCATGGCCGCCACCCTGCTGGTCATGGCCCCGGTCGTCATCATCTTCTTCTTCGCCCAGAAAGCCTTCATCGAAGGCGCCACCATGACAGGAGTCAAAGGTTGAGCACCCGTAAGCTGGTCATCGTCGGAGGAGCCTCGACCTACACGCCCGAACTGGTCGACGGCATCGCCCGGCTACGCGACACCCTCCAGGTGGGCGAACTGGTCCTGGTCGACCCGGCCCTCGGACGCCTCCAGCTCATCGACGCCCTGGCCCGCCGCATCCTCGCCCGCCAGGGCCACCCAGCCACCGTCACCAGCACCACCAACCTGGACAGCGCGGTGACGGACGCCGACGCCGTGCTCATCCAACTGCGCGTCGGCGGCCAGGACGCCCGCGGCCAGGACGAGACCTGGCCGCTGGAGTGCGGCTGCGTCGGCCAGGAGACCACCGGCGCCGGAGGCCTGGCCAAGGCCCTGCGGACCGTGCCGGTCGTCCTGGACATCGCCGAGCGCGTGCGCCACAGGAATCCGCACGCCTGGATCATCAACTTCACCAACCCGGTCGGCATCGTCACCCGAGCCCTGCAGACCGAGGGCCACCGTGCCGTCGGGTTGTGCAACGTGGCGATCGGGTTCCAACGGCTCTTCGCCGGCCTGCTGGAGGTGGACCACCGTCGGATCCGCCTGGACCACGTCGGTCTCAACCACCTCACCTGGGAACGCGGCGTCACCCTGCTGGACGCACCTGGCGCCCCGGCCGGCAAGCCGGTACTGGACCGGCTGATCAGCGACTTCGCCCCCGCCCTGGAGGAGGAGACCGAGCTGCCGGCCGACCTCTTCCGCCGGCTGGGCACCATCCCCTCCTACTACCTGCGCTTCTACTACCAGCACGACAAGGTGGTGGAGGAGCTCAGGTCCCGCCCACCGCGCGGCGCCGAGGTCGCCGCGATCGAGAAGGAACTGCTCGCCCTGTACGCGGACCCGACGCTCGACACCAAGCCCGAGCTGCTGGCCCGGCGCGGCGGTGCCTACTACTCCGAGGCCGCGGTCGAACTGGTCGCCGCGCTGCTCGGCACGGCGGCCGGGACCGTGCAGGTGGCCAACGTCCGCAACGCCGGCACTCTGCCGTTCCTGCCCGAGGACGCGGTCGTCGAAGTACCCGCCCGGATCGACGCCGACGGCGCGCACCCCGAACCGGTCGCCCCGCTTGAGCCGCTGTTCGCCGGCCTGATCGCGCACGCCTTCAGCTACGAGCAACTCGCCCTGGAGGCAGCGCTGAAGGGCGGCCGCGACCGGGTGAGCGCCGCGCTGCTGGCCCACCCCCTGGTCGGGCAGCTGGAGCTGGCCGACCAGCTGACCGATCGCCTGCTCGCGCACAACCGGAAGTACCTGCCGTGGACCTGATGGCCTTCGAGTCGCTCGGCGGCCTCTCCCGCGGCCCCGCCCTGGTCGACGGTGTACTCGCCATCGACGCCGGCAACAGCAAGACCGACGTCGCCCTGGTGACCAAGGACGGCGAAGTCCTGGGCACGGCCCGGGGACCGGGCTTCGCCCCGCAGGACATCGGCGCGGAGCCGGCCGTCGCGGGCCTGGCCCCGCTGGTCGCCCACGCCATGCTGTCGGCGGACCTCGACATCGCCTCTGCCCTGGGCCCGCTCACCACTCGGCTGATCGGCTGCCTGGCCAATGCCGACCTGCCGATCGAGGAGGAGCGGCTCGGCGACGCGCTGCGCTCGCGCCGCTGGAGCGAGGAGGTGACGGTCGCCAACGACACCTTCGCCGTGCTGCGCGCGGGCACCGCCGGCAGCCGGGGGGTCGCGGTGGTCTGCGGCGCGGGCATCAACTGCGTCGGCCGGCGTGACCAGGAGACCGTGCGGTTCCCCGCTCTGGGAACCATCAGCGGCGACTGGGGCGGCGGCGGCGATCTGGCCCTGGCCGCCATGTGGTGGGCCACCCGCGCCGAGGACGGCCGTGGCCCCGCGACGGCCCTGGCACACGCGATCGCCCGGCACTTCGAACACCCCAGCGCCCAGGCGGTCGCCGAAGCGGTGCGGCTCGGCACGGTCACCGAGGCGGACCTGCACCAGATCGTCCCGCTGCTCTTCGCGGCGGCCGACTCGGGTGATCCGACGGCCCGTCACCTGGTGGTCCGTCAGGCGGAGGAGATCGGCGGCATGGCCACCGCCGCACTGCGGCGCCTCGACCTGCTCACCGAGCCGACCCCGCTCCTGCTCGGTGGCGGCGTCCTCGCCGCCGGCCACGCGCTGCTGTTCCAGACCCTCGACTCGTACCTCACGCTGCACGCGCCGCTGGCGCAGCCGCAGGTCGTCACCGCGCCGCCGATCGTCGGCGCGGCGTTGCTCGGACTGGACCGGCTTCACCGCTCGGACGGCACCCTGGCAGCGGCGGAGAGGCGACTGCGCGATCACTACGCCCGGCGCTGACCGCACCGGGTTCCGGCACGGCGAAGCAGACCGGAGCGACAGTGGTGGCGTAGAGTCCTTTGAGGAAAACAGCCAGTTGAAGGTTCTAGTAATGAGTCCATACTAGAATGGCGACATGACGGCTAAGAGTGCCACGCTGACGACGCTGCGCGAGATGAACTCCCGCAGTGTCCTGGATGCCCTGCAGAAGGAGCGCCGGCTCTCCCGGGCGGAGGTCGCCCGCAAGCTGGGCATGTCCAAGCCGACGGCCAACCACGCCATCGGCGTCCTGCGCGAGGCGGGCCTGGTCCGTGAAGTTCCCCGCCAGGAGGGCGAACTCCACTACGGCGCGGTGTTCTTCGAGCCCGCCGTCGATGTCGGCCAGGTCATCGGCATCGACATCGGCATGCGCCACGTCCGGGGCGCGATCGCCGACCTGGAGGGCACGGTGCTGGCCAGGTTCGACCACCCGCGCGGCGCCGAGGGCCCGGAGGATCTGCTCGCCTGCGTCGAACGGGTGCGGGACCAGCTGATCGCCGCCGCACCCGACTGCCCGGACGGCGTCCTGGCCACCGTCGTGGCGGTGGCGGGCATCGTGGAGCCCGGATCGGAGCAGCTGCGCGTCAGCAGTGAGCCGGCCCTGGAGGGCTACTCGATCAAGGAGGGCCTCGGCGGCGTACTGCCGGGGGAGCTGACCTTGGACAACGATGTCAATCTGGCCGCCCTGGGTGAACTCCGGCGCGGCGCCGGGCGGGGCATCGAGGACTTCGCCTTCCTCGCGGTCGGCTCCGGCGTGGGCGCCGGTCTGGTGCTGGACGGTCGCCTGCGGCGCGGCCACCACGGAGCCGCCGGCGAGGTGGACTACCCGGGACACCGCCGCTTCGCGGCGGACAGCCCGGCCGCCGACTCGCTGCGCGCACTCATCGCCACCGCCCACCGAGCCCAGCAGCGGGCCGGCAGCGCGCCCGAGTCGGCCGAGGCGCCCACCCCCGAGGAGGTCTTCGCCCGGGCCGGGCACGGGGACGCCTTCGCGTTCAAGGTGGTCCGCGAGGAGGCCCGCCGGGTCGCCGCGGCGATCGCCACGATCGCGCTCGTCGTCGACGTTCCGCTCGTGGTGATCGGCGGTGGGATCGGCCTGAACGGCTCGGTCCTGCTGGACCCGGTCCGCACCCGGCTCGCCCAGCTGGTCCCGTACCCGCCGCGGGTGCAGATCTCCGAACTGGGGGACGCGGCCTCGGTGATCGGCGCGGTCTGCGTGGCGGCGCGTACCGCCTGGCCGCAGGTCGTCAGCGCACGACTGGCCACGGCCCTGGCTACCGCGATGCCCTGACGCCGTAGGTGGCCCACGAAGGTCCATCGGGTAGTGATTCATTACCCGATGGACCTTCGGCACGTTTGACGTCTTTGCCGTGACACCCCGCGAAACGCCCTGGCCGACGGCCCGATTCCCATCGGGCGAGCTCCGCTGCCACCCGCGCGCGTGGCAGCCGCGCCATCACCGAGCCCCGCGAACCCTCTTGACAGCCCGTCATGACAGCGCCAAGCTCGCTGCAATCTGGTAAGGACATATTCCTAGCTTGCCCGCGGGAGGGTCCGGTCGAACCGCTCCCGAATCCCCGGGTCGAGCCCGTGGCACCGGGGCGCCCGCACCGTCGGCGTTCCGATCGTGATCACCCCCACGCCAGCCTCCATGTCAGACACGCGCCGGTCGACCAGGACCGGCCGACCAGGACGATCAGGAGCCAACGACAGTGCCCCGTCACACAGCGAAGCGATGGACCGCCATGGGCGCGGCCCTCGCCACCGCGGCAGCCGTTGCCGGCCTCGCCGCCACCGGCGGCAGCGCGAACGCCGCCGCCACCCCCACCGCCCGGCCCTTCCCCCAGCACACCGCCTACAAGGTCGGCGTCATGCCGTCCGTCCCGCAGGCCGACCGCGACGCGGCCGTGGAAAGGCAGTACGACTCCTGGAAGGCGACCTACCTGCACGCCGGCTGCAGCAGCGGCGAGTCGTACATCTCCAGTAAGGGCGACAACGACGCGCCCAACGGCGGCCCGGTCTCCGAGGGCCAGGGCTACGGCATGAACATCGTGCCCCTGATGGCCGGCTACGACCCTGCCGCGCAGACCGAGTTCAACGCGCTGTGGAGCTTCGTCAAGTCCCACGAGGACCAGTACGGGCTGATGCAGTGGAAGATCGACGGCAAGACCTGCAAGTACGCCGACAGCGGCGTCCCGGACGGCGCCACCGACGGCGACCTGGACATCGGTTACGGCCTGATCCTCGCCGACAAGCAGTGGGGCGGCTACACCGCCGAAGCGAAGGACTGGCTCGCCAAGTTCTACGCCCACAACGTCGCTCCCGACGGACACCTCAAGTGCGAGGACGACGGCGCGAACGACGACACCAGGCCCTCGGACTTCATGATCGACCACCTGCGGGCCTTCGCCGCCTACGACACCGCGCACGACTGGAACAAGGTCGTCCACCGCACCGAGGCGGTGGTCAGCGAGTTCACCGGCTCCTATTCCCCCGGTGCCGGTCTGCTCTCCGACTTCGTCGTGAACGCCAACACCACCAGCCCCAAGCCCGCTCCCGCCAACTACCAGGAGGGCCAGCCCGACAACATCGTCGGCTACAACTCCATCCGGGTGCCCTGGCACCTGGGCACCGACGCCCTGCTCTACGGCGCCACGACCGCGGCCGTCTCCTACAACACGGCCAAGCTCGAGTCCGCCTGTCTGAAGGGCGAGTCCGGCGCCGACCCGCAGAAGGTCCACCCCCACACCAAGCTCAACTGCACCCCCTACTCCACCGGCGACGGCGCCGAGGAGGCGGGTGACTCGGTCGGCCCGGCCGCGATGGCCGCCGGCGACCAGGCCTGGACCGACACCATCTGGAAGTACCTGGCCACCAACCCGTTCGGCGACGGCTACTTCGGCGAGACCATCAAGACCCTGGTGTACGTCGTGATGGCCGGCGACTACTGGAACCCGACCGACTCCCCGTCCTCGCCCTCGCCCTCGCCCTCGGCGTCGCCGAGTACGTCCCCCACCGGCACCCCGTCGAGCACCCCGCCCTCCACTCCGGTGTCCTACGAGGCGGAGAAGGCCACACTGGCCGGCGGCGCCTATGTGAGCTCGTGCGCCCACTGCTCAAGCGGCGCCAAGATCAGCGGCCTGGGCCACGGCGGCACCGTCACCTTCACCGCCGTGTCCGCCGCCTCGTCCGGCGACACCAAGATGACCGTCTCCTACATGAGCGTCGGTCAGGACCGGACCGCCGTCGCGACGGTCAACGGCACCGCGCAGAGCGTCACCTTTCCGCAGACTCCCGACTACAACACGGTCGCGACGGTCACGGTGACGCTCCACTTGAACGCGGGCTCCGCCAACACCGTGGAGTTCTCCGCTGACGCTTCCGGTCCGAACCTGGACCGCATCAGCGTCTGACCAGACCCGGTCCCCGGTGCCGTGCGCCGGCCGCAGGCACCGGGGACCGCCCACCCACCGCCCCTCCCCGGAGACTCAGCATGGCTCCCCGCGCACTCCAACGACCCGCCACCCACGAACCGCGGCGACGCACCGGCGCTCTGCCGGCCACGCTCGCCCTGTGCGTGGCGAGCCTGGCATCACTGCAGGGCGTCAGCGCGCCGCGGGCCGAGGCGACCAGAACCCCGGCCCGCTCAGCTACAGCGTCAACGGCGCCCAATCGGTGACCGTGGCCGCCCCCGGCAGCGGCAGCCGGGGCACCCCGGCGACGCTGACCATCTCCGTCGTGCTCACCGCAGGTGTCAACACCCTGACCCTGACCGGGCCGGCTGCCGTGACCCCCGCGCCGGACATCGACCGGATCCAGCTGTCCTAGCGGTCCCGCTCCCGCCCACCTACGGCACCACCCAGTGGCCGAGGAGTTCCGGCGGCCCTGGCCCCACCCACCAGAAGGACCATGATGTCCCGCGACAACAGGCTCCACCGCTCCGGCGCCGCCCCCACCACGACCGAACACCGGCTGGCCGTCGGCACCGCGATGGCGGCCGCCATCGCGCTCGTCGCCTGCACGGTCGGCGTCGCCACGGCCGGCACCACCACCTCCGCCGGGATCCCCGGGGATCTCGCCTGCGGCGCCGTCACCACGACGAGCTCCAAAGGCGGTTCCGCCGCGGCCATCACCGACTGCACGGCCGGCACCACCTGGCAGAGCTCTGGCTCCAGCAGCGCCCACGTGAACATCAACCTCGGATCCACCCAGGCCCTGGACCACCTCACCATCGTCTGGGGCAGCGGGTACGCGACCAAGTTCGCGGTCCGCACCTCCCCGGACGGCAGCTCCTGGCACACCCAGACCACGGTGACCGGCGGCACCGGCGGGACCCAGACCGTCGCGCTCCCCGCCAGGGTCAGCGCGCGGCACGTCCAACTGCTGCTGGACGACTACGCCGGGAACAACGGGTACCTCATCGACGAGGTCGAGGTCTTCGGCCCCGGGCCCACCGGCACGCCCAGCCAGTCGGCCAGCCCCACCACGAGCCCCACCTCCACCGCGAGCTCCTCGCCCACGACGACGCCCAGCGCCGGCGTTCCGCGGACCTTGGTCCTGGACGGCGCGACCCTGGCGGCGACCCGCGCCCGTCTCCAGGCAGGAGACCCGAAGTTGACCGCCGACCTGAAGACCCTTCGGGCCAACGCCGACTCCGCGCTCACCGCGGGCCCCTGGTCCGTCACGGACAAGACCCAGACACCGCCCAGCGGCGACAAGCACGACTACCTCAGCCAGGCCCCGTACTGGTGGCCCACCAAACCGGCTACCTCGTCGAACCCCTACGGCTGCCCGTACGTCCGGAAGGACGGCCAGCGGAACCCGGCCGTCGACGACATCAGCGACCACGAGGAGCGGGCGCAGATGTTCAACGCCGTCTACTCGCTCACCCTGGCCTGGTACTACACGGGCGACCCCGCCTACGCCCAGCGGGCCGAGCTCGACCTGCGCACCTGGTTCACCAACCCCGCCACCGCGATGAACCCGAACCTCGACTACGCGCAGTTCATCCCGTGCAGCACCGCGGTCCGCGGTGAGGGCGGCATCGACTTCTCGCAGCAGTTCACCGACATCATCGACGCCACCGCGCTGCTCGACAGCGGTGCTCCCGGCTGGACCGGTGCCGACCACATCGCCATGACGAACTGGTACAGCGCCTTCCTGAGCTGGAACCGCACCAGTGCCAACGGGCAGGCCGAGTTCAACGCCACCAACAACCACGGCTCCTTCGCCGCCATGGAGGAAGCCGCACTGGCCCTGGCCACCGGGCAGACCGACCTGGCCCGGAGCATCACCACCGGGGTCGAGACCAGGCTGCTGCCCGGCCAGCTGAACCCCGACGGCAGCCAGCCCCTGGAACTGGCCAGGACCCGCGGCTTCCACTACTCGGCGTTCAACCTGCTGGCGCTCACCAGGCTGTCGATGATCGGCCGGCACCTCGGCGTGGACCTGTGGCACTACTCCACGCCTGCCGGCGGCAGCGTCTTCAAGTCCGTCGACTACCTGATTCCCGCCGCCACCGGAGCCGCTTCCTGGAACCACCCAGAGCTGAACTTCCAGCCCTACGCGGCCACCGACGTCATCCACGCCGCGGCCGCCGCGGGCGACCCGAAGGCGGTGACCGCCCAGCCCAAGCTCCCGGCACCGCCCGGCGGCGACCTGTGGGCCCTGCGCCCCGCCCCCGAGCAGCTGGACCCGATCAGCTGACACACCACCGGTCCCACGACCGGACCGAACGGCAGAACGGCACGGAAGCGCTGGCAAGGCGCTTCCGTGCCGTTCTGCCGTTCAGGCGGCGGTCCCGCTCAGACGTGGCCCGCCCAGGGCAGCGGCTCGGCCAGTCCGGTCCCGATGGCTCCGACGGCCGCGCCCAGGGCCAGCCCGGCGGCAGCGACTGCGGCTGTGTGCAGTCCCGCCCGGTCGAGGAGGCCGGCGGCCGCCAGGGCGACCGTCCCCCCGACCGGAAGGTCCGCGGCGCGCAGCCGGGTCCCCGGCAGTCGCTGCGCCCACACGGGCGAGGAGGGGGCCCGGTGAGCCCGGCGGGTGACCAGCACGCCGGCGCCCAGGCCGACCGCGGCGGCGGTCCAGAAGGGTGACATCGTCATGTCCGCACGCTACCGGCGGCTCGCTGCCGGCGCCCTTCGGGCTCGCCCGCTCGGTTGGTCCAACGGTGCTGGACCGGCACCGCAAAGCCGGGTGCCCCCCGCAGCGCTGCTGCGGGGGGCACCCGGCACGTTACTGATGTTCAGCCGACCCTGGGGTCGCCGTGCTGACGGCTCGTGAGGTTCAGCCGACCGTCACGTCGTCGTAGGTCGTGCTGGTGGGGTCGGCCCCGCCCGAGTCGCCGTCGTCGTGGCTGATCAGGGTGAGGGTGTAGGCGTGGCCGGCCGTCACGCGGGCGGTGACCTGGTGCCAGTTGGTGTCGGTCGGGCAGGTGTGCGCCAGGACGGTCGTGGTGGTCCCGGTGCTCTGGTCCTTCAGGGTGGCGGTGGACCAGCCGTAGCCGACGTCACCGTCCTGGCAGTCGCTGCGGTACCAGAAGGACAGGCTGCTGCTGCCGGCGGGCGCGGTGAAGGTCTGCGCTGCGGAGGAGTCCCCGTTGGTCCCGTGCTTGTACGACCCCATGAGCGCGGCGTGGTTGCCACTGTGGAGCGCGCCCGAGATCACCGAGGCGGTGCCGGTGGTCGTCCAACTGGTAAAGTCTCCTGTCTCGAATCCGCCGTTGACCACGCCGCCGGTCTGTCCTTGGGGAGTGACGGTCAGGGTGAAGGTGGTGCTGTGGCTCGCCCGGGCACCGGTTCCGGTCAGGGTCACCGGGTAGCTTCCGGCGGGCGTCGAGGCGCTCGTGGTGATCGACAGCGTCGAGGAGCCGCCGGCGGTGACGGAGGCCGGGCTGAAGGCCGGGCTTGCCCCGGTGGGCAGCCCGGTGGCCGACAGGGCCACCGCCTGGGCCGCACCCGAGGTGACGGCGGTGGTCACCGAGGTGGTGGCCGCGCTGCCTGCGACCACGGAGGCCGCGGTCGGAGCGGCGGTCAGGGAGAAGTCGTCGGCGGGCGCAGTGCCGGCGACGCTGCCCTGCAGCACCGTGATCGAGTAGGGCAGGAAGGTGTAGGAGGTGGCGTTGCCCGCCGAGGCGACGGTGGTCAGGGCCGGCCCGTTGTCCGGGGAGGCGGAGCCGTTGTTGCCGCTCTGGCTCCACCCGTACTGCGTGGGGCCCCACGAGTAGGAGCGGACCTGGCCGCTGAAGCCGTTGCCGCCGCTGATGCTGACGGGGAACTTGTAGGTCGCGGTCTTGCTCTTGTTGATGACCATCAGCGCCCAGGTGCCGTCCGGGCGGTGCACGGCGTAGGCGGTGACCAGCTGCTGGCCGGTCGAGGCGAGGGTCGACGGGACGGTGGCGGTGTAGAGCTGCTGGGCGGCGTCGACCGGCTGCAGCCAGGTGTTGCCGAGGATCGAGCTGGCGAAGTAGTTCGAGGTGTTGCCGGTCCACTGGCCGTTGGAGTCGGCGGTGAAGAGGTTGGAGGCGATGCCGCCGTAGAGGTGCTGCGGCAGGGCCTGGTAGTTGTAGTCGCCGGCCAGGCCGCCGGTGAACATCGAGCCGAGGAAGTCGGCCTGCCACAATCCGTCCTGGACGCCGTCGCCGTAGGAGGACTGCTCGGTGACGACCAGCGGGATGTTCGCCGGGATGGTGGCCTTCAGCTGCGCCAGGACGGAGGCGGAGCGGCTGGGCTCGTTCAGCAGCAGGTTGTAGGCGTCGGTGGAATTGCTGACGTCGAAGACCGGGTACTGCTCGAAGGAGTAGTACTTCAGGTCGCCGAGGTGCCCGTCGGCCCGCAGCGCCGCGATGAACCTGGTGCCCCAGTCGGTGGCCGTCTTGTCGGTGTCGTTCCAGAAGGCGGCCGTGGAGTCCTGCAGCGCCGGTCCGCCCAGGACGAGGTTCGGGTCGAAGGAGTGGATCGCGGTGGCCCACTGGGACCAGAGCGCGGCGTAGTCCTCGGGGGTGATGTACTGCCCGTCGGGTTCCTCGCCGATCTCCACCGAGGCGATCTTCCGGCCCTTCGACTCCAGGTACTTGAGCAGGTCGACGGCGTTCTGCGGCGTGCTGTAGAGCAGCGGGACGGGGACCATCACCGGCAGGTTCTGGGCCGCACCGCTGTCGAAGACCGTGTCGATGCCGGGCTGGTCGAACTGGCGCACCGAGGAGGCGTCCTCGGCCGGGTCGTTGGAGGAGGTGTAGGTGACGGACTGGACGGTCTCGTTGCCGTGCTTGACCGCGTCGGTGAAGCTGCCGCCGCTGGTGTTGCCGACGGACAGCTCCTTGATCGCGAAACCGACGCAGTTGCGCGGGTCGCTGCTGTCGCCGTTGGCGCAGCTGCCCGAAGAGGTCTGCATCAGCACCCGGACGAACTCGGCCTTGGTGGAGGCGATCGAGACGGTCGCGCTGCCCCCGGCGCCGTTGCTGACGGATCCGCCCGAGGGGGTCTTCCAGACGCCCTTGTCCGGGTCGTCGAAGGGACTGGTCGCCCCGGAGTCCGGGACCCAGACCTGCACCTGGTAGGAGACGGCGTAGGGGTCGGCCCAGGAGATCTTGACGGTGTTGACGGTGGCCGAGCTGCCCAGGTCCACCACGGCCCAGGTGGGGTGGTTGCTGTTCGGCACGCCGGTGTACGTACGGTCGAGGTAGGGATTGCTCTTCCAGAACGACGAGGAGTCGCCGTCGTCCAGCCGGGAGATGTAGGCGGCCTCGCCGCCGGGGCGCGAGGTGCCGCCGTGCGCGATGTCGTAGCCGTAGGACTCGGTGACGGGCGCGGAGGTGGTCGTGCCGCTGCTGTCCCAGTAGCCCTTGGTGCCCGCGCTGAAGCTACCGGAGTTGCACCCAGTGCCAGGTCTCCTCGCGCAGCTCGGTGACCAGGCGGTAGGAGAGCGGCCGCAGCCCGCTGGTGGCCAGGTGGGCCATGTTGGTGGCGCTCATCGCCTGCGCCGTGGTGAACAGGTCGGAGTCGAAACCGGGCCTGGGGCGGGTGCCCGGCGAGCCGCCAGACGGGTCGGTGTCGCCGTTGGCCAGGTTGTGCGTCATGCCCTGCACCGCGTCGAAGGAGTCGATCGTGGTGCCGAGCCCCTGGTAGGGGTTGAAGCTGGCGGAGGAGGTGGAGCTGACGGTGATGGCCGGGCTGGAAGTGGCGGCTGACACGGTGTTCAGTCCGCCGATTCCGGCTGCCAGCAGCGCGCCGACGGCGAGGGAGGCCGTGGTTCTGCGCCGGAGTGGGGGCATGGGGGTGTCCCTTTCAAGAGGCCGGCATCCCGTGGCGCTCGGTTGGGCGCCGGCTGGTCGGGGTCGGAGTCTCGCAGGGCGCTGAATCTAGTAAAGAGCCATTACTCTGTCAACGGACCCCGCAGTGGCCCGGACGAAGGGGGGTGATGGGAGCGCCGGGGTGGGCGCCCCTGTCTCGCCGGGTGGGAGCCCGGCCGGTCCTGACGAAGCGTGAGTTCATCCTGGGGAGTTCTGATCGGCCGAAGCAATCGCCCCAATAGCAAAGGTAAGGCAAAATTGTTCGCTATTCTGACCAAGATTCAGCTCCATGAACAGACATACCGTCATATGCCACGCTTGATCGGGTGATTCCTTCGCCTGCATCGGATCGCTGCTCAAGCCGCGGAGTCTTGACGCCCGCCCCGGGCGGCGCTTCAATCCGTGAGCACTCTCCCTCGCCCTACGGCGTCCGGTCGGTCCCTGCGAAGCGCGCAACGACCACCCACCGCTCACAGACGAGGTAATCACCCATGACTCAGGCCACCGCGGCCCCGCCGTCGACGCTGCGCAGGATCAATCCGGTCACCCTGTACTTCTTCGGTGCCCTGGGCGGCATCCTCTTCGGCTACGACCTCGGCGTCATCGCCGGCATCCTGGTCGTCATCACCAAGGTCTGGCACCTGTCGGGCTTCGACAAGGGCGTGGTCACGGCGAGCCTGTCGGTCGGCGCGATGATCGGGGCCGGGCTCGCCGCCCAGCTGATCGGCCGGATCGGCCGGCGGCGGACCATCATGGTCGCGGGCGGCGTGGTGATCGCGGGCACGCTCGCCTGCGCGCTGTCGCCCGGCTTCGATGCGATGATCGCCTTCCGTACCCTGCTGGGCCTGGGCGTCGGCCTCTCCTCGGCGACCGTGCCGGCCTACCTGTCCGAACTGGCTCCGGCCCGCATCCGCGGCGCGATGGGTTCGCTGAACCAGATCTTCATCGTCAGCGGCATCCTGATCGCCTTCCTGGTGGACTACTGGCTGCAGCCGTACGGCCAGTGGCGCTGGATGTTCGCCGGGGCCCTGGTGCCGGCGGTGGCGTTGGTCATCGGCCTCAGGTACCTTCCGGAGACCCCGCGCTGGCTGATCAACCTGGGCCGCGAGGACGAGGCCCGCGCGGTGCTGGCCGCCACCCACCACGCCGGTGAGATCGAGGCGGAGATGGCCTCGATCCGCGAGGTCACCCGCCTGGACACCGAGCGCACCCACCGGGTGCGCGACCTGCTCGCCGAACGGGTGCGACCGATGCTCTTCGTCGCGCTGCTGCTGGCCGTCGGCCAGCAGTTCAGCGGTGTCAACGCGATCAACGCCTACTTCCCCACGATGCTCGTCTCCCTGGGCTTCACCGCCAACACCGCGCTGCTCTCAGCGATCGTGCTGGGCGTCACCAAACTCGCCTTCACCGCCTGGGTGGTGTTCGTCGTGGACCGCTGGGGCCGCAAGCCGCTGCTGCTGATCGGCAACGTCGTCATGGTGCTGACCCTGGGGCTCACCGGGTGGGTGGTCCTCAACGTGCACGACAAGGACACCCTCGGCGCGCTGACGGTCGTCCTGCTGGTGCTCTACCTCGCGGCCTACGAGCTGGGCTGGGGCGCGGTGGTGTGGGTCATGATGGCGGAGGTCTTCCCGCTCAAGGCGCGCGGCGCGGGGATGGGCGCGGCCGCGGTCGTGCTGTGGGCGTCGACGGGCCTGGTCACCGCGGTGTTCCCGATCATGTCGGACCACAACCACCTCGGCATCGGCAAGTCGATGTACGTCTTCGCGGCGATCAACGCCGTGCTGTTCGTGCTGACCCGCCGGCTGGTGCCCGAGACCAAGAGGCGCAGCCTGGAGCAGATCGAGCTCGACCTGCGCGGCTGACCTGCGGGGCTACGCAAGAGCGCTGGCCGGCCTGGGGACAGGCCGGTCAGCCGCTCCGGCACTGCGTCAGCGCAGGGCGTCCGGCAGCAGTTCGACCCGGGCGGTCCCGGTACACCACGGGGACCGTCCGGCGGTGGATCGCGGCCGCGCCCACCGAGGTGTGCGCGGGGCTCGGGCTGGTAGGGCCGGACGAGGAAGCAGATCGCGGGCCCCGGTCGGCCTCGTAGGTGTACCACTCGACAGGCTCGGCGCCGAAGCGTCGGCCCACGTGATCGGCCAGGAGCGCGTCCGGCTTCAGGAGGCCGTCGACGCCCTGCTCGGCCCGGGCGGGAAAGGGAGCAGGGGCGGCGGGGCAACGCTCGCCGACCTGACGACGATCCTTCCCGGACGCCCCGGGGGCCTGCGGGACCAGTGTTGCCGAGCACGAGAAGGTCGTATTCGGTGGGGCATCTCGGAATGTTTGCTGGGAATGTCACTGGGCCTCGTACGCACCATCACCCGCGACCGCTGGGGCTGGCACCCCCTACCCGTCGGCAAAGCCATCTGGGCCCAGTGCCCGCTCACCACTCAACCCGCCGGTCCGAACCGAACGGAGGTCTGATGGCCGCGCCGCCCACCCACCCGCCGCTGCATCACCCACACCAACACATCCGCCACGAGCAGGCCCCTTCCCGTGTCCCTCCATGGAGCGCACGAGGCGGCCCCGGCTCGGCAGAGCGATTCTGGCGAAGCAGCCATGCGGCAGACGATCACCCAATGCCGCGAAGTTAAGGACTGGGAGCCGGTGTCCAGGGGATCATGAAAGACGGCGGGGCCTCTGCTATCCAGGGGATCGACCAAGATCTTCCTGGGAGAGCAGAGGCCCTTGTCCCTGTCTGCCACGGGCGAATCCTTCGATGTGTTCGCGCCCGGCCACATAGGCGAGTTGACGCAGGTCGTGCCACCAGAGCTGGTCGACGCGATCCTGGACGAGACCGGCGCCCCCGGGAACAGCGGTTACGTGATCTTCCCTCCCGGGTGGGGGTGTACTTCATCCTTGCGCCGGGGCTGTTCAAGTACGTGGGCGCTCGTCTGGTGTGGGGCAAGCTGATCGCGGGGCTTGCAGTGCGGGTTCCTGGTCCATCCGAGAAGGCGCTTCGTGATCTGCGCCGCCGTATCGGTGCGACGCCCCTGAAGCAGCTGTTCGAGGTGTTGGCCGGCCCGCTGGCCCAGCCGTCCACCCCGGGGGTTTGCTATCGGCGGTGGCGGACCGTGGCCTTCGACGGCTGCAGCAACCTCGCGTGGCTGAGACGGTTCACGAACTGGTTCGGGGAGGTCGCCTATCCGAAGCTGATGCTCATGACCTTGTGCGAGACCGGGAGACGCGGTCTACTCGGGGCCTGTTTCGGCCCGGTCGACCAGGGCGAGATCGCGTACGCACGGCGGCTGGTGGGATCGCCTCACCGCCGACATGCTGGTCCTGGGCGACCGCGCCTTCGGCAGCAATGACCTGCTGACCGCCATCACCGAGCAGGGCGCCCAGTTCCTGGTTCGCTGCACCTCCAGTCGGCGCTTTCCCGTGCTCGCGCTGCTGCAGGACGGCTCGTACCTCACCCGTGTCGCCGATCTGACCCTGCGGGTCGTGGAGGCCGAGGTGCGGGCACACACCGCCGACGGAAGCCGGATCACCGGCACCTACCGCTTGCTCACCACCCTCGTCGACCACCGAACCGACCCGGCTGGCCGCGTCGTGCACCTGGTCACGAACGCTGGGAGCTGGGATTCGTCCTTCCTCGCTCTACGTCACACCCTTCTCAAGGGGCGGGTGTTGAGGTCGAAGGCCCCAGTCGGTCTCGTGCAGGAGATGGGGGGAATCCTGGCGCTCTACCAAGCCCTGCGCTCGGCTATGGTCACAGCCGTGGAGACCGTTCCGGGCTGCGACCCGGACCGGGCCGCCTTCACCGTGGCCCTGGAGGCGGCCCGCGACACGGTCGTCCAGATCAGCCGCTCATCCTCAACTCAACTATCTGACAGGCAAGTTGATCTGGTCGGAAACATCGGTGCCGCAGTCCTGAGCGCTCTGATGCCCCCGCGTCGCCCGCGGGTGTCAGCACGCGTCGTGAAATGTGGAATCTCTCGCTACCACACGTGGAACCGTGACGGCCGTCCACTGGCGAGCATCCCCGTCACGGCGCTCGACATTGCCATCCATCCACCCGCGCTACCCACTGCCCAGACCACCGTAAGCCCGAAGGCCCAGGGATGCGCCGGCCGCTGGACAAGGATCTGCACGATCATGATGGCTGACACCGACCGGCCCTGGACGGCCCCGGACCTTGCGCAACAGCTCGGCATCAACGGCCCAAAACCCGTCAACAGTCTGAGCATCGCCCTGGGGCGCTGGGCACGCCAAGGCCTCCTGGAACGGACTGCCCGAGCCACATACAGACTCACGCGCCCCGACACCTGGACGCCGGCTCCCAGTCCTTAACTTCGTGGCATTGGACGATCACCTGCTACCGATCACGATCCCCACCAGCGTGAGCACCCCACTCCCACCCCACACCAGCCCCCGTGACCTGCAGCTTTGAGGATGAAACCTCTGAATGAAGTGACGCGCGACCAGGCTCGCCGGTCACGCGTCGCTGTTTCACCGTGGCCACATACGCATGCTTGCGGGCAAGGGTCGCCGCGAAGACGCGGCGACCCCTTCTTCGTCAGCGGGGTTGCGTCAGGCCGGGAGCGACCAGAACTGGTTGGTCTGGTGGTTACCGCAGGTCCAGACCTGGAGCCTGGTGGTGTCGGTCGTGAAGCCGCCGTACACGTCCAGGCACAGGCCGGAGGCGTTGTTGGTGAAGGTGCCGTCGGTCCGGTGGGTCCACTTCTGGGCGGTGGCACCGGTGCAGCCGCTCAGGATGGCCGCGCTGCCCGCAGCGGTGCCACCGGCGGTCAGGCACTTGCCCAGGGTACGGACGGTGCCGTCGGTGTTGAGGATCCAGCGCTGGTTGCTCTGGCCGGTGCAGGTGTACAGGATGATCGGGTTTCCGTCGGCGCTGCCGCTGCCCGAGTCGTCCATGCACTTGGCGGCGGCGCCGACGACCTGCCCGGTCGGGACCGCCGCGGCGCAGCCGCTACCGGGAGTCAGGCGCCAGACGGCGGTGGCGTGCGAGGGAATGCTGGCGCTCAGCGAGCCGGAGACCGTGGAGCTGGTCCCGGACCACAGGTCCTTGGCGGCCACGGTGCAGCCGGACAAACCGATGTTCGCCAGCGGGACGGACACCGAACTCGTGGACGCAGAGCGGTTGAGGACCGCCACCGCGCGGTCCCCGTTGGCCAGCGGCCTGGTGAGGATGTCAGTCGTGCCGTTGCTGGAGACCACCGAACCCTGGTGTCCTGCGCTGTCCTGGTCCAGGGCGATAATGTCGGCGTTGCTGAACGCGGCCTTCCTGGCGGCCGGAAGGGACGTGAGGTCGGAGGCCAGGATGAGCGGGGCGGCCATCATCGACCACAGGCTGATCTGGCTGCGGGCCTCGTCGTCCGTCAGGCTGGTCTCGCCGCCGATCAGGAAGTCCGGGTCGTTCCAGCTGCCGGGGCCGGCGAAGGTGCCGATCCACCGGTTTTCGGCGTAGTTGTTGAGCACGCTCGACCAGTGCGAAGCGGTGGGTTTGCTCGAGTCGTACATGGCGATGTCGTTCCCCACACGCCAAAGCTGGCCGTTCTGCGGGGCGTGGGCCAGAGAGGCGTAGTAGTCCGGACTGGCGCCCCACTCACCCTCGTGGAAGTAGGCGACGATCGACTCAGAGAAGGTGATCGCCCGGCCGGAGTTGCGCAGCGCGGCGGCCTGGGCGTCGTAGGCGTCCTGGAAGGCCTGCGCCATGGTCTTGCCGGAGGGGATGTAGACGTTGCAGCCGTCGAGCTTGAGGTAGTCCACCCCCCAGGAGGCGAAGAGATTGGCGTCGGCGGCGAAGTGGTCGGCGCCGCCGCCCTGGGGCTGGCCACTGCCTGGGAGGCCGCTACAGGTCGCCGAGCCGGCGTCTTCGTAGATGCCGAATTTCAGGCCATTGTTGTGCAGGTAGGTGCCCAGCCAGGCCATGCCGTGCGGGAACCTGCTGGAGTTGGCCACCAGGTTGCCGTTCGCATCCCGGGAACCGCTCATCCAGCAATCGTCCAGGGTGACGGTGTCGTAGCCCTTAGCGGCCAGGCCCGTGTTGATCAGCGCGTCGGCGTTGGCGGTGACAATGGCCTCGGTCAGGCTGCACCCGTAATGGGCCCAGTCGTTCCATCCCATCGGCGGGGTAACAGCCAGCGGAGTGATGGACGTCGCGGTGGTCGACGCGTGAGCGGGCACGACGGCCAGCGGCATCGCCGTCAGTGTGGCGGCCGCCAACACGCCGGCCAGTGTGCGGCCGAGTGGTTTGGGGCGGAGTCGTAACACGGGATCCTCCTCAGGGTTTTCAACAGGACTACATCGCTGCGTTACCTCCCCCGCCGTGCGCCTATGCTCATCATGCTGAGCGAAGGTGTCAATAGATGGCAACTTTCGAGCAAGAAAAATCATGACTATCGCCAGCCGCGCAGACTCTTCGAGGCGCTCACCGGGCCGCTTGAATCGCCCCGGGTCGCCGGAGAGGGCCATGTCTGACGGAAGATGCTGCAAATCAACCTCAGCCAAGCATGATCAGTCAGAACTCTCGCCTCGGACTGCACGTTCGATCATCACGTGCCTCTTGACGGACCGTCAGGGCACTCCTACGGTGACGGACTGTGTCCGGTGGTGATTGATTGCCATCGATTTTGTCCGCCATGCCGGACGGCCCCGTTGACCCACGCAAGGAGCCCACATGACACGAATGCCTCCAAGACGTGTGGCCGCCCTGGCGGTCCTCGCATTACTCGTCGGAGCCCTGACGGGCTTCGCGCCTCGGCCCGCCCACGCGTCGGCGCTGGCGTCGACGCCGATCACGGTCAGCGGCACCCAGCCGGGACGGGCGTTCGACGGCATCGGCGCGGTAAGCGGCGGCGGCGGGAACTCGCGGCTGCTGATCGACTATCCGGAGCCGCAGCGCTCCCAGATCCTGGACTACCTGTTCAAGCCCGGCTACGGTGCCGCGCTGCAGGTCCTGAAGGTCGAGGTCGGCGGGGACACCAACTCCACCGACGGGGCCGAGGCCAGCCATGAGCACACCGCCGGGGTGGTGGACTGCAACCAGGGTTACGAGTGGTGGTTGATGGCGCAGGCCAAGGCCCGCAACCCGAACATCAAGATCTACGGTCTGTCGTGGGGTGCGCCGGGCTGGATCGGCGGCGGGAACTTCTGGTCCCAGGACATGATCAACTACCTGATGTCCTGGATCGGGTGCGCCTCCGGGCACGGCCTGACCGTCGACTACCTGGGCGGCTGGAACGAGCGCGGCTACGACAAGGGCTGGTACGAGAACCTGCACTCGACGATCGCCGCCAAGGGCTACCCGACCAAGGTCGTCGGCGATGACTCCTCCTACTGGGCCATCACCGACGACATGGTGTCCGACCCCACCTTCGCGGCGTCCATCGACGTCGTCGGCCAGCACTACCCGTGCGGCTACCTCGGGAGTTACGCCTCGTGCCCCAGCTCGGCCAACGCGCTGAGCACCGGCAAGCCGCTGTGGGCCAGCGAGAACGGATCCCAGGACTACAACACCGGCGCGACCGCGGTGGCCCGCGCGATCAACCGGGACTACATCGACGGCAAGATGACCTCGTACATGAACTGGCCGGTGGTGGCAGCGTTGTACCCGAACCTGCCCTTCTCCACGGACGGCATGTCGTTGGCGAACCAGCCGTGGTCGGGGGCGTACAGCATCGGCAGGACGACCTGGGTCACGGCGCAGACCACGCAGTTCGCCCAGCCCGGCTGGCAATACATCGACTCCGCGAGCGGCTACCTGGGCGGCCAGCAGGCCAACGGCAGCTACGTGACGCTTAAGTCGACGAACAACTCCGACTACAGCAGCATCATCGAGACCGTGGACGCCAAGTCGGCCCAGACCGTCAACTTCTCTGTCACCGGCGGGCTGTCCACCGGCCAGGTCCACGTCTGGGCCACCAACCTGAACTCCGCGAACCCCGCCGACCACTTCGTCCACACCCAGGATGTCACCCCCTCGGGCGGCAGTTACTCGCTGACCCTGCAGCCGGGCTACGTCTACAGCGTCACCACCACGACAGGACAGGGCAAGGGCACCGCGACGTCGCCAGCCGCCGCACCGCTGGCCCTGCCGTACTCGGACACCTTCGAGACGGCCGCGGGGAGCACCTCGCCGAAGTACTTCGCCGACATGAACGGCGCGTTCGCCACGGTGGCGTGCGGCGGCGGGCGGGCCGGCACGTGTCTGCGGCAGATGGCCCCGACGACGCCGATCCGGTGGACAAGCGAGGCCTATGACGCGCCGTACACGTTCATGGGCGACGCCAACTGGAGCAACTACACCGTCAGCACCGACACGATGCTGGAGCAGTCCGGCAGCGTCGAACTCCTGGGCCGCGTCAACCAGCAGAACGGCAACAACAACGGGCTGAACGCCTACCACCTGCGGGTCGGCAGCAATGGCACCTGGTCCATCCTCAAGAGCAACGCCAACTGGACCTTCACCACCCTGACCAGCGGCACGAGGACGGCTCTCGGCACCAACACCTGGCACACCATCGCGTTGACGATGCAGGACACCACCCTGACCGCGAAGATCGACGGAGCCGCCGTCGGCACCGCCAACGACGGCACCTACACCACCGGACGGGCCGGCCTCGGCGTCGTCGGCTACCAGACCGACCGGTTCGACAACTTCGCCCTGACTCCCGGCACCGGCGGGCCCCCGCCTCCCCCGCCGGGCAGCGGACCGATCACCTCCGGCATCACCGGCAAGTGCGCCGACGACAACGGCAACAGCAACGCCAACGGCACCAAGGTACAGATCTGGGACTGCAACGGCGGCGCGAGCCAGAAGTGGACCGTCACCGGCAGCGCGATCCAGATCAACGGCAAGTGCCTGGATGTCACGGCACAAGGCACCGCCAACGGATCGCCCGTGGAGATCTGGGACTGCCACGGCGGAACCAACCAGCAATGGGTCGCCCAGCCCGACGGCAGCCTCAGGAGCACCCAGTCAGGTCGCTGCCTCGACGACCCCGCAGCCAGCACCACCAACGGCACCCAGCTCATCATCTGGGACTGCCACGGCGGAACCAACCAGCGCTGGACCCTGCCGTCATAGTTCCGGCCGGAGTCGAACGCCTGTCACGTCCCACCCGAATGGTGAGAGCGCACAGCTGACACGGACGCGGTGGTGCGTGGGGTCCCGCCCGGTCCAGGGCATCGCCACGCACCAACGTCCAGTCTGGAAGCCCACCACAGCTTCCTGGTTCGACGACTTCGACGTCGCCGCGGCCAGCTTGCAGGAGTTCCTCGAACAGATCGGCCGACAGATCGCGAACCGGCCCTGACCATCGGCCGAGACGCACTTCCAGGCGGCTGTCAGAGGGCCCTCGACGCGGGCTCGGTGCACGATGTGGAGGGCCTGCTCCACACTTAGTAGCTAGCGTTGCCTGATCGGGTTTCCGAGTAGCTCGGTCAGTTCCGGCTCGACGGCCGCGAGCAGGGTCGGCCCCCAGATCGTCAGCGTCTGTTCCCAGGGGTGGTCGAAGGTGCCCAGGCGAAGGTCGTCGGTGAGGTGGAGGTAGTAGTCGCCTCCTTGAGGGCGGCGGCGTGTTCGGCGGGCAGCAGGTCGAGCGAGCCGATCACGCTGACCTGCCAGGGCCGCCTGGGCGCCGCGAGGTCGGCGACCGTGTCCTCGATGATGCGCAGCAGCGGCACGAGCTCGTTCTCGGGGCGGCCCATGTTGTCGTCGGACAGCATGAACAGGCTGACGTGTCCGACGTCGGCCTTCTCGCACCAGGTCAGGAACTCCTGGACCTTGGCGCCGCCGCGGCGGTACCCCTCGCTGACGTCGTCGTGGCCGGCGGCGCGGGCCCAGCGCCGGTTGCCGTCGAGCATGATCCCGACGTGCCGTGGTCGGGGCAGCCGGTCGAGCCCGCGCATCACCCGCCGCTCGTAGACCGGCAGCACCAGATTGCGCACCCACTGGGGAAGTAGAGTCATCGCCCCTCCAAGGACAAACCCGGATCAACTGGACGATGACAGTACCAGTAGTTTTGTCAACTTCCTTACTGCTCATGACACTTCAAGGAGCGCAGTGAAAACGTCCGAAGACCTGCGTAGCGCCCTGGACACCGTCGACTGGGACGATCCGCATCGCGGTCCGCAAGCCTCCCGCCAAGCCCTGCGAGCCCTGGCCGCGAACCGCGCACTGCTGACCGAACTCGTCGAAGCGGTGCCCCGCAAACCGGAGCTGATGAGGCGCTGCGAGCAGTACCCGGTGATGTCCCGCCTGGTCCTGGCCGAGCACCCGCACGGGACCTGGGGCCTGAGGATGCACATCTTCCACGGCGTGGAGCGGGACCTGATCCCGCACACCCACAAGCGGCCCTTCGCCTCCCACATCCTCGCGGGCGGCTACCTGCACGCCTGGCACCGGCGGACCGACCACCAGTCGGCCGGCCCGTTCACCGCGGCCGACCTGACGCCCGCGATCGTCTCCCTGGAGGCGCCGGGCAGCGACTACACGCTCCAAGACCCGCTCGTCCACCAGACGATCATGGACGCCGGGACGGTGACCCTGTTCCTCTCCGGCCCGGACCGGCAACCCACCTGGTGGGCCGCCACCGACATGGGCGGCGAGGTCCAGCTGTTGAAGCAGGACGACAAAAGCAACAGGTCCTTCGCCATGACCCCCGACGGCCACACCGCCATCGCCACCATGCTCTCCGCCCACGGCATCATCAACGGAAGGACCGCCCTGTGACCGCCGCTCCGATCGCCGTGCCGCTGCCGGTGCCCGTGCACATGCTGATGGAGCGCAGCGGACAGCCCCAGGACGTCCCCGACACCGGCGCCGCGCTCGCCGCCGGCTGGCTGCCCGCCGTGGCCGGCGCCGTGCTGAGCCTGCTCGCCAACACCGACCCGGCGAACGCCGCCCTCTCCCACACCGCCCCCGGCCGCACCGACCTCTACCTCGGCCGCAACGGAGAGGACACCCTCCACCTGCGCATCCACGCCGCCGGCGACCCGCACCCGTACATCGCCGACGACAAGAGCGCCGCGCTGACCCTCTCCGGCGCCGTACTGCTGGAGGGATACACCGACGACGCGCACATCCAGGCCGGCCATCCGCAGTACGTACGCGAGTTCCGGCCCGAGTCCGCGTACTTCTGCTACCCGGACACCCCGATCACCGTCACCCTCACCCACGACGCATGCCAGCTGATCGTCACCCGCGACCCCGCCGCCCCACTCGGACCACCGCTGACCGCAGACGGATACCTGAACCAGGTCAAGGCCGCCTCGCAACTGCTCACCCGTGCCTTCAGTCCGACAATGCAGCCCCACCCACTGCCCACCGTTACCGGGCCGGCCTGAGTCCGCTGGACCCCGCGTCCGGCAGAGTCGCCCACCCAGCGCCGCCCGGCACGGCAAGCTAGGCGCACCACATACCGACGGCAAGGCACACCATCACCTCGTCCGCGTCCTGCTCCTGTTCGAACCATCCGACGTGGATGACGTGGCCTGCGACCGGGACCCGCTGGGGGATGACCGGCCAGTGCGCCGGATTCACGGTGATCCGGGTGATCCGCCCCCACTTGGGGTCCAGCGCTGCCGCCAGCGGGGGAACTTCACGAAGGAGGTCGTGCGAGCGGGGCCACCAGGCCCCGTCCAGCCGGCCGGGGGTGGCGCCCTCGGGTGTCAGCGAGAGTCGGACCGGCGGTTCCGGCCCCGATGGCCGGCCAGTGGCGGGATCGAAGGTTGCGGTCATGTCGAACACCTACCCAGGGCTCTTTCTGAACCACCAAGTGCTGCAGCCGGGGCACCTTCCGAGCAATCCGCACGCCGCCGACGGTGAGCACTTTCACCGTACTCCGGCCAGGGCCAGGGTCCGCCCGGGATCAGGGGGCGGCCGGTGACGGCTTCCCGACCGGGTGGCACTACGCCGGCGTCCCGCTCCCAGGGTTGCCGCGGGCGTCCAATTCGAAGGTGCGCTTCCCCGCGCAGGGTCTGCACCCTGTTCTACGGCTCCGGTCTACAGATCTGGGGTGGCGAGGTGGTCGGCGGTACCGCCGCGCCACTCGACCAGGAAGAGGCTCGCATCATCGGTTGTGGTTCCGCCCCGCTCTCGCATCAGGCTGTGGGAGAGGCTCCGCACCATCTCCTGCACGCCTCCACCGGCGGGTCCGATGCGCTCGATGGCGGCGATCAGGCGTTCCTCGCCGAACTGTTCCCCGCCGGACTGGTGTTCCTCGACGACGCCGTCGGTGTAGAAGAGCAGCCGGTCGCCGCGCTGGAGTTGCCGCACGCTGACCTGCGGTGTGTCACCGCCGAAGCCGACCGGCAGGGTTCCGGGGCTGTCCAGGGCCTGGATGACCCGGTGGTCGCGGATCAGTAGCGGTGCCGGGTGGCCGGCGTTGACCCACTGCAGGTGGCCCGTGCCGATGTCCAGGCGCATCATCTGCGCGGTGACGAAGTGGTCGGGGCCGAACTGTTCGTCGATGGCGGTGTCCATGAACGCATAGAGCTCGGCGAGCCCGACATCGGCGCGCCTGGCATGGCGGTAAGCGCCCACGGCGACGGTCGCCAGGACGGCGGCGTTCAAGCCGTGACCCATGGCGTCGATCATGGCCAGATGCAGGATGTCGTCGTTGAGGGCGTAGTCCAGGCTGTCGCCGGCGACGTTGTAGGCGGGCTCCAGGATTCCGGCGACCGCGACCTGCGGAGTGTTCATCGACAGTGGGGGCAGCAGTGACCACTGGATCTCCGCGGCCACGCTCATCGGCTCGCGACGCCGGGCCTGGAAGAACTGGTCCGTGTAGCCGTTCTTGGTGACCAGCATGTCGGCGACCAGCCCTGCGAGACGCCGTAGCAACCGGCGGTCGTCGTCATCGACGCTGTCCAGGGTGACGGCCAGCACCCCGACCTCGTCACTGCCGTCCAACAGCGGCAGGAACATCCGTATCCCGTCGGCCTGCGCGTGCTCGGCCGGGGTCGTACGGAGGAAGACCTCGCCGGCCCGGGAATCGTCGATGGGCACCGGGTCTCCACCAGTGAGTCCCCTGCCCGGGAGGGGCACCAGCATGAGTTGGCCGTAGTCCTGAAGGAGGATCGAGACGTCGCGGCCACCGATCGTGCGCACCTCCTCCGCCACGAGCGGGGCGATGAGCTGTGGCGGCATCTCGTGAGCCCGGTCCAGCAGCTGGCCCAGTAGCCGCTCACCGAATCCCTCCGACCGGTTCACCGCAGCCCTGTGGTTCTCCCGTGCGAATTCCGCCATGGGCACCTCGGTTCCCCGCAGCGGCCCTCTCATTCGGCCGGCTTTCCTGCCTTGTTCCACGCAGCCGCGAGCGCCTCGCCGGCGTCCTCTCCGTCTCAGCATCGCACCGCCTCTCACCCCGCGACACCCGAGCCGGATGGATCTTGTAGGCATCGACTGCGGCCCCGGCTTGCCTTCGCAGCCGCGAACCGCCCGCGAACGGGGGAGGTGGTCCGGCGGCCCTCACGGCCGACCGGCGGCAACGCGGAGCGACGGGCCCACTCCAGGAGCCGGTTCGCCTGGACGTCGTGGGGCTGTCGGCCGCACGGCCGGTGCCTGTCCCGGGTGGCCCGATCGGACCGGCTGCTGCGGTGGTGAACTGACGCGACGGTATTCGGGCACTTGGATTGCCCGAATTCGCGCTTTACCGGAGTAACCTGGAAGGTGCCGGAGAACTTACCGGGAGGACGATCGCGAGGAGGTACACATGCAGATTAGTGGAGCAGGAGCCCTGATTCTGCGACTCGTGATCGCGAAATCCCAATCCGGCCTTTCGGCCGAAAGATAACGGGACCACTGAGGTGTCGGGGGCGCAGGTGCAAATCCTGTTGTTCAGATCAGCTTTTATGCAGGGCGCGGGCCGTTTCCGCAGAGATGCGGAGGCGGCCCTTTGTCGTCCGTCGATTGGTAGTAGCAGTGGGATCCCTCGCGCAGGTCATAAGCGTTCGGCCCGTTTCCCCTACGATCCGGCGGATGCCCGAGCGGCTCGGGAATACTGTGGAAGCATGCCCGTCTCCCCACCCGGTGACCGTGCGGGTGCCGCAATCGCCGGGCACCCGCTGATCGGATGCGGAGTTGTCGCAGGCGGCTTCCCGTCGCTGTCTGCGGTACGACGCGCAAGCGGTGTGCCGACAGGTGCGTTCACCGTCAGCGGGAGGAGACATGATGAGTCCTGACGGACAACGTTCCGTAGTGGTCGGCGTCGATCCCGAACGCCCCAGTCGCATGGTGCTCGCCTGGGCCGCCGACGAGGCGAACCGGCGCCGCCTGCCGGTGCTCGTCGTGCAGGCATGGAGACCTGTGACCCGCGAGGGCATCTGGCCCCGGCTCTGGCCCGAACTCCACGAACGTGCCCAGCTGCTCCGTACCGCAGGTGAGCACGCGCTCGACGAGGCGGCTCGCTTCGTCAGAGAACGCCATCCCGCCCTGCAGGTGTCAGCCCGGCTCGTCGACGGGGACCCGGCCGAGGTGCTGCGCCGGCAGGCCGAGCGGGCGGTGGTACTGGTCCTCGGCTCGCGACCACTCTCCGGCGCCCGGGAGCTGTTCCACTCCGGGGCGGTGACTCTGCCGCTGATCGCGCACGCGAGCTGCCCGGTAGCGGTCGTCCGGGACCCGGAGCACATCACCCAGCAGCCGGCGTACGTCGTGGTCGGCGTCGACGGCAGCCGGACGTCACAGGACGCCGTGGACTACGCCTTCGAAGCCGCGGCGCTGCGGGGCGCCGAGTTGCGCGCCCTGTACGCCTGGAATCCTTCGCATCTCTCGGTGGCCGATGAGTACCGGGTGGAGCAGGAGTCCCGTCGGGTGCTCGCGGAGACAGCTGCCGGGCGGCGGGATTCCTACCCGGGGGTGGAGCTCAAGCACGAGGTGGTGCGCGGACATCCGGTGGCCGTCCTGGCCGAGGCCTCCAAGCACGCCCTGGCCCTGGTCGTCGGCACACGGGGTGCCGGGGGTTTCACCGGCCAGCTGCTCGGGTCCGTCGGCCAGGGCGCGCTGCATCACGCTCGGTGTCCTGTCGTCACCGTGCCGGGGCCGGCCGGGCCTGACGGACTCACGCGAGGGGCCTCAGGCTGAGGGGGACGAAGTGCCCAGCGCGGAGCAGTGTCCGCGGCGCGCTCGCAGGTCGGTTCCCGATGTCGCCAGGCTTCTGGGCCGAGGGTGCACGACACCTCATAGCGGTCCGCTAGACCGATTCCCATGAATGGGAACTCGCCGAACGGCCCGCCGGTAGCTGGTGACGTCGCAGAAGATCTCGCACCGAGCGCGTTCACCACGGCTCACTGAGTTGAGCCAAGACGGCGCACCGTTCACGCCCGCGGTCCGGACGAGGTCACGCCACTCCTCAAGAATCCCCGCGAGCGTGATGACTGCGGAACGCCTCTCCTCGTTGGATGCGCCCCGACCGCGGTAGAGAGCGATGGCGTGCGCCGTGCGCTGCATTGCTTCGGGACCTGGCCGCGGTTCGACCAGGTTCTCCGCGCTGGAACTGGCGACCGCCGGATCGGGCGGTAGCGCCCCGATCCGGCGGTCGGCGGCCCCAGAGCGGAGTCATACGGTCAGGAGTAGTCCTTGACGACGTGTTCGGCCGCCTTGGCTTCGGCGGTGTGCGGATCGAGCTCGTCCAGGGACAGCAGGTCGGTGTCGTCGGTGAGGTAGGTCTCCCACCTCGCGGCCATCTCCTCCTGGGTCTCCTGGGGCAGTCGCCGCACGGTCTCCCGGCTCGCCGGGGCGAGCACCTTGAGGAACCGGGGGAGCGGATCGGTCTGCATGGCCCTCCCTCGTCAGGCGTTGAGCGTGGTGATGTTCCACCAGCGTTCGTCGCCGAGGTCGAGGGTGATCGGCACGGGGGCCGCCTTGCCGCGGTGGAGCAGGGCGGCATAGCTGCCGTCGGGCAGCGGCCTGGTGGTCCAGGGCCGGCCGTCGTGCCCGTTGTCGGGCACCGAGGGGATGGTGATCTCGACGGCGTTCGCCAGATCGTCCGCGTGGACGCCGTCGGGTACCTGCCGGAGGGTGAAGATCTGCTCGAAGTGGGGGCGCTGCACCAGGCGGTGGGCGATGTGGGCCTCCTTGTCGCGGCCGTAGAGCAGGTAGGTGAGGTGCGCGGGGAAGGGCTCCTCACTGAATCGGCGGAAGTTGAGCACCCGCTTGATCCGCACGGTGAAGCCGCCCGAGATGGGCTCCCAGATCCGGTCCTCGCCGTTGCCGGTCTGGGTGACCCGGTCGAGCCGGGCCGGGTACTCGGTGACCGAGCCGTCGCTGATCGGGGGCAGCACCATGTCCTCGGTGTTGCGCACCGCGTGCCAGCTGGCCGGGCGGTCCGCCTGGTCCTTGAGGTAGATGTCGACGATGTCGGTGGGCAGGTCGTACTCGACCACGACCTGGTAGCGGTGCTCGGCCATGCCGAACATCGCCAGGTGGTAGCCGAAGACCGTGTCCCGGCCGGAGAGGATGAAGGAGTGGACCGAAGGGTCCTCGTGCTCGTGGCCGTGACGGGTGGTCATGCGAACTCCTTGCGGATGCTGTGGGGTGGTGTGGAGGGGTGCGGCAGTGACGTGTGCCGGCGCTGCCAGAAGGGCCGGTCGCTCCAGCGGCGCTCCAGGCTGTACACCGCGTGGTGGTTGCGCCGGTAGGCGGTGAGGATCGCGGCCACCCGGGCGCGGTAGGACTCCAGCGCCTCGCCGTCCCCGTTGAGGTGGGCGGCCAGGGCCGAGGCTCCGGTCATACCGGTGTGCAGGGCGGTGAGGATGCCCTGGGACGAGATCGGGTCGAAGGCGGTGGCGGCGTCGCCGACGGCGATCCAGCCGTCGCCGGTGGGCGTGTCGAGGTGGGAGGAGTGGGCGGGGGCGCGCCTGACGGTCGCGTCGGTGGGCAACGGGTGGGCGTCGGCCCGGGCAGCGACGTGCCGGGTCTGCCGCAGCAGCCGGTCGAAGTCCGAGTGGGTGCGCGGCGTAGGCGGGGCGAGGTCGGCGTCGGTGAAGTAGGCCACCAGGCGGCGGCCGGTGGGCAGCAGTGCGGTGTACCACCAGCCGTCCTCGGCGGATTCGACCAGCGAGCAGGTCTCACTCGCTCGGCCCGAGGGGTCGGGTGCCAGGTCCAGGCAGGTGGCGACCAGGCCGTCCGTGCGGTGAGTGGTGGCCCGGCCGGCGGAGGCTACCGCCCGCCGCCGGCCGCTGGCGTCCACCAGCCAGTTGCACCGGACGATGCGCTGCTCGGCCGGTCCGCGCAGTGCGACTGTCCAACGTCCGTCCGGTTGACGGGATTTCAGGCGGACTGTGGTGCGCTCCGCTACTTCGGCGCCGGCGGAGCGGGCAGCCTCGCGCAGGTGCTGGTCGAACCGAGCCCGATCGAGGTGCCAGCCGGGACCGTTCGGGTCGTTGATGAAGTCCGTGCGGCCCAGGGCGGTCGATCCCCAGGAGGAGAGGTTGGCATAGCAGGTCAGGTGACCGGCCGCGACGGGTCGTTGACCGGCGCCCAGGTCGTTCAGCAGGACCTTGGCCGCCGAGGGCAGGGACTCGCCGACCTTGGGCGGCCCGCTCCCGGCGTCCGCGAGCAGCACGGTCCGGCCCGCACGCGCCAGGGTCAGGGCGGCGGCCGCGCCGGCCGGGCCGCCGCCGGCGACCACTACGTCGTAGTGGTCGCCGGCGGCGGTGCCTCGACCGGTCATCAGGTGTTGTCGCGGAAGGGTGCGACCTTGTCGATGAAGCCGGCCGTCACCTCTTCGGCGGTGTAGCCGCTGACCGCGATCGCCTGGTTGATCGCCACCGACGCGAGGGCCGCGTCCGCGGCCTGGGGCACGTGCAGCGTCACCAGGTTCTGGGTGAGCGCAACGCCTTCGAGGTCGATGGACGGCCTGGACTCCACCTGGATCCGGTGGGGGAAGTCCTTGGCGCCCTCGCGTACCTCGACGATGCCGAGCCGGTACCAGTCGTCGATCATCTGGTTGAGCTGCTCGGTGTTCTGCCCGCGCAGTCCGCGCAGCCACACGGCTCGCCGCTCGAAGGCCTCGGTGCGTTCGGCCAGCGGGCGCGTCTCGTCCACGACCACCTGGTAGTCGTCCTCGGTGAGGACGTGGTTGGGCACCCGGGCCGGCCAGAACGTCGGCAGGTACGGGTCGTGGCGCGGACCCAGGGACAGCTCGTAGCCGGAACGGCAGCTGGCCGTGTCGCTCTGCCACGGGACGGCCATCCACCGGGAGAGGTCGCCCGGCGCCTGGGCGTACAGCGGCCCGTTCACCGACAGCGCGGTCTCCGGGGTGAGGACCGTGCCGTACGAGGGCTCGGGCTGGTCGGCCGGCCGGTGCCGGATCCGGTACGGCGCCATGTACATCGAGGGGTGTCGGATCGGCCAGGTGACCTCGCAGCCGGGGTGGAAGGCGTCGGCGAGGCAGAAGTCCAGTGCGGCGCGGTCGAGGGCGGCCGGCTGCTCGGCGAGTTGCACCTCGGCGAGCGTCCGGGGCGGCGGGGTGGCCCCGAGGGTGTCCCAGTCGTCCTCGAAGTCGCCGTCGGCCCAGTACTGGAACATCCGGTACTGGGTGGGGGAGAACGCCATGTGGTGCAGCGGTGAGCGCGGCGGGATGGCCATCGCGTCCCCGTACAGCCACGGCCAGGGGACGGGGGAGAGGCCGTCGCGCCCGAAGTCGCGCAGCGCGTTGAACACCTGTCGGCGCAGCGCGCGCCGGGTGGGGGCGTTGCTGCTGAGCCGTGCCAGCATCTGCGGGGTGGTGAAATGGCCGAGACCGTCGTGCCCGTAGTAGCCGGCGAAGCCGTGGTTGACCCACTGGTGGTCGGTGAAGCGCTGGAGCACCGGTGCGATGTGGCGGGTGAAGGAGACCCGGTCCGGGAACGGCAGCGATCCGTCGCAGACGAACACGTCGTACAGCAGGTCGTAGAGGGTGCGGATGCCCTTCAGTGCGGGGGCGTAGTTGGGTGGGGCGACCAGGACCCAGGCGGGGTCGACCGGCAGCACGCGGCCGCCGACGGTGACGGCCGCGGTGACCGGCCCGTCCCCGATGTCGTCGTGCCAGCCGTCGTTGTTGGCGTAGGTGGTGATCGGCTTGCCGTTGTAGGAGGCCGACTCGCCGAACCCGCCGAACACCAGCAGGTGCCCGTCCTCGTCGGTGCGGAGTTCCCCGAGATAGACCTCCTTCCCCATGAACTTGCCGTCGCGGAAGTGGAAGTCGGGCCCTGAGACGTTCCTCCCGCTGATGCCGATCGGGCCCGGATCGATGATCAGGTCCTTGCGGAGGTCGCCGGTGATCTCCTTGTTGCGCAGCCCGGACGGATTGGCGCTCGCCGCGTCGGGAATGTCGAGGGCGAGCTGGAACTGGTACCAGGCCGCCTTCTTGTTCGCCAGGTGCGCGCTCCAGCGGATGTCGGCGTTGTCCGCCGTCAGCTCGGCCACCACCTCGCCCAGGGCGTTGTACCCGAAGACCCGGAAGCGAGCCACCTCACGTTTGATCGCGCCGGCGGAGTCCTTGTAGAAGCCCGGGCCCTGCGGCGCGGGGTCGGGCACCTCGGGTGCGGTGTAGTACTCCTCCAGTGAGTTTCCGACTCTGGCGATTCCGATGGCGGGGTGGATCGCGGCGCGGACGATCTCGTCGGTCATCTGGCTCGTGCCTCCAATTCAGGGATCCGGCTTCGAGCTGAAGGTTCGTTGACGAACACTATGGGGGGAGGTCCTGATCCGATTGGATGGACACGAATGATCACTCGCAAGAGTGAGGCGGCCACCCATGCCTGGGCCGTCCGGGGGACTGCAGTCGGGCGTCGAACTCTCCCCGCACTGAGGACTTCTCGATCCCCGCCGGGTGGGGCCGCCGTTGCCGGGGCGCGCGCCTCCAGCAGATGGCGCCACCCGTCGGCCGGGGTCCAGATCTCCGAGGGCCGGGGAGAATGCCCTGGACGCCCTTTCGACCTTGTCACGCCCCATCAACCGATCACCTGCGGTACGCGGCCCCCGGTGGCCGGCGTGCGAGGTCGAGGAAACCCCGAGCAACGGAGGACCCGCCCCATGACCGTGGCCAGGACCAATTGGGCCCGGAACGTCGCCTTCAGTGCCGAACGGTTCCACCGGCCCGAGTCCGTCGACGAACTGCGGCAGATCGTCGGCTCGGGCCGGTCGATCCGCGCCCTCGGCACCGGTCATTCGTTCAACACCATCGCGGACACCGAGGGCGATCTCGTCTCCGTGGCCGGTCTGCCACCTGTGATCGACATCGACGAGCGGACCGCGACCGTCACCGTGTCGGCGGGCCTGCGGTTCGGGGAGGTCACCGCCGCGGTGGACCGCGCCGGCTTCGCGTTCCACAACCTCGGGTCCCTGCCGCACATCTCGATCGCCGGTGCCTGCGCGACCGGCACCCACGGATCCGGCGTCACGAACGGCTGCATCGCCACCGCCGTGCGGTCGCTCGAACTCGTGTCGGCCGACGGGACCCTGACTTCGATCAGCCGGGGTGACACCGGCTTCGCCGGCTCGGTGGTGGCGCTGGGAGCACTCGGTGTCGTGACCCGGCTGACGCTGGACCTGGTGCCCGCGTTCGGCCTTCGGCAGTGGGTGTACGAGAATCTTCCGGCCGCCCTGCTGCGCGAGAGCTTCGAGGAGGTGCTGGCCGCGGCGTACAGCGTCAGCCTCTTCACCGACTGGCGGGACGACCGGATCAACCAGGTGTGGCTGAAGAGCACCGGCGCCGAGACGGCTCCGACGACGTGGCTGGGGGCCACGCTTGCCGACGGCCCGCGCCACCCCGTCCCGGGCCTGGAGCCCGAACCCTGCACCGACCAGCTCGGAGTCGTCGGGCCGTGGCACGCCCGGCTGCCGCACTTCCGACCGGACTTCACGCCCAGCAGCGGCGACGAGCTGCAGTCGGAGTACTTCGTGCACCGCTCGGACACGGTGGCCGCCTTCGACGCCCTGGACGCCGTCAGGGAGCGGATCAGCCCGGCCCTGCAGATCAGCGAGATCCGCACCGTCGCCCGAGACGACCTGTGGCTCAGCCCGGCCTTCGAGCGTGACTGCGTCGCGTTCCACTTCACCTGGCACCCGGAGCCCACCGCTGTGCGGGAGGCCGTGCGGGCGGTCGAAGCAGCGTTGGAGCCGTTCGGCGCGCGGCCGCACTGGGGCAAGGTCCACAGCACCGAACCGGCGGCCATCCGCGCGCTGTACCCCCGCTTCGGGGCCTTCGAGGAGCTGATGGCCACGTCCGACCCCGCAGGGAAGTTCCGCAACGGCTACGTCGACCGGCTCTTCGGCACCCGGTAGTTCCGGCCCACGGCAGGCGGATGCGGGGTGGGTGGGGGAGGTGGGGCCCGGGCCGTCGTACCCGGACGAGGGGTGCTGGGAGTGGGACGCCCGCTTTCCGGCAGGGTGTCGGTCGTGCGCCTTGCCGGGTTCACGCGGGCGGGGGAGACCCCACCGGACGTGCCGCCGGGGGTGCGGGTTCGGGTTCCCCCCTCTTCCGGTCCGGGCTTTCGGTCCCGTCCGGGCTTTCGGCAGGGGTGGGGAGCGGCTGCTCCGCCCAGATGATCTTGCCCTGCGAGGTGTACCTGGTGCCCCAGCGCTCGGTGAGCTGGGCCACCAGGAAGAGCCCGCGGCCGCCCTCGTCCGTCGTCGCCGCGTACTTCAGGTGCGGGGAGGTGCTGCTGCCGTCGGCGACCTCGCAGATCAGGCTGCGGTCGCGCAGCAGCCGTACCCGCACCGGCGGGGAGCCGTAGCGGATGGCATTGGTGACCAGTTCGCTGAGAACCAGTTCCGTGCCGAACGCCAGATCGGCCAGGTCCCACCGGTCCAGCGTCGCGGTGATCCACGCACGCACGTCGGCGACGGCGGCCGGATCGGACGGCACCTCGCGCTCCGCGATCCGGTCGGCGCCGAGCACCCGGGTCTTGGCGATCAGCAGTGCGACGTCGTCCTGCGGACGTTCGGGCAGCAGGGCGTCCAGGACGGCCCGGCAGTTCTCCTCGGGCTGCCGGTTGCGGTGGGAGAGCACCTTGCGCAGCAACTCCATGCCGACGTCGAAGTCGCGGGTGCGCTCCTCGATCAGGCCGTCCGTGTAGAGGACGATCTGGGTGCCTTCGGCCAGGCGCACCTGCGCTGTCTCGAACGGCATGCCGCCCACTCCCAGCGGCGGGCCGACCGGGAGCTCCGGGAAGACGACGACGCCGTCGAGCCCGACCAGCGCGGGCACGGGGTGTCCCGCCGTCGCGACGGTGCAGAGCCGGGAGACCGGGTCGTAGATCGCGTACAGGCAGGTGGCCCCGGTGACGCCGGTCCCCGTACCGCTGTCGCTCTCCTCCTGGTCGATGCGGCTCACCAGCTCGTCCAGGTGACCGAGCAGTTCGTCCGGTGGAAGGTCGAGGGTGGAGAAGTTGTGCACGGCGGTGCGCAGGCGGCCCATGGTGGCCGCGGCGTGCAGCCCGTGACCGACGACGTCGCCCACCACGAGGGCGACCCGACTGCCGGGCAGCGGTATCACGTCGAACCAGTCGCCGCTGACTCCGGACTGTGCGGGCAGGTAGCGGTGCGCGACGTCGAGGGCACTCTGTTCCGGCAGGGCGCGCGGCAGCAGGCTGCGCTGCAGGGTCACGGCCATCGCGTGCTCGCGGGTGTAGCGGCGGGCGTTGTCGATGCTGACCGCGGCCCGTGCGACCAGTTCCTCGCCCAGCGACCGGTCCCCGTCGTCGAACGGCCCGGGTTTCTGCGACCGCCAGAAGTTGGCGACGCCCAGGATGATCCCGCGTGCCGTCACCGGAATGGTGAGGAGCGTGTGGACGCCGTAGTCGAGGATCCGACGCGTCCATTCCGGGTCCTGGGCCTGCCAGCCGTGGGCGACCGAGAGGTCGGGCACCACCTGCGACCGGCCGCTGCCGAAGCCCTGGGCCTGGGGGGTGGAAGGGACGAAGTCGATCAGCTTTCCGCGCGGGTAGAAGGGATGGTCCTGCTGGATTCCGTTGACGGCGACCCGGCGCAGGTCCAGCCTGGTGCCGTTCGGCTCGTCGCCGTGCAGGACGGGGTCGGCGAGGTCGACGGTGACGAAGTCCGCGAAGCCGGGAACAGCGAGCCGTGCCAGCTCCTCGGCGGTGCGCACGACGTCGAGCGACGTGCCGATGCCGATCCCGGCCTCGTAGAGGAGGGCGAGGCGGTTGCCGGCCAGCTCGGCCTTGCCGGCCAGCGCGAGGAGTTCCGTGGAGTCACGGATTGTCGCGACCGTTCCCATCGAACCGTCGTGTCGGTCGGTCGGCCGCTGGTTCACCACGAGCAGCCGGCCGGCTGCCCGGTGCACCTCGTCCGTGGCCACCCTGCCCGACAGCAGCAGTTCCTCGGTGCCGGGGTCGAGGCGCAGCTCGCCCAGGTACCGGCTCTCCGCGTCCGCCGGGAGTCCGAGCAGCTCCCTCGCCTCGTCGTTCGCGAGGAGCAACCGCTTGTCCTGCCCGACGATGACCACCCCCTCCCGCACCGCGTGCAGGACGGCGTTGTGGTGCTCGTACATGCGGGTCATCTCGGCCGGACCCAGGCCGCGGGTCTGGCGCTTCAGCCGCCTGGCGACCAGGGCGGTCCCGGTCGTGGCCACCGCGAGTGCGGCCGCGCCCGTGCCGAGGATGACGGGCAGCTGCCGGTCGCCGGCCGAGGTGACGTTCTTGACCTTGAGCCCGGCCGACACCAGACCCACGACCGACCCGTCGGGGGCCTTGACGGGGACGACCGCCTGGACTTCGTGGCCGAGCGGGCCGTGCACGCTCTCGGTGTAGACCTGGCCGGCCAGCGAGGGACCGATCGTTCCGACGAACTGCTTGCCGATCCGGTCGGGCAAGGGGTGCGTGTACCGGATCCCGTGGGTGTCCATGACCACGATGAAGTCCACACCGGCCTGCTGGCGCGTCTCCTCCGTCAACGGCTGGAGCACCGCCGTCGGCGAGGGGGACTTCAGTGCTTCCTGCAGGCCGGGGGAGTGCGCGAACGTCTCCGCGACGGCCACCGAACGGTTTCGGGCCTCCGCGTCGCTGGCGTGCCGCGACTCCAGGACCAGCGCCAGGATCGCCCCGAGGACGAGCAGCACCACGACCACGACCTGCAGCACGAAGACCTGGCCGGCAACGCTCCGAGGAGTCTTCCCGAGAGGGTTCTTCGCCGCCAGCGACCGCTTCGACACGGTCCGGACTCGGTCGGGCTGTTCGACCATGTGTCATTGATAACATCGCAGCGAGGGCGACCACGAAGCGTAGGCACGCTCGTTCGAGGGCGCCCCTGTGGGAGAGCAGGCCATGTCGGCGTGGGGGCGCGCGCGGGCCGACCAGTGCGGTTCCTGCTGCGCCGCGCGGTTTCGTGGGCACCGCGACAGGTGCGGCAGCACGGCACGTCGAGAATCGTTCCGGATCGGCGGCAACCTTCCTTCTCCCGGCGGCAACTGGAGGGCGAACGGACCCTCGTCGCAAGGAGTGACCACAGATGCCCGCATACCCTCACCGCCGCCCGCCCGGCCGCCGCCGGCTCGCCCTGTTCGGGGCGGCGGCGGTGACCACGGCCGGCCTGGGCGCCGTGCCGCTGGTCGTGCACGCCGACGCCGCCGCCTCCGTCACGGCGTCCGCGGCCCGGACGCTCGCCGTGGCCGCCGACGGCTCGGCGGCGTACCGGACGGTGCAGTCGGCGGTGGACGCGGCCGCGCCCGGCGACACCGTGCTGGTCGCAAAAGGCACGTACCGCGAGGTGGTGAACGTCCCGGTGGCCAAGGCGGGCCTGACCGTCAAGGGTGCCACCGGCAACGCGGAGGACGTGGTCATCACGTACGACAACGCGGCCGGCACCCGCAGGCCCGACGGCTCCGCGTACGGTACCGAGGGCAGTGCGACCCTCACCGTCTCGGCGAACGACACCACGCTGACCGGCATCACGGTGCAGAACACCTTCGAGCGATCGGCCCACCCGGAGATCACGGACACCCAGGGGGTGGCCCTCGCCGCTCGCGGGGACCGCCAGCGTTACGTCAACTCGCGCTTCATCGGCCACCAGGACACCGTGCTGAACTGGGCGCCGTCCGCGACCGGGCAGTACCGGCAGTACTTCCGCAACTCCTTCGTCGCCGGTGACGTCGACTTCGTCTTCGGCAACGCCACCGCCGTGTACGAGCACGTGAACATCACGCTCCGGGATCGCGGCGCCGCCGCCGGCGGCAACAACGGCTACCTGTCCGCGCCCAACACCGCCTCCGCGAAGCCGTACGGCATCCTCATCACCGACAGTGCGATCAACAGCCCGGCCAAGGCGAACACCTTCTCCCTGGGTCGCCCCTGGCACACCGGGCCGGACGCGGTCGGCCAGCTGGTCATCCGCGGCACCAGCCTGCCGGCCGCCGTGAAGAGCGCCTCACCGTGGACCGACATGGGCGGCTTCTCCTGGAAGTCCGCCCGCTTCGCCGAGTACGCCAACACCGGCCCCGGCGCCGGCACGGGTGCGAACCGGCCGCAACTGACCGACGCCCAGGCCGCGAGGTACACGGCCCGTGCCTACCTGGCCGGCAGTGACGGCTGGAACCCGGCGGGCTGAGCTGATGGGAGCCGCCGTACGGGGGCATGGCCGCTCGGCGCTGGCCCGGGTCCGGGTTGGCGCCGATCGAACATGGCGGGAGGCGGTCGAACGGCGGCCCGAGCGGGCTGCTAGGCTGCCCCAGCTGAATGTGAGCGCTAACATTGCATCGAGAGGCCTTACCGAGGGCATGACCGCCGATGAGGCCTCCGCGGAGTTCCACGAATTCTTCGAACGCCACCATGCCGAGCTGGCCCGCCTCGCCCGTCTGCTGACCGGAGAGGCGGACGCCGCCGACGATCTCGCCGCGGACGCCATGGTCGCCCTGTGGCACCGCTGGGACAAGGTCCGCAGCGCCGACCACCCGCTCGCCTACGCCCGCGGTACGGTCGCCAACCTGGCGCGCGGGCGGATCCGCGGCGCGGTCCGCGAGAAGCGTCGCGTCCTGCTCTTCTGGTCCCGCCACCCGGAGCGCACCGACGACCCGGATGTGGCCGCCGTCCTGGACGTCCGGGCCGCCCTCGCCCGGCTGCCGTTCCGCAAGCGCTCCTGTGTGGTGCTCCGGCACGCCTTCGACCTGTCGGAGAAGGAGACCGCCCTGGCCCTCGGGATATCGGTCGGAACGGTCAAGAGCCAGACCTCCAAGGGCATGGCCGACCTTCAGGGCCTGCTCGGCCCTCGCGCCGCCGGCCGTCTCACGGGGAGCAGGAGCCGGTGACAGAGGAACTGCGCGACCTGTTGCGCACGAGTGCCGAGGCCCACCGGCCCGACCGGGCCCGCATGCTCGCCCGGGTGGAGCGTGGCATGACCGGCCCCGGGCCGGCCGTCCGGGGGCGTCACCGTGAGCGCGGCAGGGCTCTGTCCTGGCCCAGGGTCGTTCTTGCGGCCATGGCCACCGCCGGCGCGGTGACGGTGGGCAGTCTGGCGGTGGCCGCCATCGTCCACGTCCCCGATCCACCGCAGCAGGCGGTCACCGCGGCCCCGGCCACATCCCGGTCGGAGACCGTGTCGCCCACCGCCTCGCCGTCCCCGTCCCCGTCCCCGTCCGCGTCCCCGTCCGCGTCGCAGTCCATAGCCCCGCACGAGCCCGGCCGGACCCCGGAACGGGCCGTCACCGGCTCGCCCGCTCCGTCCCCGTCCTCGTCCACTTCCGCGTCCCCCTTCGCCGGTCACCCCTCGGCGTCGTCGACGGTCCGTAGTCACACCACGGACGGCCCGCTCTGGGCCGACGGTTCGGTCGACCCGCACAGCATCGACGACTGGGCGCAGAGCAACGTCACCCTCAGGACGAGCAGTCCGCTCACCGCGCTCACCGTCGAGTTGCGGATCGCCCTGACCGACGGGGTGAAGAACGCCGGCAGCTGGCAGACCCGGCCCGCCGCCGACTTCGACGTCTCCGTCCGCGAGGACGGCGGCTTCCTGCTCTACCGATGGACCCTCAAGCCTGGACGGACTGTGCCGGTCGGCCAGCACGTCTTCGCCGGCCAGTACGGACACGCCACCGGCGGACGCGACGCCAAGGACGACACCTACCGCGCCGATGCCACGACTGCTGCCGGCAGACCCGCCGTCTGGGGTGATTTCGCCCGGACCGGGTGAGCGGGCGGGCAGCACTGTCGGCCACCCGGGCGGGCGGTGCCCGTCGGGTTCGATGCCCGTCCGGTTCGAACGTCCGTGCCGGCCTGATGCCCGTGCATGCCCGATGCCGTGCCCCGGGCTGATCGCCCCGGACACGGCATCGACGGGAGCGCAGACTACGGCCGGTAGGTGACGTCGGCCGTGCTGTAGAGGCAGGAGGTGCTGTCGGGGCCGCTGCCGGCCTCCTTGGGTTCGCCGCTGGTCACACCGGTGAAGCGCTGGCAGACGGTGATCTTCTGGCTGCTGTCCCCGGCGATGGTGAGCCGGGAGATCTTCGCGGTGTCGCCGAGGTTGGAGTTGATGCCGACGATCTTCTTGCCCGGTACGGTCGCCAGGACGTTGTCGATCACGACGTGACGGGCGTACTGGGTCTTGCAGTTGCCGCAGGAACGGTAGAGCTTGCCGAAGTCCTCGACCCGGAAGTTCTTGATCACCATCGTGCCGGGGCCGTTGTGCTGGAAGACCTTGTCCGCGGCGCCGCGCGCGCCGCCGCCGTCGATGGTCATCACCTGGGAGGCCGAGGTGCCCTTGAAGGTGGCCGCGTCCTCGCCTACGTTCTCCCACCAGACGTTCTTCAGGGTGCAGCTTCCGTTGCAGTGCACACCGTCGGCGGCCGGGTCACCGAGCACGACGTTCTGGAGCACGGCGCCGTCGGCGAGTTCGAACATGGCGGGCTGGCTCTCGGACTGACCGCCCGAGCCGAGCGCGCCCTTGCCGACGAAGCGTCGGCCACCGCCGTCGAAGAAGGCGCCGACCTGCTGAGTGGCCGTCAGCGGGACGTCGACCGTCGGCGTCGGCCACGCCGGGATCGTGCCACTCCCGCCGCCGGTGGGCGACGCGGTGGCCGTGACGGTGGCCGTGGCGCTCGACGTGGGCGCCGCCGTCACGGTCGGCTTGGCAGTGGCAGTGGCAGTGGCAGTGGCAGTGGCAGTGGCAGTGGCAGTGGCAGTGGCAGAGGGAGAGGCGCTCGCTGTCGGTGCGGTGCCGGTGCCGGTGCCGGCGGGCCTGAGCGTCCAGAGCTTGGCCGGCGCCGAGTCGCACGAGTTCTGCTGCACCGGCGTGTCGGGTGCGGTCGAGCCGTCCTTCACCGCCAGGCACTTGCCGCTGCCGGCGTTGACGAGGCGATAGCCCCCCTCCACCGCCGTCAAGGCCCAGGTCTGGGCGGCTGCGCCGCCGGTGCAGGCCTCCTGCTCCACCGCCGCGCCGGCGCCGGTCTTCGCCTCGCGCACACCGGCGCACTTGCCGCTGTGCACGGCGACCAGGGTGAAGCCACCCTTGACGGTGCTCAGCCGCCAGGCCTGCCCGGCGCCGCCGCAGGCGTGCCGGTTCAGCTGGACACCGTCCGCGCTGCTGGCTCCCGGTACGTCCAGGCACAGCCCACCGGCCGCGCTGGCCAGGGCGTACGTGCCCGGGGCGGGGGTCGGCGCGGCGGCGTTCGCGCTCGCCCAGATGCCACCGGCCACGCCTGCCGCCGCCAGGGCCGCCGCGCTGCCCAGGGCCACGATCCTGGCACGCCTGGGGCGTATGGCTCGCTTGCTCACGTCTCACAGTTCCTTACGGGTGCAGGGACAGGGAGCAGGACCTCCCGGATCCGGGGGCCCGCCCGAGCACGCGGTCGACGGCCATGACGGCCCGTCGGCCCGGTGCTCGTCTCCTGGTTGCCGCCCGAGTCGGAAAGGTTGCCGCGGCTGAGCAGAAATCTCCGATCCGGCGAGGACCGGACCCCGAGGTTGGCGTCACCGTCACCGCCAACCCCGTTCTCGACATCACGTACGACGCGAGGAGGAGTTCGAGGGTGGCCTGCGCCGCGTCCGCCGGACGACGGCGAGATCGTCTGCCGGGTGGGGATCCGCACCCGGCGCCGTCGCGCGCTGGGCCGATTCCGCCGCCGGCCACTTCCTCGCCGGCGCCACCATCGGGGAGGCCGGCCGGCCCCGACGCCTGCTGTCGGACCCGAGCCCCCGCGACGGCGGTCGGGCCCGGGTCCGGTCGGGTTCCGCAGGCCGTCGACGATCACGACGGACGGTGGGCCCGGGTAGCGCGGTGGAGGTGAGCCTGTTGCTACGCCCCGATGGCTGCCAGCACTTCGCCCGCCGCCCGGGTGCCTTCGGTGGCGCCGCCGTTCATGTAGCCCTGGAAGTCGTAGGAGGTGTGTTCGCCGGCGAAGTGGAGGTTGCCCTGGGCGGTGCCCTCGTAGCCGGCGTAGGTGGTGAGGTAGCCGACCGGCCAGCAGGAGTACGCGCCGTAGGAGTAGGGGTTGAGGTGCCAGGCGGAGAGGGTGGCGCGGCCGGTCCAGGCGGCGGAGGTGCCGGGCCAGACGCGGTCGATCTGGCTCAGGTAGGTGCCTGCCAGGTTGCGGGTGTAGCTGTTGGTGGCGTCGGTGAAGGGGGCCGGCGGGTTGAGGGTGCGGGCCGGGGTGCCGCCGCCGTACTGGACGAGGATGCCGTTGCTGCCGTTCTGGCCCTTGGTGACGTCCCAGGCCTGCTGGAAGGGCAGGTCGGCGAAGCACTCGCCGCTGGAGACGCCCGGCCAGGGGCCGGTGCCGGTCCAGGGGCGGCTGCTGAACTGCATGTTGAGCTTGGTGCAGGCACCCATGGCCATGTGGCCGAGCACCCCGCGCATCATCGGGTCGAGTCCGGCTCCCGAGAGGTCGATCCGCTGCTGGAGGATCGGCAGTGGCACGGCGAGGATGGTGTGGTCGGCGGTGACGGTGCTGGTTCCGCCGCCGTCCAGGGCGAAGGTGAGGGTCTGCGTCCCGTTGGAGTTGCGGGTGACCGCCTGGAGGGTCCGGCCCTGTTGGACGGTGCCGGCGGGGAGCGCGGCCGCGATGGCGTGCGGCAGTTGGTCGTTGCCGCCGGTGATGTGGTAGCGCTCGTCGGAACCGCCCCAGATGTTGAAGCTGCCGGGGTTCGCCTGCCAGGAGAGCATCAGCAGGAGCGCGTAGGCGGACTGGGCGGTGGTGTCGGCGCCGTACTCGACCGCGTAGGCCACGTCGAGCAGGGCGCCGAGTCTGCTGGAGACCCCGCCGGGGACCCGGGTGTCGATCCAGTCGCGGACGGACATGGTGTCGAGGCCGACGGCCGCGGCGTTGTGGTTGTTCCAGGTGGGGCCCGAGCCGCCGGCCTGGATGTCGTTCTTGATCAGCTGCCAGATCGCCTTGAAGTCGTTGTCGGCCTGCGAGCGCGGGTAGTAGGCGTTCTGGAAGCGCAGGATCTGCTCGGCGCCGGACGGTGTGGCCGCCCGTACGGAGGTGGTCGCGAGACCGAAGCGCTGACAGAGCTGGAGGACGGCGTGATGGCCGGTGTCGATCAACTCACCGCCGTACTCGGAGACCTGGCCCTGCGCCCAGAGCCCGGGGGTGGACGGGCTCCCGCCGGAGTACATCCGGCCGCCGATCCGGGACGGGTTCGCCTCGTAGACGGTCGAGGTGACGCCCTTGTCGGCCAGCGTGAGTGCGGCGGTCAGGCCGGAGATTCCGGCGCCGATGATGGCGATGCGGGGCATCGGGCCGGTGAACCTGGTGGTCACGGCGGTGGCCGCGCGCGCCCGGGGCGCGGCGCCGAGACCGGCGGCGCCGAGGCCCGTGAGGCCGAGGCCGAGTGCGGCGGCACGGGTCAGCAGGGCCCGGCGGGAGGGCCCCTCCGGCTCGGCGCGGGCTTCGTCGCGGAGCCCGCGGTACTCGTCGGCCGGCATCCGAAGACGCTCGGCGGTGGCGTGGTCGGTGAGGGCCCGGGCGATCAGCCGGGCGTGCTGCGAGCGGGGCATGTGGGGGTTCCCTTCGCGGAGAGGACGGGGTCAGACGGTGGCGGGGACGGCTTCCTCGGCCCGCTCCTGGGAGTCCTCGACGACGAGGCGTCCCATCACCTCGTAGCGGGCGGGGTGCCGGGCCCGCATGTACAGGGCCAGCGCGATGCCGCCGGCGAAGACGGCGCCGACGATCCACGGGATCAGCTTGAAGAAGAAGATCTTCGAAGCCGCGCCGGCCGCGGTGTCGAGGTTGACCACGAGCAGGACGATCGCCGCCAGCATGCCGAGCCCGCCGAGCAGCGGCGCCGTGAAGGTACGGAACCAGTGGCGCGACTCGGGGTGGTTGCGGCGGAAGTAGGCGATCACCGAGAACGAACAGAGGGTCTGCACCACGAGCAGGGCGAGGGTGCCGAGGATCGCGGTGAGCGTGTACAGGCCGACGTACGGGTCCTGTCCGGTGGCCCAGAAGCCCCCGACGACGGCGAGTGCGACGGCGGTCTGGGTGAACGAGGCGATGTGCGGGGAGCCGTGCCGCGGGTGCGTGCGGCCGAGGGCGGGGTGGAGGAAGCCCTCGCGGCCGATCGCGTACAGGTAGCGGGCGGCGCACTGGTGGAAGGCCAGGCCGCAGGCGAAGGCACTGGTGCACATCAGCCACTGGAAGGCGGTGACCGCCCAGTGCCCGAGGTAGGTCTGCGCCGGCCTGAGGAAGAGGTCGAGCGGACTGCTGCCGGCGGCCGTGGCGACGGCCTCGGTGGGGCCGTTGCCGGACAGCACCATCCAGGTGACGAAGGTGTACAGCAGCCCGAGGGCGAGCACCGCCAGCAGTGTCGCGCGCGGGATGATCCGCTTGGGGTTGCGGGACTCCTCGCCGTACATCGCGGTCGACTCGAAGCCGATCCACGACCAGAAGCAGAAGAACAGGCCCACGCCGGCGTTGACGCCGGCGAACGCGCCGCTCGGGTTGAGCGTGCCGAGGTGCAGGCCGCCCGGACCGCCGCCGTGCGCCAGCACCGAACCCGCGAGCAGGAGCAGCATCACCACCTCACCGATCAGGAAGACCCCCAGAACCTTGGACGCGACCTCCAGGTGGAAGTAGGACAGCACCGCGGTGACGGCGAGCATCGCCAGGGCGAACACCTGCCACGGCCAGTGGACGCCGAACTCCGCCGCGAAGGTCTGCTCCGCGAAGTACGCGAAGATCCCCACGATCGACGCCTCGAACACCACGTACGCCAGCACCGCCAGCAGGCCCGAGGCCATGCCGACCACCCGGCCCAGACCGTGCGAGATGAACCCGTAGAACGCACCGGCGGTGGTGATGTGCCGGGCCATCGCGACATAGCCGATGGTGAAGACCGTCAGTACCAGGGTGACGAACAGGAAGCCGGCCGGCGCGTGCACGCCGTTGCCGCCGCCGACGATGACCGGCAGGTTGCCCGTCATGGCGGTGATCGGCGCCGCGGTGGCCAGTGCCATGAAGACCACACCGGCGAGACCGACCGAGTTCGTCCTGAGCTGCTGGACCGCGGGCGGGCCGGCGGGGATCTGTCTCTTGTCGGCAGGTGGCATGTCGTGCTCCCTCGGATATCTGGTCAAGACGGCTGCGCCGTCGCGGAGTCGGCCCAGTCTGGGGTGCCGCGGTGCGGCCGCGGCATGAGCACGCTGTACCGGTGACTGTTAAAGGATTGACGCACTGTCATGCTTCTCGTCCGCCGTCGCCCGCGAAGCCGGTCCGGACCACCGGCGTGAACTCGGAGGCCGGCCAGGGCGTGACGTCGCCAGGGTGATCACCGGCTCGTCACGAGGTGTTCGATCCGAAGGGAGGGAGGGAGCCCCGGCGGGACCGTGTGGGGCTCTGCGAGAATCGGTTCCGGGCATCAGGACCGGAGGAGGCCGCCGTGGGCGGGGACGACGATGTGGCGCGCTCGCGGATTCCGCAGTTGCGGCTCGACGAACTGCTGGAGGAACTGCAGGCGCGGATCGACGCCGCCCGCGGGACGAGGGACCGGGTGCACAGCCTGCTGGAGGCGGTGCTGTCGGTCGGGCGCGAACTGGACCTCACGCAGGCGTTGCGACGGATCGTGGAGGCCGCCGCCGTCCTGGTCGACGCCCGCTACGCGGCGCTCGGGGTGATCGGTCCGGACGGCGAGTCGCTGTCGCAGTTCCTGACGGTCGGGCTGTCGGAGGAGGAGATCGCCCGGATCGGTCCCTACCCGACGGGCAAGGGCCTGCTGGGTGAGCTGATCAGCCACCCGAAGGTGCTCCGACTGGAGGATCTGTCGCAGCATCAGGCCTCCTACGGGTTCCCCGCCAACCATCCGCCGATGCGGACCTTCCTCGGGGTGCCCGTACGGGTGCGGGAGGAGGTGTTCGGCAACCTGTACCTCACCGACAAGCGCGGCGGTGAGGAGTTCGACGCCGATGACGAGTCGGTGATCGCGACGCTGGCGGTGGCGGCCGGGGTGGCGATCGACAACGCGCGGTTGTACGAGGAGGCCCAGCGCCAGCAGCGCTGGCTGAGCGCGAGCGGGGAGATCACCCGCACCCTGCTGTCGGGGAGTTCGCGTGCCCAGGTGGTGGAGCTGATCGCGCAGCGGGCGCGGGAGATCACCGGCGCGGAGCTGGCGGACGTGGTCGTGCCGGAAGCCGGTGAGATGCTGCGCCTTGAGCTCGCGCTCGGTGGGAACGCCGCCGACAGGGCGGGTCTGGTGGTGTCGCGGGAGGGCACGCTCTCAGGGGCGGCGTGCACCCGGGGCACGCCCGTGACGACGACCGATCTGGCCACCGACCCGCGTCTGACGGGCGATCCGCGACGGCGGGAGCTGCTGGGCCCGGCGGTGGCGGTGCCACTGGGGCGCAGCGCCGGGCACATCGACGCCGTGCTGCTGCTGGCCCGCGGGCCGGGGGAGGCCGTGTTCACGGACCGGGAGATCGGACCGCTGCTCGGCTTCGCGGACCAGGCCGCGCTGGGCCTGGAACTGGCCTCCCGGCGCCGGGACGCCGAGCAGCTGGCGATGCTGGAGGACCGCGACCGGATCGCCCGGGACCTGCACGACCTGGCGATCCAGCGGCTCTTCGCCACCGGGATGACGCTGCAGAGTGCCGCGCGGTTCATCGAGCATCCCGGGGCGTCGGACCGGGTGCTGCGGGCGGTGGGGGACCTGGACGAGACCATCAAGATCATCCGGTCGACCATCTTCGGGCTGCGGGCGCGGGACGAGGCAGCCGGCAACGGTCTGCGGGCCCGGGTGGTCAAGACGGTCGAGGCGGCGCAGGCGGCCCTGGGCTTCGCGCCACGGCTGAGCATGGAGGGTCTGCTGGACACCGACGTTCCCACGGCGGTGGCGGACCACGTGGTGGCCGTCCTGGGCGAGGCGTTGAGCAACGCGGCCCGGCATGCCGGGGCCGGGCGGGTCGAGGTTGCGCTGCAGGCGACGGGGACGCAGGTCGTGCTGACGGTGCAGGACGACGGGGTGGGGATTCCGGCGCAGGGCAGGCGCAGCGGCCTGCGCAACCTCGCCGAGCGGGCCGAGGGCCTGGGCGGAGCAATGGAGTTGGTGAGCCCGCCGGGCGGCGGGGCTCGGGTGGTGTGGTCGGTCCCGCTGGGCGTCTGAGTGCGGTCGCCTGCCCGGGCGTCCCGCCCGCCTGTCACGTTCGGCAGGCCCGGGCGTCCGGCAGGAGGCGTCCGGTCACCAGTTCGGCGTGGATCCGGATGGACACCTGGCCGGGGCGGCGCAGGACGCTTGGCTCGTGCGGCGCCGGCGCCTCGGTGACGTCCGCCCGGCCGAGCACGGTGACGCTCCAGCCGCTGCCGTCCGACTCGCTGACCTCGCCCGCCTCGAAGGCCACCAGGGCGCCGGACACGGCCCGGACCAGCTCGGACCCGGCGGCGGCGGAGAGCAGCACGCTGCCGTCGGTGCCCAGGCGGTAGCGGGTGGGCAGGACGGCCGGCAGGGCTCCGACCGTGTAGACGACACGGCCCACCCGGGTGGCGGCCAGCAGCCGCAGGCACTGCCGCATGTCCAGCGGTGGGTGTTCGACCGAGGGGATCTGATCCGGCTTCATGGCATCGATGGTCGCCTCGGAGCGGCTCGTGGGGGAGGGGCCGATGGTCCCCCGTTCACCCCCGGGAGGCCCCGGGGGTGAATCGGTCGTGCTCACCGGTCCGGCCTGCTCATCGTGCGTGGTGCCCGGTCGCGTGGTCGTGGGCGGCCATGGCCTGGGTGGCGATGACGGCGGCCTGGACACGCCGCTCGACGCCGAGCTTGGCCAGCAGCCGGGAGATGTGGTTCTTGACGGTCTTCTCGGCGAGGTAGAGCCGCTCGCCGATCTGGCGATTCGTCAGGCCCTCGCCGATCAGGGCGAGGATCTCCCGCTCCCGGTCCGTGAGCTCCGGGAAGGCCGAGGCGGCCTGCGGCCCGGTGTCGCCGCGAAGCCGTGCCATCAGCCGGGTGGTCGCACCGGGGTCCAGCATCGACTGCCCGGACGCGACCGTGCGGACGGCGGAGACCAGGTCGGTGCCGCTGATCTGCTTGAGCACGTAGCCGGCGGCACCCGCCATGATCGAGTCGAGCAGGGCCTCCTCGTCGTCGAAGGAGGTGAGCATCAGACAGGCGAGGCCGGGCATCCGCGAGCGCAGTTCCCGGCAGACCGTCACGCCGTCGCCGTCCGGCAGTCGCATGTCCAGCACGGCCACGTCCGGACGCAGTGCGGGGACGCGGGCGATCGCCTGCTCGACGGTGGCCGCCTCGCCGACCACGGTGAGGTCGGGCTCGGCGTCCAGGAGGTCGTGCACGCCGCGGCGGACGACCTCGTGATCATCGAGGAGGAACACCCTCACCGGGTCGCCCGCGCTGCCCGCCGCACTGTCCGCCATCACATCTCCGCACTCGTGGGCCCGTCGACACGACGGGTGGAGGAAACCTGGGGAGAGTCTGGCCCGGCCGCGGCGAAGTCGGTAGGGCCGGACGGCCCTGTGTCCGACTGACGTGGCGTCGGCAGCCCGGGTCGGGGCCGGTCGTGTCGGTGGTTCAGGCACGCCGGTCGTTCGTCGCCGCCACCGGCCGCCCTCGGCCCGCTCGGTGACGCCCGCGGCGCGATGCCCGGTGCCACCGGCACCACCGTCCGCCCGCACCCGGGCGGGGACTTCGGGCCACAAGGCCCGGCCGTGGGGACGTTCGGCCCTCGGCACACCCACCGCTCACGCGGCAGTCTGACCCTACGAAGGAAGGAATCTCTGATGATCCGTCTGCAGACCCCGCCCGTCGACATCCGGTTGGAGACCAGGGGGGAGGTGTCGCTCGGCGCGCCCGACTACGCCAGGGCAAAGGTGCTGGCCGTGATCGAGCGGCTCGACGAGCCCGTACTCGCGGCCCGGGTGAAGCTCACCCAGGAGGCCAACCACGCGATCCTCAAGCCGGCCCTGGCCCAGGTCGTGATCGATCTCAACGGCCTCCCCGTCCGGGCCCATGTCGCGGCCGCGACCATGCGCGAGGCCGTCGACCTGGTGCAGGAACGGCTCGCCGCCCGGCTGGCCAGGATCCGGCAGCACACGGACCTCCGCCGCCACCACGCGGTTCCGCCGGCCGGCTCGGAGGCCTGGGACGGCGCCGCGCGCCGCGGGCACCGCCCGCACCACCGCCACCGCGCGCCGGAGGACCGGCGGATCGTCCGGCACAAGACCTACAGTCTGTCCCGCCAGGCGGTCTGGGCCGCGGTGCTGGAGATGGAGGCGATGGACTACGACTTCCACCTGTTCACCGAGGCCGGGGCCGGACGCGACAGCGTGGTCTACCGGGACGAGGGCACCGGCGACCTCCACCTCGCCTGCGCGGGCCCGGCGGAACCCGAGCCCGAGCGGGGCCTGAGTGTGAGCACGGCCAGGGTTCCGGAGCTCGCGCTGGCCGAGGCCGTCGCGCGTATCGACCTCACCGGCCTGCCGTTCCTCTTCTTCACCGACGTTGCCACCGGCCGCGGCAACGTCCTGTACCACCGCCACGACGGCCACTTCGGGCTGATCACCCCGGCGAGGTAGCGGCCACCGGTCCGGCCGGGCGGCTGTGGGGGTACGCCCGGCCAGGGGCGCGGGACCTGAGACGGGTGGGGCCGTCCCAGGTCCCGCGCCCGTTCTGCGTGCCCGGCAGGGCAGGGCCCCGGTCGAAGCCGCGCTCCCGGACCGGCCGTGGCCGCCCGGACGCCGTGGGATGCTCCGGCTCGAAGTGCAGCTGCCGACTGCCGAGGTTTCGCCGCGGGAGCGCAGGAGGCGGTGGGTCCCGGGGCTCTCCCGCGACCCACCGCCCTGCTGTACGGCGCCGCGGATGCTGCGACCGCGGCGCACGGGACGAGTGGCGGTCGCACACCAGGCTGTCGCCACGCCGCGTCGGGAGGACCGGCGCGCTCGACCCGCTCCTCAGTCGTGCGGGACGACGGCGACCGGTGCCTGTGCGTGGTGGAGGACGGCGTGGGCGACCGGACCGATCCGCATTCCCGCGTGGTGCGGGCGTCGGCGCCGTCCGACCACCACGAGGGCGGCGTCGGCGGACAGGTCCACCAAGGCCGAGGAGCCGGTGCCGAGGCGGCAGTCCTCGACCACGACGACGTCCGGGTACTTCTCCCGCCAGCCGGTCAAGGCGTCCGAGAGCAGTTCGCTCTCGATCGCGCGGAACTGCTCCGCCTCGGCCTGCGGGGGTACCCACCCGGCGTACCCCCAGACGGCCGGTGGCGTCCAGCCGTGGACGGCACGAAGCACGGCCCCGAGCCGGGTGGCCTGGTGGAAGGCGAAGTCGACGACGTCGGGGGAGGGAGAGTGGGAGTCGACGCCGAGGACGACCTCCCGTGCGTCGGGATCCCCGGGGCGTTCGACCTCGATGTCACGGACGAGCACGGTGGGCACCTCGCAGCGGGCGGCGACGGCGAGGCCGACCGAGCCGACCAGCAACCCCGCGAATCCCCCGAGGCCCCGCGAGCCGAGGACCAGCAACTCCGCTGCGGTGGCGGCCTCGGCCAGCTCGTCGACCGGCTCGCCGCCGCCGATCAGCTCGGTGTGCACCTCCAACTCCGGGTGGGAGCGCAGGACCTCCCTCCGGGCGTCGGAGAGCATCCGCAGCGTGAGGGCGCGCACGTCCGTCGGCCGGGACGGGTCCGCGTGGATGTTGTCGAGCCAGGTCCGCGCGTGGACCAGCCGCAGGGGGATCCCGCGGCGGACGGCCTCGTCGGCGGCCCATCGGGCTGCTGCGGTGCTCTGCGGGGAGCCGTCGACACCGGCAAGCAGGTACTGGGTCATGGGGATTGGTCTCCAGTGCTGTGAGGGGGACGGATGGTGGTGAAGACCGGGGCCCGCGCTGTGCGGTGCACCGGTACCGGATGGCAGGCTCTGCCAGCTTCCGCCAGCCTCCGCCGCTGGGGGCAGCGGCGGGTAGGGGCCGGCCGGCCTCCGGCCCAGGGCCGCAGGTCCCGGGCTCCGCCCGCGTGTTGGGCCCGGCCGGCCCTGTGCACGACCGGCCGGGAGCGTGACGCCGGCGCGGGCCCCTGGCGCAGTCGCACCGCGCCCGTGCGCCCGCAGGGAGCGGCGCCGTACCCGCCGACCCAGGTCGGCGTCCGCAGAGGCGGACCCGCGTCCCTTCGGGATGAGGAGCGCCGCGGCCTTCGCCTCGCCGGGGCTGGTGCTGGTCGAGGCCTCGGCCGGGGCCCGGCCCAGCTGCTGATCCTCGGGCGACGGTCCGGCGCCACGGTGGGCCGACTGGGCCCCGTCGCCAGTGTCGTCCCGCACCAGGCGGCTTGCCCGGTCGCCGTGGTGCCGGGCGTCCGAGCTCGAACACCGGGACCTTCGGGGCCGCGGTGAGGCCGGCCGGCCCCTGGGCCGGGCCGAGGACGCGGCAGGAGTGTGTCGATGGACAGCGGCCGCGCGCATCCCCGCCGCGGCCGGTCGAGGCGATGGAGGACACGGTCATGAACCACGCCGTAGTGGTGGGAGTCGACGGATCGGCGCAGAGCGCGGCAGCCGCCGGCTGGGCGGCGCGGGAGGCCCGTCGAACCGGACGGGCCCTGCGGATGGTCCACGTGGTGGACGCGGAGGGCGGCGACCTCGCCCGGGCGGGGCAGCCGGTGGATCGGCTGCCCCGATCCGTGACCGAGATCAGCGACCGGATCTCGGCCGTGCTGCCGGACCTGGAGACCACCTGCGAGCGGATCCCCGGAACCCCTTCGTATGCGCTGGCCGCCGCAGGGGAGCGGGACGGCCTGCTCGTCCTCGGCTCCCGGGGGCTCGGCGGCGTCGCAGGCCTGCTGGTCGGATCCGTCGGGCTTCGGACGGCGGCCCACGCCCGGTGCCCCGTCGTCCTGGTCCGGGACGGCGCCGGCGGAACGGCCGGTGAGCGGGGCGAAGTCGTGGTGGGAGTGCAGGGCGACCGGCCCTGCGACGCGGTGCTCGCGTTCGCCTTCGACCAGGCGGCCCGCCGCGGGGGCGTCCTGCGCGCGGTGGAGGCCCGGACGGCCCCCGCGGGCCCCTACCGGACACAGGCTCCGCTGGAGCAGCAGGCGATCACGCGGTCGCTGACGGCGGATCGGCTGGTGCACCTCCAGGACGCGCTGGGGCGCTGGCGGGAGAAGTTCCCCGACGTCCGCACGTGGGCCGAGGTGGTGGACGGCGGCGCCGCCGAGGCGCTGCTGGAGGCCTCGCGCGGGGCGTCCCTGGTGGTGCTGGGACGGCGGGCGCCCGGGCACCCCATGGCGGCGCCCCGCCTGGGGCCGGTGGCCCATGCCGTCCTCCACCGCGCCCACGTCCCGGTCGCCGTGGTGCCGCACGACTGAGAGGGCCGCCGGTGGCCGCGGTCGGCCGAGGGCCCGGGCGAGGGGTCGGTTCAGGGCCGGCTCGGTGCCGGCCGGGCCAAGGCCACCGCGTGCCGCAGTGCCGGCGGGACCAACCACCCTGCGAACAAGGGACCTTCGGCCCGAAGGCCTGCCCCGTCCGGCCGGGCCCGGCGTGCCGCCGTCACGGAAAGCTGTGTGACGAGGCGCCGGGACGACCGGAAGAGCCCCCGGACGACGAACTGAAAGGTGGTTCACCATGCCCCGCAGCCCGCTGACCGCGAAGAGCGCCGAGCGTGCGAAGAGTGCCGAGCCCGCGCGGAGTTCGGTCATCGTGCCAACCGTCACCGAGCCCGCCGTTCCCGCCCCGTCGGCCCTTGTCGCGGCGGCCGCTGTGGATCGGCTGGTCTCCGACGCGACGACCGCACTGCGGGAGTACGCCTCCTACACCCAGGAGCAGGTCGACCACATCGTCAGGAAGGCCTCCCTGGCGGCGATCGCCGAGCACACCGGACTTGCGGTGCTGGCGGTGGAGGAGACCGGGCGCGGGGTGTTCGAGGACAAGGCGGTCAAGAACGTCTTCGCCTGCGAGAACGTCACCCACGTGATGGCCCGGACGAAGACGGTCGGGGTGGTGCGGAGGGACGAGATCGACGGGATCGTGGAGATCGCCGAGCCGGTCGGCGTGGTTGCCGGCGTCACACCGGTGACGAACCCGACCTCCACCACGATCTTCAAGTGCCTGCTCGCGCTGAAGACCCGCAACCCGATCGTCTTCGCCTTCCACCCCGCGGCGCAGCACTGCTCCGCCGAGGCGGCCCGGATCGTGCGGGACGCGGCGGTGGCGGCCGGGGCTCCGGCGCACTGCATCCAGTGGATCGGGCAGCCGTCGATGGCGGCCACCGAGGCCCTGATGAAGCATCCGGACGTCGCCACCATCCTCGCCACCGGCGGCAACGCGATGGTCAGGGCCGCCTACTCGTGCGGCAAGCCCGCCCTCGGCGTCGGCGCAGGCAACGTGCCCGCGTACATCGAGAAGAGCGCCGACCTCAAGCGGGCGGTCAACGACATCGTGCTGTCCAAGTCCTTCGACAACGGCATGATCTGCGCCTCCGAGCAGGCCGTCATCCTGGACGCGGAGATCCGGGACGCGGCGATCGCGGAGTTCCGTCGGCTGAAGGCCCACCTCGCCACCGGCGAGGAGAAGGTTCTGCTGGAGCGCCACCTCTTCGGCGCCGGAGAGGGGAACTCCTGCGCGGGCGACCGGCTGAACGCCGCGGTGGTGGGCCGCTCCGCCGCGCGGATCGCCGAGGCCGCCGGGTTCACCGTGCCCGCCGACACCTCCGTCATCCTGGTGGAGGCGGAGCGGGTCGGCCCCTCCGAGCCGCTGACGCGCGAGAAGCTGTGCCCGGTGCTGGCCGTGCTGACCGCCGGCTCACGCCGAAGCGGCATCGAACTCGCGGCGGCCATGGTGGAGTTCAACGGTCTCGGGCACTCCGCGGCGGTGCACACTGAGGACGCGGCGTTCGCCGAGGAGTTCGGACACGCGGTGAAGGCGTGCCGGATCATCTGGAACGCACCCAGCTCCCAGGGCGGGATCGGCGACGTCTACAACGCCTTCGTGCCCTCGCTCACGCTCGGCTGCGGCTCCTACGGCCACAACTCGGTGGCCGGCAACGTCTCCGCGCTGAACCTCGTCAACATCAAGCGGATCGGGCGGCGCAACACCAACATGCAGTGGTTCAAGGTCCCGCCGAAGATCTACTTCGAGCGCAACTCCGTCAAGTACCTGGCCGGCATGCCGAACGCCCACCGGATCGTCGTCGTCACGGACCGGACCATGGTGGAGGTCGGCCATCTGGAGCGGATCCGCGGCATCCTGGACCGGCGCCGCGAGCCGGTAGAGGTCAGGGTGGTCGACTTCGTCGAGCCCAACCCGAGCATCGACACCGTGCGCAGGGGCGCCGAACTGATGCGTGACTTCCGGCCCGACACCATCATCGCGCTCGGCGGCGGCTCGCCGATGGACGCCGCCAAGGTGATGTGGCTGATGTACGAGCACCCGGAGGTGGACTTCGCCGACCTGAAGGAGAAGTTCTTCGACATCCGCAAGCGCGCGTTCACCTTTCCCGACCTCGGCGAGAAGGCCAAGCTGGTCTGCATCCCGACCACTTCGGGCACCGGCAGCGAGGTCACCCCGTTCGCGGTCATCACGGACACCGCCACCGGCCAGAAGTACCCGCTGGCCGACTACGCCCTCACCCCGAGCGTCGCCATCTGCGACCCGGCGCTCACCACCCACCTGCCGGCCGCGGTCACCGCGGACACCGGCTTCGACGCCCTCACCCACTGCATCGAGACCTATGTCTCGGTCTACGCCAACGACTTCACCGACGGCCTGGCCCTCCAGGGCATCCGGCTGATCTTCGAGAACCTGGAGCGGGCCGTCACGGACGGGCCGAACGATCCCGTGGCCCGGGAGAAGATGCACAACGCCGGCACCATCGCCGGCATGGCCTTCGGCTCCGCCTTCCTGGGCGTCGTCCACGCCATGGCCCACACCCTGGGCGGCACCTTCCACATCGCCCACGGCCGCACCAACGCCCTGCTCCTGCCGCACGTGATCCGCTACAACGGCGCGGCGCCGGCCAAGGTCACCGGCTGGCCCAAGTACCAGAGCTACGTCGCCCCCGAGCGTTACCAGGACGTCGCCCGGACGCTCGGGCTGCCCGCCGACAGCCCGGAGCAGGGCGTCGAATCGCTGGCGTGCGCCGTCGAGGGACTGCGCGACCGGGTCGGCATCCCCCGCTCCTTCAAGGAGGCGGGGGTGGACGAGGCGGCCTTCCTGGCGGCCCTTCCGCAGCAGGTGATGAACGCCTACGAGGACCAGTGCGCCCCGGCCAACCCCCGGATGCCGATGCTCGACGACATGCGGCAGCTGATGCGCCAGGCCTACTACGGCCACCGGATCTGAGCACCGGCGGCCCCGCATCCGGAGCCGCCCCCGGCCGCGCGAACCGCCGGCCGGACCAGCGAGGTGCCGAGGGCACCGAAAGGGGAACAGCGACCATGACCACCGAGCAGGCGGAGACGACCGGCCGCAGTGCCTGGGCCGGATTCAAGGGCGGCCTGTGGCGCGACGCGATCGACGTCCGCGACTTCATCCAGCACAACTACACCCCGTACGAGGGCGACGGCGGCTTCCTGGCCGGCCCCACCGAGCGCACCACGGCGGTCTGGAAGAAGATCACCGACCGCTTCCCCGAGGAGCGGGCCAAGGGCGTGTACGACGTCGCCCACGACATCCCCTCCACCATCACCGCGCACGCCCCCGGCTGGATCGACCGCGACCGCGAGCTGATCGTCGGCCTGCAGACCGACGCCCCGCTGAAGCGCGCGATCATGCCGAACGGCGGCTGGCGGATGGTGGCCGGAGCCCTGGAGACCTACGGCTACCCGGTCTCCGCCGAACTGGCGACCGTCTTCACCACCTACCGCAAGACCCACAACGCGGGCGTGTTCGACGCCTACACCCCCGACATCCTGGCCGCCCGCCGGGCCGGGATCATCACCGGACTGCCGGACGCCTACGGCCGCGGCCGGATCATCGGCGACTACCGCCGGGTCGCGCTCTACGGGGTGGACCGGCTGATCGCGGCGAAGCGGGAGGAGAAGGCCGCACTGGACGCCGCACCGGCGGACCCCGGCCGACTGGAGGAGGTGATCCGCTCCCGGGAGGAGCTCGCCGAGCAGATCAGGGCCCTGAGCGAACTCAAGGAGATGGCCTCCGCCTACGGTCACGACGTCTCCGGCCCGGCGCGGACCGGGCGGGAGGCCGTCCAGTGGCTGTACTTCGCCTACCTGGCGGCCGTCAAGGAGCAGAACGGCGCGGCCATGTCGCTCGGCCGTACCTCCACCTTCCTCGACGTCTACCTCCAACGGGACATCGCCGAGGGCCGTTTGACCGAGAGCGGCGCCCAGGAGCTGGTCGACGACTTCGTCGTCAAGCTTCGGATCGTCCGCTTCCTGCGCACCCCGGAGTACGACCAGCTGTTCTCCGGCGACCCGACCTGGGTCACCGAGTCGATCGGCGGCATCGGCGAGGACGGCCGCCCGCTGGTCACCCGTACCTCGTTCCGCTACCTGCAGACCCTGTACAACCTGGGCCCGGCGCCCGAGCCGAACATGACGGTCTTCTGGTCACCGCGACTCCCGCGTGGGTTCAAGGACTTCTGCGCGAAGGCGTCGATCGACACCTCCAGCATCCAGTACGAGTCGGACGAGCTGATGCGCCCGCGGTTCGGCGACGACACCGCCATCGCCTGCTGCGTGTCGGCGATGGCGGTCGGTCGGCAGATGCAGTTCTTCGGCGCCCGGGTCAACCTCGCCAAGACGCTGCTCTACGCGATCAACGGCGGCCGGGACGAGATGTCCGGCGCCCGGGTCGGCCCGGACAGTGGCGCGCTCACCTCGGAGGTCCTCGACTACCAGGAGGTCATGGAGAAGCTCGACCGGCAGATGGACTGGCTGGCCGAGACGTACGTCCACGCCCTGAACGTCATCCACTACATGCACGACAGGTACGCGTACGAGCGCCTGGAGATGGCCCTGCACGACCGCGACGTGCGCAGGACCATGGCGTGCGGGATCGCCGGCCTCGCGGTCGCGGCCGACTCCCTCGCCGCCATCCGGTACGCGCGGGTCACCCCGGTGCGCGACGCGACGGGCCTGGCCACCGACTACCTGATCGACGGCGAGTACCCCGCCTACGGGAACAACGACGACCGCGCGGACTCGATCGCGGTCCAGCTGGTCGAGCGGTTCATGGCGAAGGTCCGCAGGCACCCCACCTACCGGGGCGCCGAGCACACCCAGTCCGTCCTGACCATCACCTCCAACGTCGTCTACGGGAGGAAGACCGGCAACACCCCCGACGGACGACGCTCCGGCGAACCCTTCTCGCCGGGCGCCAACCCGATGAACGGCCGGGACCGGCACGGCTACGTGAGCAGCGCGTTGTCGGTCGCCAAGCTGCCGTACGAGCACGCCCAGGACGGCATCTCGCTGACCAACACCGTCACCCCCGAGGCGCTCGGCCGCACCCCGCAGGAGCGGATCGCCAACCTGGCCGGGGTGCTGGACGGCTTCACGGCGGTGGGCGGATTCCACATGAACGTCAACGTGCTCGACCGCGCCACGCTGCTGGACGCGATGGAGCACCCGGAGAAGTACCCGCAATTGACCATCCGGGTCAGCGGCTACGCCGTCAACTTCGTCCGGCTGACCCGTGAGCAGCAGCTCGACGTGGTCAACCGCACCTTCCACGGCTCGCTGTAGCCGGCCCAGGAGGACTTCCCATGGCTGTCACGCTCGGCACCGCCATCCCGGTCGGGCCGCCCCCGGCCCGCACCGGCTCGGTGCACTCCTGGGACGTGTCCACCGGCGTGGACGGCCCGGGCACCCGGTTCGTGGTCTTCCTGGCCGGGTGCCCGTTGACCTGCCTCTACTGCCACAACCCGGACACCTGGCGGATGCTGGAGGGCACCCGCACCGGCGTCGACGCCGTGGTCGCCGAGGCCGCGAAGCACGCCGCCTTCATCCACGCGGCCGGCGGCGGCGCGACCCTCACCGGCGGCGAGCCACTGCTCCAACCCGCCTTCTGCGCCGAACTGTTCCACCGCTTCAAGCACGAGCTGGGGCTGCACACGGCGCTGGACACCTCCGGCTTCCTCGGCGCCCGGGCCGACGACCGGCTGCTGGCCGACGTCGACCTCGTCCTGCTCGACGTCAAGTCCTGGGACCGCGAGCTCTACCTGCGCCTCACGGGGCAACACCTGGAACCCACCCTGGACTTCGCCCGCCGGCTGGCCGACCTCGGCAAGGAGGTGTGGGTCCGCTTCGTGCTCGTTCCCGGGCTGACCGACGGGCCGGCGAACATGGAGGGCGTCGCGCAGTTCGCCGCCTCGCTCGGCAACGTCTCGCGGGTGGACGTCCTGCCCTTCCACACGCTGGGCGCCGCCAAGTACCGGGCCCGAGGGAGTCGCTTCCCGCTCGAAGGCACGCCGTCGCCGAGCGCTGAGCAACTGGAAGCAGCCAGGTCGGTGTTCGCCGGCCACGGCCTGCTCGCGGTGTGATGCGAGGGTGCCGTGCACCGCGGGCGGGGCGGCTGGGAACAGGTGGACTCCTGGGCGGCGGCCTGGCAGGTGATCAGGCCAGCGATGCTCCCCACGCCGCGGCCCGCTCGCGCTCGCCCGTGCGCAGCGCGCCGCCGGTGCCCTCCACGACGAATCCTTCGGGGGCGGCCACCAGGTCGTAGTGGTGGTGGGTCAGCCTGTGGGCGATCCCGTGGGCGGCTCCGCCGCTGAACAGCATGTCGGCACGGGTGTCGAAGGCGGCCCCGCGGGTGCCCGGTCGGGGCTTCGGGAGCGATCGGAACCAGGTCCGCAGCCCGGGGCCTGTGTCGGGCCCCGGGCCGCGCGAATCCGGCGCGTTCCCCGCGGGCGCCCCGGCGGCGGCGAGCCGGGCCATCCGGCGGCTCGGCCCTGAGCTCATCCCGTACACGTGGGTGGGCCCGCCGACCACCAGGAGATCCGCGCTGCCGGTCAGCTCCGGTCCCGCCGCGGCCACCGGGACGCACCGCACCACAGCGTCGGGCCGGGCGCCCCGCAGACCCTCGGCGATCGCCTCGGCGACGGTCCGGGTGTTGCCGTACACACTCTCGTACACGATCACTGCCTGCACGACCGCTCACCTCTGCGTGATCCGTCGAATCCGACGACGACCGGGCCGTCCACGATGTCCTCGGCCGGTCAGGTGCCGGTGCCGCGCACCACGACGACGGGGCAGGGCGCGTGTTCCACGCAGTGCCGGCTCACGGAGCCGAGCAGCGTCCCCGTGAAGCCGCCCAGCCCCCTGCTCCCGACCACCAGGAGGTGCGCCCCGCGGGCGGCCCGCAGCAGGACGTCCGCCGGGTGGCCGCACTCGGTGCGCTGCCGGACCGGGGGCAGGGTGGGGTCCTGCTCCCGCTTCACGGTGTCGGCCAGAGCCAGCCTGGCCGCGTCCTCGATCTCGGGCCCCGGGACGGACAGGCCCCAGCCGCTCATGGGCGGGTGGTCCCAGGCGGCGACGGCTTCGACCGAGCAGTCCTCCAGCCGTGCCTGTCGCTGGGCCCAGCGGAGCGCCGCCCGTGAGGAGGGCGATCCGTCGACGCCGACGACGACGGGGTGTGCGTTCTCAGGCGTGGTTCCCATGACGGACCTCCGCGTTCCGGTGTTGCTCGGGATGGGTGATGAGGGTCATCGGCTCGGGTGTCCGCCCCGTCCGGTCGGTGACCGACACGACGCCGTCCACGGACCGGCACAGACGCAGCACGATCGGTACGAGGTGCGGCGCTTCGATGGTGCCGCTCAGGACGACCCGGCCCTGTGCGACCTCCACACCGACGGCTGCCGGGCTCACGCCCGCCACGTGGCCGAGCACCTCCTCGACGATGTCCTGTCTGATGGCCCGGTCGTCCCGGAGGAACGCCTTGAGGAGGTCGCCGCGGCTCACCAGGCCCACGAGCCGGCCCTCCCCGTCCACCACCGGCAGCCTCTTGATGTGCCGGCCGGCCATCAGGCGGGCAGCGGCCACCACGGTGGCACCGGGTGCGACGCAGACGGCGGGGCTGGTCATCAACTGCTGCGCGGTGGCCGCCCCGGCCCTGTCCGGTCCTCCGGCCGGCGGCGGTTGCAGAGCGGTGGGGTCCTCCTGGGCCGACTGGGTGCGCAGGAGGTCCGCCTCTGACACGATGCCGACCGGCCGGTCGGCATCGTCCACGACCGGTACGGCGGTGATGCCGTACGCGTGGAGAAGCTCGACGATCGCGCGGAATCCCGTCGCCGGTGCGACGCGGACGACATCGCGGGTCATCACGTCCCGGACGGTGCGGTGCGTCAGCACGAGGACTCCCCGCCGGCACCTGCGGCCCGGTGACCCGTCAGGTCGAGGGTCTCGTCGACCGGGCGGCGTGGGGTGTCGGGTCCGGGCGGGCCGTAGCCGAGACGCAGCACGAGCTGGACGTGGCCGACCCCCTCGGCCGGGTCCCGCAGGCCCCAGCGGGTGTCGGGCCACTCGACGGCCTGGTGCAGGACGGAGGCGCGCAGGCCGTGGGTCGTCGCCAGCAGCCAGACGCGTTGCATGGCCTGGCCGGCGCGGAGCCAGTCGGCGGGTGCGTCGCCGTGGGTGGTGAGGAGGGCCAGCTGGGGCAGCGCCTCGAAGCGTTCGGGTGGCGTCGTGGGCAGCGTCCGGCGGGTGAAGCCGCGCATGGGCACCCGGGCGTCGCGGTCCTGCGGGCCGAGCGCCGCCGCGGGTATCCCGTCCGCGGCCTGTTCCTCCAGCCGTAGCCAGCTGCGGGTCTCGGCCATCCGCGCCAGGTCGGCGCCGGTGCGGCGCTCGGCGTCGGTGGTGAGGGCGAGCACACGGCGCACCCCGTCCTCCTCCAGGGGGGACAGCACCGCCCCTTCGCCGAGGGCCGCCGCCGTCAGCTCGCCGAGGACGGCCTCGGGCACGTCGCGGTTGCTGAACGGCCGGCGGCTGGAGTGGCGATGCCGGATCGCCTCGAACAGCTCCGGCCCGAACGCAGGCGCCGACGGCGCTGGGCGGGAGAGAGCGATCTCGGCCGCCAGGTCCGGTTCGGCCGGGTCGGGGAGGATCCGCACCTCCGGGTCCCGTCCGAGCCGCAGCGCGGCGACTCGCAGGTTGAACAGCGCCGCCCCCACCGAGATGTGCAGCGCCCGGCCGTCCGGGTCGGTCAGTGGTACGGCCCGTTCGCGGTCGAGGTACACCCGCACGGCGGGCGAGCCGGGTACGGGGACGAAGCGCCACGGCTGGCTGTTGTGCAGTGAGGGCGCCGTGCCGGCGGCGGAGGCCAGGAACCGCAGCTGGGTCAGGGTCAGTGCTTGCTCGTCCATGGTGGACCGCTCCCTGGTGGGACTCGCTCCGTCGAGGGTGGGCGGCCGGCCCGGCGTCATGAGCGGAGGCCGGGGTCGAGGGCCGCGGTGTCGGTCTCTCCCGCGCGCAGCAGCTGGTGACCGAGGTCGACCAGGGCGCGCCCCGCCGCGAACTCGTCGCCGATCTCGGGGACGTCCGGGTCGTTGGGGCTGCGCCGCGCGGTGGCGCGGCTGCGGAGGGTGTTGTCGCCGGTGTCGAGGACGGCGTGCACGGTGGTGAGGTCGCCGTCCTCGAACACCTGCAGGTGCAGCGTCCACTGCTTGGTCCGGTGCTGCTCGATGCTGCCGGTGGCGGTCATGTCCGGGACGTCCTTCCGGTCGGTCTTCCGGGCTGCGCGGGGTGTCGGCACCCGTTTCCTCTTCCGGTCCCGCCTTCATCCTGCTCCGCATCCGGATTGCGGACATGGGCCCTCCGGCCCCAAACACCCGCCGGACGGCCCGGTCGTGACGCGGGCCCGGCGCTGCCGCCACCGTCGCCCGTCGTCGCGGCCGGCGAGCCGGGCCGGGCGGCGGTCGGGTCCGGGGGAGGTCCGCTGATCATCCGGCGCCGTCGCGGAGCACCACGACCGGGCACGACGCGTGCTGCGCGCAGTACTGGCTCACCGACCCCAGCAGGGCGGCGCCGAACCCGCCGCGGCCCCGGTTGCCCACCACGAGCAGGTCGGCCCCCCGTGAGCGCTCGACCAGCACCTCGGCGGCGTTCCCCGGCAGAGCCGTCGTGCGGACCTCCGCCGGCCGGACCCAGCCGAAGGCACGGGCGACCACCTGGTCCAGCACCTTCCCGGCGGCACGGCCGAGCTCCCGGTCCACCGACATCGGCGCCCGCCCGTACACCGTCGGCAGGGCCCAGCAGATCACCGCATCGACCGGATCGCCGGTCAGCCGTGCCTGGGTGACGGCCCACCGCAGGGCCTGTTCGGACGAGGGGGAGCCGTCCACGCCGACCACGATCCGCTGCCCCGCCGGTGTCACCCTGTGCATCGCGCTTCCTCGTTCTCGGCCGTGGCCGGGCGGACCGGCCGCGGTGTCTGTCGGACGGTCGGCCGGGCCGGTCAGGGGACTTCAGGCGGTCGGCGCGGTGGCCCGGGCCGGTGATGCCGTCGAGGGGTGTTCGATGGCCTGGTGGACGGAGACCACACCGTCGACCGACGCGCAGAGGCGCTCCACCACGGGGATCAGGCCGGACTCCTCGACCCGCCCGGCCAGGGTCACGACACCGTCCCGGACGGTGACCCGTACGGCGCCGGGAGCGAGGTGCAGGGTCCGGTCGAGGATGTCGCGGGCGATCTCCTCACGGATGGCCGTGTCGTGCCGGAGGAAGAGCCGCAGGAGGTCGGAGCGGCTGACGATACCGGTGAGCCGCCCGGCCTCGTCGACGACGGGCAGGCGCTTGATCCGCTCGCGGTCCATGGTCCGGGCGGCTTCGACGATGCTCCATTCGGGGCGCGCGCAGACCGCCGGGCTGGTCATCAGGTCCTCCGCGGTCTCGGCCGCGGTCACGGCGCTGACGCGGGAGTCCGCCGGGAGGCTGACCGTGTGGCCCTGCGGGTCGGGGAGGTGTGCCTGCGTGCGGAGCAGGTCCGCCTCCGAGACGATCCCGAGCGGTTGGTCCCGGTCGTCGACCACCGGGACGGCGGCGATGCCGTTGCGTTCGAAGAGTTCGGCGATCTCCTTGAACGGGGTGTCGGGCCGTGCGGTGACGACCCCGTGGGTCATCACGTCGCGGACGGTGCGGTGCTGCATGGTCCTCACTCCTTCGCCGGGGGCCTTCCTGCTCTCACACTGTCCGCCTGCCGCGCCGCCCCGGACAGGGCCGTTCGGGCCCTGTCCGGCGGGCCGGCGGGCACCGTACGGCCCTCGGCCCGTACGGCTCTCAGCGGTTGCCGACTCCGTCGTGGTGCCGCGCGATCTGCTGCGCGATCTGTTCGGCCAGGCGCGCCGCGGCGGCCTCGACCGGAGCCGACAGACCCGCTCCCGGGGAGCAGTCGGCTCCCTCCACGGCGTAGACGATCAGCCGGCGCGGCAGGTGGTCCAGTTCGCGGGCCAGTTCCACGGCATCGCCGAGGCCGAGCCCGTGGGAGCTCGTCGCGCGGTCGGCCGCTGCGATCCGCCCGTCGTCCATCACGAGGCGGTGCACCCGGCCGGGCTGCCCGGGGTGGGTGTGCGCGGCGTCCACGACGATCGCGAGGTCCGCCCCGTCCCAGTGGGAGATGAGCCTGGCGGGGTCGCCGTCGCACACCACGAGCGAGGTCCGGCCCGGCAAGGGGCGCGTTCGGGCGTGTTCCGCCAGCCGGGCGACGACGGCCCAGCCGACACCGTCGTCACGCCGGTACTCGTTGCCGACACCGATGACGGTGACGCGGGCAGTGGTAGTCACCCCACCTGCCCTTCCCGCTCGTACCGGCCCCGAGCCGCGTCGGGCCCCGGCGAGGCCCGCACGAGCTCGCCGGAGAGCCACCTGGAGCACACCGGACCGGTCTTCCCCTGCCGGGGCGCGCCGTCCTCCCCATACTGGGCAGCGGGGGCATCGGCCTGGGAGGTTGGGTGGCGACGGACGCCGGCGGCTCGGCGGTGATCGACAAGGACGGCCTGGACGCGTTGGTCGCGGTCCTCGCCGGCCGCGGCCGCACGGTCATCGGCCCGACCGTGCGGGACGGGGCGATCGTGCTGGCGGAGCTCGGCTCCGGGGCGGACCTGCCCTTCGGGTGGGGGGTCGAACTGGAGGCCGGAACGTACCGGCTTCGGGCCCGCGAGGACGGCGCCGCCTTCGCGCACAGCGCGGGGCCGCAGTCCTGGAAGAACTTCCTGCATCCGCCGCGGGTGCGGGAATGGAGCGCCGACCGTGGCGCCGACGGCGACCTCGTCGTCACCGAGGACACCGCTGCACCTCCGTCGTACGCCTTTCTCGGGGTGCGCCCCTGTGACCTGCGGGCCATCGCGATCCAGGACCGGGTGCTGACCGGGGGCAGGCACACCGACCAGGCCTACCGCGGGCGCCGCGAGCGGGCCTTCCTGGTGGCGGTGGAGTGCACGGAGCCGGGCGCCACCTGCTTCTGCGTGTCGATGGGAACCGGCCCCGCCGCCGGGCCCGGCTTCGACCTGGCGCTGACCGAGGTGCTGGACGCCGAAGGCCACCGCTTCCTGGTGCGCGCGGGGAGCGAGGAGGGTGAGTCGGTGCTGGCCGGCCTTCCGCGGAGCCCGGCCGACCCCGCGACCCGGAGGGCGGCGCGCGAGCGCGTGGCCGAGGCGGCGGACCGGATGGGCCGCAGCATGCCGCCGGTGGACCTGCGGACCCTGATGCGCGAGACCCTCACGGCCGAACGCTGGGACGACGTCGCGGCCCGCTGCCTGACCTGCGGCAACTGCACCATGGTCTGCCCGACCTGCTTCTGCACCAGCACCGAGGACGTCACGGACCTGACCGGTGACCACGCCGAGCGCTGGCGGCACTGGGAGTCGTGCTTCGACCTCGACTTCTCCCACCTCCCCAGCGGCTCAGTCCGGGAGTCGCCGCGCAGCCGCTACCGCCAGTGGGCCACCCACAAACTCGGCACCTGGTTCGACCAGTTCGGCAGCTCGGGCTGTGTCGGTTGCGGGCGCTGCATCGTGTGGTGCCCGGTCGGCATCGACATCACCGAGGAGGCTCACGCGCTCCACCGGGAGCGGGAGAGCCGGGTCGGCCGCCCGCCGGGTCCGGAGAACCCGTCATGACCACTTCGCCGCACGGCTTCCTCGGCGCCCTGCCGCCCGCCCACCGGGACAGGCTGGCCGCGTTCGCCCACGAGGTCGAGATCCCCGCGGGCGCCCGGATCTTCGAGGAGGGCGGGGCCGCGGACCGGTTCTGGATCATCCGCTCGGGGGGCGCGGCACTGGACCTCCACGTCCCGGGCCGGCGGCCACCCGTCGTGGAGACCCTCGGCGAAGGCGATCTGCTCGGCTGGTCCTGGCTGTTCGAGCCCTACCGGTGGCACCTGGGTGCCCAGGCCCGCGGCACCCTGCGGGCCGCCGAGTTCGACGCGGGGCGCGTCCGTGCCGCGTGCGGGCAGGACCCGGCGTTCGGCCTGGCGGTGACCGGCGCCGTCGCAGCGGTGATCGCCCGTCGGCTGAAAGCCACCCGCACCCGCCTGCTCGACCTCTACGGGCCACCCGGCGCCGGGGCCGGCGGAGGTGACGGATGACGGCGCCCGGTGCGACGGCGCGCTCCGCCGAGCCCCCGGTTCCCTACCGGGTCGCCGCCCGCGCGGTCGAGGCGCCGGGCATCGCCACGATCGTGCTGGAGCCCGTCCGATCGGCCCTGCCACCCTTCGTACCCGGGCAGTTCGCGATGGTGTACGCGTTCGGCGTCGGTGACATCCCGCTGTCGGTCAGCGCGATCGACGGCGACCGGCTGACGCACACCGTCCGCAGCGTCGGTGCGGTCTCCGCCGCCCTGCACGGGCTGGAGGCCGGAGCCACGGTCGCGGTGCGCGGCCCGTTCGGTACGGACTGGGAGCTCCCCGCCGCCGCCGGCCGCGACCTGCTGGTCGTCGCGGGCGGCATCGGCCTGGCACCACTGCGCCCACTGGTACGCGCCGCTCTCGCCGCACCGGGGGAGTACGGGCGGCTGAACGTCCTGATCGGCTCCCGCACCCCGCGGGACCTGCTCTACGCCGGGGAGACCCGGGCATGGGCGCCGCGGGCCCGCGTGCTGGTCACCGTCGACCGACCGGACGTGCGGTGGAGCGGGGAGGTCGGTGTCGTCACCGCCCTGCTCGACCGCGCCGCCTTCGACCCGGGCACGACGGCGGCCTTCGTCTGCGGCCCCGAGCCGATGATCCGCGCCACCGCGGCCGAGCTGGTGCACCGCGGCGCCGATCCCGGCCGGATCATGGTCTCGTTGGAGCGGACCATGCACTGCGCCACCGGCCACTGCGGACACTGCCAGCTCGGGCCACTCCTGCTGTGCCGCGACGGCCCCGTGGTCAGTTGGACCACCGCCGAACCGCTCCTCCTGGTCAGGGAGCTGTGAGATGAACGGCGAACCCCGTCGGCGTCCCAGGCTCGCGGTCTGGAAGTTCGCCTCCTGCGACGGCTGCCAGCTCACCCTGCTGGACTGCGAGGACGAACTGCTCGGCCTCGCCGAGCAGGTGGAGATCGCGCACTTCCTGGAGGCCTCCAGCGCGAGCGCGCCGGGCCCGTACGACCTGTCCCTGGTCGAGGGCTCGGTGACCACCGCGCAGGACGTCGAGCGGATCCACCACATCCGCGCCGTCTCCCGGCGCCTGGTGACCATCGGCGCCTGCGCCACCGCCGGCGGCGTCCAGGCGCTGCGCAACTACGCCGACGTGGCCGAGTTCCAGGCCGCCGTCTACGCCCGCCCCGACTACGTCGCGACACTCGCCACCTCCACCCCGATCAGTGCCCACGTCCCCGTCGACTTCGAACTGCGCGGCTGCCCGATCGACCGCCGCCAGCTCCTGGAGGTCATCACCGCCCACCTGGCCGGGCGCCGACCGGCCGTCCCCGCGCACAGCGTCTGCTTCGAGTGCAAGCAGCGCGGCACGGTCTGTGTGACGGTCGCCCACGGCACCCCCTGCCTCGGGCCGGTCACCCACGCCGGCTGCGGCGCCATCTGCCCCGCCTACGGACGCGGCTGCTACGGCTGCTTCGGCCCGAGCGACTCCACCAACTTCCCCGCCTTCGTCCCGCTGCTGCGCCGTGACGGCATGGACACCCTCGACGTGGTGCGGGTCCTGCGCACCTTCAACACCGCCGCGCCCGAGTTCGACGCGGCTGCACGGAAGGAGCTGGAACAGTGACCCATCGCGGCTCCAGGGTGCTGCACGTCGGAGCCCTCTCCCGGGTCGAGGGCGAGGGCTCCCTGCACCTGCGGATCCGGGGCGACGAGGTCACCGAGGCGCGGCTGGCCGTCTACGAACCCCCGCGGTTCTTCGAGGCCTTCCTGCGTGGACGCTCCCACACCGAACCGCCCGACATCACCTCCCGGATCTGCGGGATCTGCCCGGTCGCCTACCAGCTGAGCGCCTGCCGCGCCATCGAGGACGCCTGCGGTGTCACCGTGGACGGCCAACTGGCCGCCCTGCGACGGCTGATCTACTGCGGCGAATGGATCGAGAGCCACACCCTGCACGTCCACCTGCTCCACGCGCCCGACTTCCACGGCTGCGCGAACGTCGTCGAACTGGCCCGGTCCAGGCGGGCCGACGTCGAGCGGGGACTGCGGCTCAAACAGGCGGGAAACGCGATCATCGAGCTGCTCGGCGGCCGGGCCGTCCACCCGGTCAACGTCCGCCTGGGCGGCTTCCACCGAGTGCCCAGCAGGTCCGAACTGCGGCCCCTGGAGGAACAGTTGCGCAGGGCCCGGGAGGACGCCGCGCTCACCGTACGCTGGGTGGCCGGCTTCGACTTCCCCGAAGCCGGGTGCGACCACGACCTGCTCGCCCTGGCCGAGCCCGACCGCTACGCCATCGAGTCGGGCACGCCGACCGTCATGCCCGCCCCGCACACCGCCGGGCTGCCCGCCACCAGCCGGCGAGCACTGCCCACCCGCACCTTCGGCGTCCGCGAGTTCGGCGACCACGTGGTCGAGAGGCAGGTCCCGCACTCCACCGCCCTGCACGCCCGGCTGGACGGCCGCCGCCACCTGACCGGCCCGCTCGCCCGGTACGCGATCAGCGGACACCTGCTGTCCCCGATCGCCCTCCAGGCCGCCCAGGACGCGGGGCTCGGCGACCCGCGGCAGGGAGACGTCTGCCGCAACCCCTACCGCAGCATCGTCGTCCGGGCGATCGAGGTGCTGTACGCCGTCGACGAGGCGCTGCGCCTGATCGACGCCTACGAGCCCCCGCCGAGCCCCTGCCTGGACGTACCGCCACGCGCCGGCACCGGGCACGGCGCGACCGAGGCGCCACGTGGCCTGCTCCACCACCGCTACACCCTCGACGCCGAGGGAACCGTCACCGAAGCCGTCCTGGTCCCGCCGACCGCGCAGAACCAGGACGCGATCGAGGAGGACCTCCGCCGCACCGTGCAGGAACACCTGCGGTCGGGGGATCCCAGCGACGCCGAGCTGACCGTGCTGTGCGAGCGGGCCGTCCGCAACCACGATCCGTGCATCTCCTGCTCCACCCACTTCCTCGACCTCACGGTCGACCGGGCCGGGGGCGGCGGCTGACCGTCCCGCGCCCGAGGCCCGGCGGCCGGGCCCGGGAGCGGCAGGCGGCCGGGCTCAGAGCGAGAACCGATGACTCCCGCCCGGCCGGACGGTCGTCGACGAGCCCCGGAAGCCGACCCGGACGGGCTCCTGGTGACTCTCGCGAAGGCTGACCTCGACCGAGCGCCGGTCGAGGGAGAGCGCGATGCCCCAGTGGCCGCGGTAGCGGAGATCCAGGTCCATCCGGCCGATCGCCGACGGCAGCCGCGGATCGAGCCAGATCGTGTCCTGGCGGATCTCCAGACCCGTGTAGCAGCGCTGCAGGAGGTCGACGGTGCCCGCCATGGCACCGAGGTGGACGCCCTCGGCCGTGGTCCCGCCCTGCACGTCGGTGAGGTCGCCGTCGAGGGCGTCGCGGAAGAACCTCCAGGAGGCGCGCCGGTCGCTGCGGGTCAGGACCCAGGCGTGCACCACCGCGCTGAGCGTCGAACCGTGGACGGTGCGCCGCAGGTAGTGGTCCGTCGTGCGGCGCAGCAGCTCGTGGCCGGCCGGATAGCCGAGCCGGCGCAGGAGGCCGCGCACCTCGTGCGCGGAGAACAGGTAGAACAGCATCAGGGCGTCGGCCTGCTTCGACGCCTTGTAGCGGTTCACCGTGTCGCCCTCGGCCTCCAGGATGCGATCCAGCCGGCGCAGGTCGGGGTAGCGCCGGCGGTAGGCGGCCCAGTCGAGTTCGGCGAGGCGCTCGTAGCCGTCGAACTGGCTGAGCACTCCGTCGTGGAAGGGCACGTGCAGCCGTCGGCTCACCTCCTGCCAGCGGTCGAGTTCAGCCCGGTCGAGCCCGAGCCGCTCCAGCAGTTCGTCACGTCGGTAGTCGGGCAGCGCCTCCACGGCGTCCAGGGCGCGGGCCAGCACCCAGGAGGCCAGCACGTTGGTGTAGGCGTTGTCGTCGAGCCCCGGCCGGTCGGACCAGGGGTAGGCGTCGTGGTACTCGTCCGGTCCGAGGACGCCGCGGATCGAGTACCGCTCGCGGTGCGGGTCGTACACGGCCGACGAGGACCAGAAGCGGGCGATCTCCGCCAGCATCTCGGCGCCGGTGCCGGCGAGGAAGTCCAGGTCGCCGGTGGCCTGGTAGTGCTGCCAGACGTTGTAGGCGACGGCGGAGCCGACGTGGCGCTGGAGGTGGCTGTGGTCGGGCAGCCAGCGGCCGGAGAGCGGGTTCAGGTGCAGCTGCTGGGACTCCTCCCGGCCGTCGGCGGCGCTCTGCCACGGGTACATCGCGCCCCGCAGGCCCACGGCCCGGGCGGCCTGCCGGGCGGCGTCGAGCCGGCGGTGGCGGTAGCGCAGAACGGCGCGGGCCAGCTCGGGAAACCGCAGGTTGAGCAGCTGGAGGACGAACAGTTCGTCCCAGAAGACGTGCCCGCGGTAGGCCTCTCCGTGCAGGCCGCGTGCCGGGATGCCGACGTCGAGGTCGACGGAGTGCTCGGAGTAGGTCTGCAGCAGGTGGAACAGGTGCAGGCGCACCGTGCCGATGCCGTCGAAGTCCGCGTCGATCCGGCAGCGGCGCCACAGCTCCGTCCAGCGCAGGGCGTGGTCACGGGCGAGGTCGCCGAAGCCGGGTGCCTGCTGCACCAGTGTCCGGGCGGCGCGCAGCGGAGCGCCGATCGCGGGGTCGCGGGAGGTGTACACCGAGACCGTCTTCTCCACGGTGACCGGTGATCCCCGCACCGCCTCCAGGACGAGGACCTGGGCCGCCCAGCCCGCTCGGACCTCGTCGGTGCGGGCTGCCGGGACGGTGACGCCGGCCCGGTGCACGCGTGTCCGGGCGGCCAGCGCGACGCGCAGCGGCGATCCGGTGGCGGCCACCTGGAGCCACAGCGTGCCGTCGGCGTCCACACCCTGCCCGTCCGGTACGAGGTGCCGGCCGGTCAGGCCCCGGTAGCGCGCCACGCCGCTGTTGGACACGTCCCCGTCGAGCGCTGAGCGGACCTCCAGCCGGCCGGACCAGTTCTCGGGGACCAGCTCCGTCTCCAGCGCGAGCAGATGCGGCTGGGCCTGGCTGGCGATCCGGCGTTGGGTCAGCCGGGTCCGGCGGCCGTGCCCGTCCACGACCAGCGCCCGCCGGGTCAGGACGCCCGCGCGCAGATCGAGTTCCAGGCTCTCGGACGCGGCGGGTCCGGTGAACCAGTCGCCCTTCGCCGGGCGGAAGGTGAGGGGGAGCCAGTTCGGGCAGTTGACCAGGTCCTCGTTCTCGACGGTCCGACCGCCGATCACGGAGATCGCCCGGTCGTAGCAGCCGGCCAGGTACGTCCCGGGGTAGTGGACGCCGTCTGCGTGACTCTCCGGCGCGGCGGCGCGGCTGACCAGGTAGCCGTTGCCGACCGCGCAGAGGACCTCACGGACGCCCTCGTCCGCCGGGTCGAAGCCCTCGTAGCCGAGTCGCCAGGGATCGGAGGGTGCGGAGCTCCGGGAGCGCCCGTGCCTGTCGCTCACGACGGGTCGTCGGAGGGCGTCGTCTCGGCGGTGCGGATGACGCGTCCGGTGATCTTTTCAGGGCGGATCCGCACCCAGGTGTCGCGTCGGCCGCCCACCCAGGGCCGGGGATCGGCGTGCTTCCCGAACCATTCCATGGCATCCGCCTCCGTGACCTGATGGGCCGGGCCGGTGACGAGGACGCTCCAGCCGACGCCGAACGCCCCGTCGAGCTGGTCGACCTCGAAGGCGACCCGCTCGCCCACCGCGGCGGCGGTGGTGCTCTCCGCGGTGGTGCGGTAGAGCACCGTGCCGTCCAGGATGCGGTAGTTGACCGGCAGGACCACTGGACCCTCGGGCGTGGACAGGGCGACCCGGCCGACTCCACCCGGTTCCATCTTCGCCCAGCACTCCCAGGGCTGCAGTTCCTCGACCACCGGGCGGAGGACCGGCGTGGCCTGTCCGGGCGGCGAGTCGAATCCGCCGCCGAGCAGATACCGGACCGAGGTGCCGAGCGCGCCGGCCAGCGCCGTGATCGTCTCCAGGGTGACGGCGGCCGGCTGCGACTCCAGGTATTCGAGGTAGCTGACGGCCACCTTGGCCCGCACCGCCACCTGCTCGCGAGTGAGGCCCAGTTGCTTACGGCGGTGTGCGACGCGGCGGCCGACGTCGCCGGGGTGCGCGGGGTCCACCTGGGCGCGACCGCGATCCGTTGTACTCATGAACATCGTCCCCTTCCAGTCATGGGCACCCGTGGCCCGTCGACAGCTGTCACCTCCCCGACTCCCATCCTTCGCCGGGCCCGGGACCTGTTACCAGGGCCGTTCGGGCCCCAGGACGAGATGAACGGACCCTGACGGAGGCGGCCGGCGGACCGACCGGCCCTGGTGTGGCACCGCGGTGCGGGCGGACGCTGGAATCGGCCCGCCACCGGGCGCCTGCCACGGCCGGGCCGGATCGAGGGAGCCGCAGATGTCCACCGTCCAGCGCCTGCCGTCCGCCGCCGAGGCACTGTTGGCCGACGGCACCACCGCGATCATCCGGCCACTCGAACCGGCGGACCGGGCGGCCGCGTTCGACCTGCACGCCGTACGGATGTCCGAGGCGAGCCGCAGGATGAGGTTCTTCGGCGTCAGCCGCCGGGCACCGCGGCTCGCCGCCGACCGGCTGTGCGGGCCGCCCCGTCCCGGCTTTCTCGCGCTGGGCGCCTGGGCGGGCGGCGAGCTGGTCGGAGAGGCCGACTACGAGACCGAGGAGGGGCACGAGGACACCGCGGAGCTGGCGTTGGCCGTCGCCGACGCCTGGCAGCACCGTGGCGTCGGGACCCTGCTGATCGAGCACCTGATCCATGCGGCTCGCGAACGCGGCATCCACTCGATCGAGGCCGACACCCTCGCCGGCAACCGGGCGGTCCACAAGGTCTTCTCCGACCTCGGGCTCCCCGTCCACCGCCGCTTCGAGCAGGGCGGGATCCACGTGCGCGTCGCGCTGGACGAGGCCGCCGAGCACTACCACGAGGCCGTCGACGAACGCGGCCGGGCCGCCGGCGTGGCCAGCCTCACGGCGTTGCTGCGGCCCCGCTCCGTCGCGGTGGTCGGCGCCTCCCGGCGGCCCGGTTCGGTCGGCCAGGCGGTGCTGCTCAAGATCCGCCAGGGTGGATTCGCCGGCCCGGTGTGGGCCGTCAACCCGCACGCCGACACGGTCGCCGGCGAGCCCGCCCATCCATCGGTCACCGGCCTGCCCGCAGTGCCCGACCTCGCTATGCTGGCCGTGCCGCCCGCCGCGGTGGCGAGCGTCGCGCAGGAGTGCGGCCGGGCCGGGGCCCGGGCCCTGGTGGTACTCACCTCCGGTCTGGACGCCGCGACCGCCCGGCAGCTGATGCACGCCTGCCGCCGTCACAGCATGCGCCTGGTCGGCCCGAACAGCCTCGGTATCGTCCAGACCGACCCGGCGGTCGCCCTGGACGCCGAGTTCGGCGGTGCCTTCCCGCTGCCCGGCACCGCGGGGGTGGCCGCCCAGTCGGGCGGCGTCGGCATCGCCCTGATCGAGCGGCTCGCCTGGCTCGGCATCGGCGTCTCCAGCTTCGTCTCCCTCGGGGACAAGTACGACGTCAGCGGCAACGACCTGCTGCAGTGGTGGGAGAGCGACGGCCGTACCGACCTGGCGCTGCTGCACCTCGAATCCTTCGGCAGTCCGCGGGCCTTCGCCCGCACCGCCCGCCGGGTCACCCGCAGGTTCCCCGTACTGACCGTCGACGCCGGTCGCTCCGCCGCCGGACGCCGGGGCGCCGCCTCACACACGGCGGCCGCCGCCACACCGACGGTGACCCGGGAGGCGCTGTTCCGCCAGGCGGGAATCACCGCGGCCCGGGGCATCGCGGAGCTGGTGGAAACCGCGGCCCTCCTGCACAGCCAGCCGCTGCCCGGCACCCGCGGCACCGTCGCCGTGGTCTCCAACGCCGGGGGCATCGGCATCCTGGCCGCCGACGCCTGCGCCGAGGCCGGGCTGGACCTGCCGACGCTGCCCGCGGACCTGGCGGCCGGCCTGCTCGCCCGTCTCCCCGAGGGCGCGAGCGCCACCAATCCCGTGGACACCACCGCGGCCGCCGATCCCGGCGAGCTGCGCGCGTGCGTGGACACGCTGGTCGACAGCGGAGCGGTGGACGCGTTGCTGGTCTGCCTGGTGCCGACCGCCCTGGTTGTGGACGCGCGGCAGGACCCCGTCCGGACCCTGCTGGACGCGCCCGCCCGACGCCGGATCCCGGTCTCCGCCGTCCGGATCAGCCAGGAGGTCCCGGTCCAGTACCTCACCTGCGCCGACGGCGGGCTCCTCCCCGTCTACGCCGACGCCGTCGCCGCCGCCCGGGCCTTCGCCCACGCCCGCGACCGGGCGCGGTGGCTGGCGGAGCCGGCCGGCCCGGACGCCGAGGCGACCGGCACCGACCCCGGGGCGGCCCGGGCGCTCGCCGACGACTTCCTCGCCGCCCACCCGGACGGCGGCTGGCTCGACCCGTCCGCGACCGCCCGACTCCTGGAGTCCTACGGACTCCCGCTCACCACGTCGCTCTGGGCCCGGGACGAACACGCCACCGTCGTCGCTGCGCGGGCGCTACGCCAGGTCGGCCACGACGGCAAGGTCGCGATGAAGGCCTACTGGCCTGAGCAGGTCCACAAGAGCGCGGCCGGGGCCGTCCGCACCGGCCTGGCGCGGGAGAGCGAAGTCCGGGCGGTCTGGCACGAGTTCGCGGAGCGCTTCGGCGACCGGATGGCGGGCGTCGTCGTGCAGCCGATGGCTCGGCCCGGCCTGGAACTGCTCGCCGGCATCGTGCAGGACCACGTGTTCGGCCCCCTGGTCGTCCTCGGGCTCGGCGGCACCGCCACCGACGTGCTCGACGACCGGTCGACCCGGCTCGCCCCGCTGACCGAACGCGACCTCACCACGATGGTGACGGAACTGCGCGGCGCCCCGATGCTCCTGGGCCGCCCGGGAATGCCGCCGGTCGACGTGGCCGCCGTGCGGCGGGTGCTCGCCGCGCTGTCCGCGTTGGCCGTCGATCTCCCCCAACTCGCCGAGGCCGACCTCAACCCGCTGATGGCCGGGCCGGACGGACTCCTGTGTGTGGACGCCAGAATCCGCCTGGAACCGCTGCCCGTCTTCGACCCCTACCTGCGCCGACTGTGCCGGCCGCCGGACACGGACGCTCCGGAGGAACGATGAACCACAGCATGTTCGACGGCGCGCCGACCGAGTCCTTCGCCCACACCGACACCGCGCGGGCGCCCGGCCGGGCGCCGGTCCGCCACCGGACGAGCAGGCCGGCCGTCGCCGTCGCCGTTGTCCCGAGCGCCGACTCCGCCCGCATGGTTACGGCGATCACCGCTGGTCACGGCGATCACCGCGTCCTGGCGGGGGGGGCTTCCCGTGCTCCAGCCGGACGGCGGAGCGGTCGGTGTGGTGGGCCGCTCCGGCCCGGGCGTCTGGACCGAACGGCCCTGTGCGACCGCCACGGGTGGGCGGACAGTGGGAGGACGGAAGGCACTACCCGTGAAGGGGTGAGGACCATGCAGCACCGCAGCGTCCGTGACGTGATGACCCAGGAGGTCGTCACCGCCGGGCCCGACACGTCGTTCAAGGAGATCGCGGGGCTCTTCCACCGCAACGACATCACCGCGATCCCGGTCGTCGACGACCAGCGGCGCCCGATCGGCATGGTTTCGGAAGCCGACCTGATCCGTAAGGAGGCGGTGCTGCCAGACCCCGAGGGGCGCGCTCCCGGCCGCTGGCTGGACGCGCACGACCGCGCACGGGCGGAGGCGGAGACCGCCGGCGGGCTGATGACGAGCCCGGCCGTCACCGCCCACGCGGGGTGGACGATTCCCGAGGCCGCCCGCGCGATGGACCGCCACAAGGTGAAGCGGCTTCCGGTGGTCGACGAGGCAGGCCGGCTGGTCGGCATCGTCAGCCGCCGCGACCTGCTCCAGGTCTTCCTGCGCCATGACGCCGCGATCCGCCAGGAGATCATGCACGACGTGCTCGGCCAGACCCTCTGGCTGGCCCCCGACGATGTCCAGGTGGGGGTGCAGGACGGCATCGTGACGCTCACCGGCCGCTTGCCGCGCCGGAGCCTGATCCCGATCGCCGAGCAACTGTGCCGGGCGGTCGACGGCGTAGTCGCCGTGCACCAGACGCTCGACTGGATTGAGGACGACACCGACGTCCCGGTGGAGCACCCCCGCGCCTACCGCGCGGGGAGATGACCTGCGGACCGGCGCCCGCAGCCGCTACTAGGAGGGCGTACTTGTCGGGCGTCGAGGCCGCGCACATGCGGTGCGGATCCGTACCCCGTGCACCCGAGATCTCGATCCCCTGGAGCAGCAGCGATGCGAGTCGCCGATCTGATGATCACCCCACCGATTGCCGTGCCGCCGCACACCACCGCGCGACAGGCGGCCCGCCGCATGGACTACGAGGCCGTCGGCTGCGTGCTCGTCGCCGAGCGCGGCACCCTCCACGGCATCCTCACCGACCGCGACCTGGTCGTCCGGGCGCTGGCCCCGAGCGCCGACCCGGAGACGCCGGTGTCCGCGTTCATGTCCGCCCCCGTCGTCACGGTGGGCGTGGCCGACGATCTGGAGGCCGCCTACCGGGCCTTCCGCCGGACCGGGGTGCGGCGCCTGCCCGTACTGGACGGGCACCGGCTGGTCGGGCTCCTCGCCATCGACGACCTCTTCCTCGACGTCCTGCAACGCCTGTCCGACCTGCTCGGGCCGCTGTCGTTCAGCGTTCTCCGGGAAGGCAGCGCCGGCCCGGGCCCCGCAGGCACACCGCCCGATCCCCTCAGGAGCACGCCATGACACGCCAGTGGAACACCGTCGGTGAGGTGATGACCCACGCCGTCGTCGCCGTGGGCCGCGATGCGACCTTCCGAGAAATCCTGGACACGCTCCAACGCTGGAAGGTCAGCGCCGTTCCCGTCCTTGCCGGTGACGGCCGGGTGATCGGCGTCGTCTCCGAGGCCGACCTGCTCACCACCCAGGACCGGGAAGCGGACCGCACGAAGGCGTTCACCGCCGGAGAGATGATGTCGGAGCCGGCCGTCACCGTGCACACGGGGAGTCCGACGGCGGAGGCCGGCCGGGCCATGGCGCGCGGACACCTCAAACGACTCCCCGTGGTGGACGACGAGGGCTATCTGGTCGGGATCGTGAGCCGCGGTGACCTGCTCAGGATTCACCTCCGGGCCGACGAGGATCTTGCCGGACAGGTGAAGTTCGAGCTTCTCGCAACCCTTTCCCCGGAGCAGGCGGCAGCGGTCGACGTCCGGGCCGAGGAGGGGAGGATCGTCCTGTCGGGCACCCTGCCGGACGCCCCGGCCCTCCTCGTCCTGGAACGTCTGGTCCGGGCCGTTCCCGGAGTGGTGGATGTCGACGTGAGGGCCGTCGCCGCAGCCTGACGCGCCTGGCCGCGGCCGCAGGCTGCAGGCGGCCGTGATCGCAGCCCACGCCGACGCCGAGCGGCATCCGACCCGGCCGCACGGACCCTGATCGGCCCGGCGGATCGAGCCGGTCGGCCCAAGCCAGGAGCCGCGACCGGGCGCACCGTGGGGAGTGAGGCAACAGCCTCCCCTCTCACCACCGGGAGCCTGCGATGAGGTACTGGAACGACCATGACATGGGCGGTTGGGGCTTCGGCCTGATGGCCGTCGGCATCCTTCTGCTGCTGGGAACGCTGGTCGTCGTCGCGGTCGCCCTCGGCCGCTACCTCGGTCAACTGCCCCCGCAGAGCCCGCCCGACGGGCAGCTCGTCCCGCCGCCGTCGCCCGAACAGGTGCTGTCCGAGCGCTACGCCCGGGGCGAGATCGACGCCGACGAGTACCGCCACCGCCTCGACACCCTGAGATCCGGTCCCGCCGGGCCGGTATCCGGCTGACCCCGCCGACCGACGCAGGGAGGACGCCATGGACATCTTGGCTCTCGACGATGCGGCGCTGGAGACGCTGCTCTCCGCCGCGCTCGCCGCGCCGTCCATCCACAACAGTCAGCCGTGGCACTTCCGGCTGGACCCGGCCACCTCGACGGTCCAGGTGCGGGCCCGCCGGGAACGCTCGCTGCCGGTCACCGATCCGGACGAGCGGGCGCTGCACATGTCCGTCGGAGCGGCGGTTCTCAACCTTCGGGTCGCCGCCCGCCGAATGGGCTGGGCGCCCCTGGTGCGGCTGCTGCCCGACTCCACCGAACCCGATCTGCTGGCCGCGATCGAGCTGGACGAGCAATCCCGCGTCCAGCTCGCGAGCACCGCCGACCTGTACGCCGCGATCTGGCGCCGGCACACCGTCCGGACCCCGTTCACCGGGCAGCCGATCCCTGCCGCGGTGCTCGACCAACTCGCCGAGACCGCGCAGGCGGAGGAGGCGCTGCTGCGGTTCCCGGTCGGTGAGGAGCGAAACCGCCTGATGCAGCTGACCGCGGAAGCCGAGTGGCGCAACACCACCGATCCCGTGCGCAGTTCGGAGAGCCGCAGCTGGGTCCAGGGGCCGGACGCTCCCGCCTACGGGATCCCCCCTGCCGCGCTGGGTCCGCAGGACAGCGCCGGTCGGATGCCTGTGCGGGACTTCTCGGCCGCTCGCCCCGCGGAGCCCCTGCCGCCGACTCCGTTCGAGTCGGACCCCTGCATCGCGGTCCTCGCCACCTGGGACGACGCACCGGTGGACTGGCTGCACGCCGGCATGGCACTGGAGCATGTGCTGCTGGTCGCGACCACGCACCAGGTCCGGTCATCACTCCTGCACCAAGCCATGGAATGGCCTGAACTGCGTCGCGCCGCCGGCGACTCCCGGCACGGCCCGGGCTGCGCGCAGGTGCTCATCCGCCTCGGCTACGGGCCGGAGGGCACGCCGACGCCCCGGCTCGCCGTTTCCGACGTCCTCGATCCCGAGGACCACGGTCTCGGCCGGTCGTGAACGCCACGGCCGGCCTTCCGCCGCAGGTGACCGAAACGACCGGCCCGGGTTCGGCGGAGGGCTGCCGGTCCTGGCGGCCGGAGGCGCAGGACGACGCAGGACGACGCAGGATGGCCGTGGCAGCCATGACCGCGGTGTATCCGAAGGAGATGATCCGCATGGCCCCCTCGGCAACCGGCCAGCCGGTACGCGTCGACGCGCGACTCGACCTGCCACTGTCACGTTGGTTGTGGCTGGTGAAGTGGGTCCTGGCGATCCCGCACTGGATCGTCCTGTTCTTCCTCTGGATCGCCTTCGTCCTCCTCAGCGTGGTCGCCTTCTTCGCGATCCTCTTCACCGGCCGCTACCCGCGCCCGGTCTTCGACTTCAATCTCGGCGTGCTGCGATGGTCCTGGAGGGTGTCCTACTACTCCTACGGAGCGCTGGGCACCGATCGGTACCCGCCGTTCACCCTGGGGGAGGAGGCCGACTACCCCGCCCACCTGGACATCGACTACCCCGAGCAGCTCTCGCGAGGCCTGGTACTGGTCAAGTGGTGGCTGCTGGCGATCCCGCAGTACGCCCTCGTAGCGATCTTCGTAGGCGGCGGGGGCCGGGAGGACTGGGCCGGCGGGGGCCTGGTGGGCCTGCTGGTGCTGTTCGCGGGGGTCGCCCTGGCCGTGACCGGCCGCTACCCGCTCGGGATCTTCGATCTCGTCGTCGGTCTCGACCGCTGGGTGCTGAGGGTCGCCGCCTACGCCGCACTGATGACCGACGCCTATCCGCCGTTCCGTCTGGACCAAGGCGGCACGGAACCCGGCAGCGTCCCCGGCACGGCAGGACCGCGGTGACGGTCGGCCACCGCAGCGCTCCGGACGGAGGCCAAGGCGACCTGTACTCCTCCCGGTGCCACCCCGCCGTCCGACCTGCCGCCCCAGGGCCTGGAGCACGCCGAAGCCGCCCGGCGGTCGGCGCGTGACAGGCCCGACCGGACCGTCACCACCCAGCGGAATCCGACCGGAGGGACAGCCCAGGTCGCCCGCCCTAGTCTGGGACCCGGGGGCCGTGGACCTTGTGCCATCTGCGAACGGAGCGATGCGGTGGGCTCACCCTCGGAGCCGGGCCCCACCGACTCGGTGCAGCCCGGTCTCGACGACCTCCTGAGTGCGCTGCAGTCGCGGCTGGACAGCGCGCAGGACACCGCGCGTCGGATCCACAGCCTCCTGGAGGCGGTGCTCGTGGTCGGCCGCGAACTGGACCTCGACCAGGTGCTCCGGCACATCGTGGAGGCCGCGCTCACCCTCGTGGACGCGGAGTACGGAGCGCTCGGTGTCATCGGTGAGGACCAGCGCCTGTCCCGGTTCATTCCCGTCGGTATCGACCAGGAGCGGATCGAGCACATCGGTGCGCTACCGAGCGGGCACGGCCTCCTGGGCGAGCTGATCCGCCATCCGGAGCCGCTGCGCCTGGCGGAGATCTCCGAGCACCCGTCCTCGTACGGGCTTCCGGAGCACCACCCGCCGATGCACAGTTTCCTGGGCGTGCCGATCCGGGTCGGCGACAGGGTCTACGGCAACCTCTACCTGACCGAGAAGCGCGGTGGCGCGGAGTTCGACGCCGAGGACGAAGCCGTTCTCGAAACCCTGGCGGCGGCGGCCGGCGTGGCCGTCGACAACGCCCGACTGTACACACAGGCGAGGCTGAGCGAGCGCTGGCTGGCAGCGACGGCAGAGGTCACCAACAGTCTGTTGTCGGGCAGCTCCCAGCAGGAGGTGTTCGACCTTCTGATCGCGCGGGCGGCCGACATCGCCGGCGCGGACCTGACGGTTGTGGCACTGCCCTCCGCGGACAGCCGGAGCCTTGAGGTGAGAGTCGCCGTCGGACTGGACGCGGAAGTGCACAGGGGGCTCGTCCTGCCGAGGGAAGGATCCTTCGTCGGTGCCGCCATCCGGACCGGCGGGCTGGTCACCACCGCTGACGTGCGCAAGGACCCGAGGATCACCGCCGGGCCGCCGCGGTGGGCCGGGCTCGGTCCGGCCGCCGCCGTGCCGATCGGCACGGCGGCGGGAGGGGTCCGCGGTGTGCTGATGCTGGCCCGGGCAGAGGGCAAGCCGGCTTTCGGACCGGAGGAGGCCACCCCGCTGGCGGGTTTCGCGGGCCAGGCCGCCGTCGCGATGGAACTGGCCGAGCGCCGCCGGGACTCCGAGCAGGTCGCGCTGCTGGAGGAGCGCGACCGGATCGCCCGGGACCTGCACGACCTGGCGATCCAGCGCCTGTTCGCCACGGGGATGACCCTGCAGGGCGCCACCCGCTTCATCGAGCACCCCGAGGCGTCGGAGCGGGTGCTGCGGGCCATCGACGACCTCGACGAGACGGTGCGGACGATCCGCTCCAGCATCTTCGGGCTGCGGGCGAAGGATCGCGGACCGGTCGCCCACGGGCTGCGCGGAAGGGTGGTCGACACGGTCGACCGGGCGGCCGCCGGCCTCGGCTTCGCCCCCGGGCTGAGGATGGACGGACTGCTGGACCTCCGGGTGCCTCCGCCGGTGGCCGACGCGCTGGTGGCCGTCCTGGAGGAGGCCCTGTCGAACGTCGTCCGCCACGCGCGCGCCCACCGGGTCGAGGTGGACCTGAGCGCGGACGGCGAGCTGAACCTGACGGTCACCGACGACGGAGTCGGCCTCCCACAAGGCGGACCCCGAAGCGGGCTCGCCAACCTCGCGGAGCGGGCGCAGCACCTCGGTGGGAGCTTCCGGGCCGGTGCCGGCCCCGACGGCGGCACCCGGCTGGTGTGGCGGGTACCGCTTCCCGCGGCGGAACGAGGGACGCCGTCGAACTGACCCGCAGGGTGGGCCGATCCCGGATCAACGGGCCGGAGACCGGCGAATAGGGCCGTTCGGCGCACCGGGCGACCCGGACGGCCCCCGGAACGGGACGACCGGGACGCGCACGCTGGTGAGTGGGCGGGGAGACTCCGTCCACGGACTCGTCGGAGAGGTTGGCGTCATGTGCAGGAATTCCCCCCGCCATCCGCCCTCGATGCCCACCCGGACTGTCGCACCCGTGGTGAGTCGCGGCCCGACTGCTCGGGGGATTCCCCGGCGGCCCGGACCGTCCGGTCCCCCGCGCAGCGGGGCGGCCACCGAACCGCAACCCGCGACAGTGGCATCGGGAGGTGAGCCCGGTGGACCACTCCGACACCCCGAACGGCGACGCCCCTGAGGTGCGATCGGCGACCGGCCGTGGAGCCGAGCAGTGCACCCGGGAACAGAGTCTTGAGCTGCTCCACCAGACGGTGATCGGGCGACTCATCCACACCGACGACGCGATGCCCGCCGTCACTCCCTCCTGTTTCACGCTGGACAACCTCGGTGAGGTGGTCGTCCCCCTGCCCGCGAGCTGGCGGGCGGACCTGATGGACGGGGAGGTGGTCGGATTCCAGACGGACCACTTCGACGAGCAGACGCTCCAAGGCTGGACCGTGCTCGTCGTCGGCCGGTCCCGCCTGGTGACCGACCCCGTGAAGATCGCGGGTCTGAGGCATCGGGGGCCCCCGCACTGGGGACACCGACCCACCAGGGGATACCTCAGCATCCACCCGGAACTCGTCACCGGCCAACGGTTCGGATCATGACCTCACCGGCGTGGCTCGGGCCCAGCGGTCCCGGTCACCCGCGGGCGAGAACCAGGGCCGGTTCCCGGAGAGGAGGAGCGCCATGGCATCCGCACGCCCCGGAGCGGCCGGCCATGCCCTCAGGGCCGCACTCCGCACGCACGTCCGCAGGGCGGCCGGCCGCGAGCCGAACCCCCTCGGCCGCCGAAGCGACATGCAACGCAGCCGTCTCGTCGTCGCCCTCACGATCGCCCTGCTGATCTCGTTCGCCCTCGCGCTGCTGACGGCGCTGGCCGTTCTTCGCGTCGGCCAGCGGGAGGCACGGTACGACGGGCAGCACCGCCATCGCGTCACCGCGACCACCGTCGCGGCGGCCGTGGCGGACAGGCCGGCTTCACGATCCGGGGTCGGTGGCTTCCACGCGCAGGCGGTCTGGCACTTCCCGGCCGGCGTGCGCGGCAGCGGCCCGATCGGGGTCGGTTCGGCTGCTCCGGCAGGAACGGAGAGCACGGTCTGGGTCGATGACCACGGGCTGCCGGTGTCCGCGCCCCGTCCGGGGACGGAAATCGCCACGACGGCCGCCTTGACCGGGACGGGAACCATGATGCTGTCGTCGGGCGCCGTCTTCGCGGCCTACTGGCTCGGGAACCGCCGGATCGACCGACGCACCACGGCGGCCTGGGCGAAGGAGTGGGAGGGTGTGGAACCCGAATGGTCCGGCCGTCCCCGCCGCCCCCGCCGTCGCCCGGAGTTCGGCGACCAGTGAGTGCGGGCGCCTCGCCCTACCCGGACCGGAGCCGTCGGCAGCCCCCTTCCCCCGCCACCGATGACACGCTTGACCGCAGGAGGTCGATGACATGACCGGAAGCAGCCCCCCGCCCGAGGAGACCCGCGGGGCCCCACCCGCCAGGGGGAGTGTGGCCGAGCGCATCGCCCTGCGCACCCGGCAGCTCGGAATCACCCGCGCGGAGCTGGCGAACGGAGCGGGTATGTCACTCCGGTACCTCCAGCACCTGGAGGAACTCGGCGAGGACTTCGACCCGGCTGCCGTCGTGCGGCTGGCCGCTGTTCTGCAGATGACCTACGACGAGCTTCTGCACGGGAGAGCCGACCTTCCGCCCGGGCAGCCACCGCCGGGACCGGATCCCACGTTGGCGAAGCTGACCCCGGACGAATGCTGGGACCTGCTGTCGGATCACGGCATCGGGCGGCTGGCCCTGTCCTCGCAGTCGAGCCCCGCCATCCTGCCCGTCAACTACCTCGTCGACGCGCATTCGGTCGTCTACCGGACTTCCCGGAGGGGCACTGCCGCGGCTGCGGACGGCAGTGAGGTCGCCTTCGAGGTGGACCACCTCGACGACCCCCACAGTGGAGGCTGGAGCGTCCTCGTCGTCGGCACGGCCGAACGGATCGACGACGACACCGCACTGGGGCTCGCCGCGCAGCCCGGAGCGGAGTCCTGGGCGGCCGGAATCCGCGATCTCTGGGTGCGGATCCGCCCTACCCGGGTGACCGGTCGCCTGATCAGAACCTCGTGACCCTGACCGTCTCAGGACGATGAGCCGCACCTCTCGGGTCCGGTCCGTCACCTGAGGCGCCGCCCGTGAGACCCCCGCCGGCGCTGCCCGGGGCCGCACCTTCCGTGCGTCGGCGAGCAGGCCCGCCCGACGGTCGACGTGCCCCACCTGTCAAACCGTGGCCGGTTCAGGCGGTGACGGCAGGGCCTCCGAAGGCAGCACCACGGTGAAGGTGCTCTTCCCGGGGCGGCTGGTGAGCGTCACGGTACCGCCCTGGGCGGACACGACAGCTGGACGATCGCCAGCCCGACGCCGGTGCTCCCGTGCGTCCGGGCTCGGGCCCGGCGCTGGCCCGACCGGCCCCGCAGCGTCGATCGTACGGGCGGAGATCCGGCTTTCATGCTCGCCGCGACATGTCGGTCCACGCCCGGCGCAGCGCTGCCGGGTTGGGACACGGCTGGGTAACGGGTTGTTCGGTGGCCCTTGCCGGACGTGTCGCTCCCGGCGCACTCTCGTCCTGTCGCGGGACCCGCCGGCATCACCGCAGGCCGGTCCACGGCACGGCCGCGTCGGTGGAGCGCCGGCCGGACAGGCGGGCGGCACTGCATGACGGGACGCGCCGGCAGGGTGCGCTGCCACCATCGCGTCGGAACCGGTCCATCGCCGATGACCGACCGACCCCCGGGCCGGCGGGGTCCCGCCCCCGCATTCATCGCCGTGCCGTCCCCTGGTCGGCGTCCCGGCGGGCCACTAAGACCGTGTCCTACGTGGTGGTGGTCTCGTTGTATGGGTCATGGGGAGTGCTGAGTGGGGATGGATCGTTCCTGATGGATTGTGGGAAGTGGTCG
>NZ_JBHUSG010000034.1:0-14195 GCF_042673745.1 Kitasatospora sp. NPDC057015
CCCTGGGCGATCTCCAGGTTGATGTCCTGGAGCACGTGCAGGGCGCCGAAGTGCTTGTTCACGCCGTCCAGCACCACCAGCGGGGCCGCGCCGGGGGCCTGGTCCTTGACGATGCTCGTGCTCATCGCGACGTGCTCCCTCGTGTCGGCCCTGAGGTGAACTCCACGGGGCGAAAGCGCTGATGACGTGCCGCCCGGTGAGGCGGCGTCAGTGGTCCTGGAAGGACGCCTGGTACGGCGGCCGAGTACCGGGGGCCGGAAGCCGGCGGAGCTCGCAGCCCCCGGTGGGGCGACCATAGGAGTGGTGACGATGCCACGTCAGCCGATCTGAGCGGAACTTGAGGATCACGATCCGGCCACATCACCGGTACGCCGTCCCGGTCGGGCGTCCGCCCCGCTCCCGGCCGGCCCCTGGCGCCCGGGCTCCGGTCCGGCCCCGGTCCGGCCCCGGTCCGGCTCCGCCCGGGCCCCGGCCGGTCCCGCCGGGGAGGCGGCGCCCAGCCCGCGTCCGGTGATCGCACGGGTACGTACCGTCCGCCGCGGTGTCCGGTCCGTGGCCGGGTGTGACCGAGCCTGGCGTCCGGCCACCCCGCTGGCCCATACTGCGCAGGACCGGGGTCCGTCCGGTCGGCCCGGCACGCCCGCGGGCGGTCGGGGACGGACCGCAGGACCGAGCGAAGGCCGCGGGAACGCCGGCGGGAAGGAGGAACACCATGCGACTGCTCCTCGTCGAGGACGACGAACGGGTGGCGGCGGCGCTGGTCGCCGTACTGGGCCGGCACGGGTTCCAGGTCCGGCACGCCCGCAGCGGCCACGAGGCGCTGGACGCCCTCGTGCCCGACGGCAACGAGCCCTACCGGGTGGTGCTGCTCGACCTCGGACTCCCGGACCGGGACGGCTTCGAGGTCTGCAGCCGGATCCGGGCCGGCAGCGGCGTTCCGGTGATCATGGTGACGGCCCGGGCCGACATCCGCTCCCGGATCCACGGCCTCAACCTCGGCGCCGACGACTACGTCACCAAGCCGTACGACATGGGCGAGCTGCTCGCCCGCATCCACGCCGTGGCCCGTCGGGGGGCGGCGCCCGCCGTTGCGGCCGTCGCGGTGGCCGACGAGTCCGTGCCCGCCCCCCGGGGGCCGCTGGAGTCGCGCGGCATCCGGATCGACCGCGAGCGGCGCCGGGTCAGCGTCGACGGGCGCGACGTGCCGCTCACCCGCAAGGAGTTCGACCTGCTGGCCCTGCTCGCGCAGAGCCCCGGCGTGGTCTACCGGCGGGAGCAGATCTTCAGCGAGGTCTGGCGCAGCGGGTGGGAGGGCAACGGGCGCACGCTGGAGGTGCACATCGGCTCGCTGCGCACCAAGCTCGCGCTGCCCGGGCTGGTCGAGGCGGTCCGGGGCGTCGGCTACCGGCTGATCCCCGAGTCCCCGGCCGCCGACCCCGCGGCCGATCCCGCCGCCGCGGACGCCGCCGGGGCCGCTGCCGCTGCCGCCGCCGCGACCGTCGCGCCCGGCTCCGAGCGGTCGGCGCCCGCCGCCGCGACCCCGCCGACCGCCCCGGAGCACTGACGGCTCGTGCGCACCCGCCTGCTGGGCATCCTGCTCTCCCTGATGGCCTGTGTGCTGGCCGCTCTCGGGCTTCCGCTCGGCGCCGCCGTCGCGGCGGCCGAGCAGAGCCGGGTGGTGGTCGACCGGCTGGACGACGCGGCCAGGTTCGCCCAGGACCTGCCCGACCCGGCGCCGCCCGGCACCCAGGTCGCGGCCGACCAGCCCACGGCGGAGGGCAGCCGGCGCAACGCGCTGCGCGCCGAGGTCGCCCGCTACCAGGACCTGTACGGCGCCCGGATCGGTCTCTTCGCCCGGGACGGCAGCCCGATCGCGGTCGCGCCGGCCGGCTGGCAGGTGCCCACCGCGGGCTGGGGCGCGCAGGCCTTCCAGGAGGCCCTGGACGGGCGGCGCAGCCACAACCCGCCGCAGGTCTGGCCGTGGACCCCGGAGCGCACCCTCGCCGTCGCCGCCCCCGTGGTCCGCGACGGGGACGTGGTCGCCGTGGTGCTCACCGAGTCGCCGACCGGCCCGCTGCGCACCCGGGTGCTCAACCGCTGGCTGTTCATCGGCGCCGGCGAGGCGGTCGCGATGATCGTCGCCGTCCTGCTGGCGATCCGGCTCACCGAGTGGGTGCTGCGCCCGGTGCGCACCCTGGACCGCGCCACCCACGACATCGCCACCGGGCGGATGAACGCCCGGGTCGCGCCCGGCGGCGGGCCGCCCGAGCTGCAGCGCCTGGCCGGGTCCTTCAACGAGATGGCGGACCACGTGGTGCTCGCCCTCGACCAGCAGAAGGCCTTCGTGGCGGATGCCTCGCACCAGCTGCGCAATCCGCTGGCCGCCCTGCTGCTGCGGGTCGAGCTGCTCGGGCTGGAACTGCCGGACGGCCACGACGAGGAGCTCGGCGGCGTCCGTGAGGAGGGCGTCCGGCTGGCCCGGGTGCTGGACGACCTGCTGGGACTCGCCACCGCCGAGCACGCCAGGCCGGAGCCGGAGCCCACCGACCTCACCGCCCTGGTGCTGGCCAGGATGGACGCCTGGCGCCCGGTGGCCGTGCAGCGCGGCGTCGAGCTGGTCTGGGACGGTCCGCCGCTGGCCCTCGGCCTGGCCGACCCGATCGGCTTCGGCAGCGCACTGGACGCGGTGCTGGACAACGCCCTGAAGTTCTCGCCGCCCGGTGCCCCGGTACGGCTGCTGGTGGCGGTGCGGCGCGAGGAGGTCGCGGTCACCGTGTACGACGCGGGCCCCGGCCTGACCGAGGAGGAGCTGGCCCGGGTCGGCGACCGCTTCTGGCGCAGCCCCCGGCACCAGAACGTCGACGGCTCCGGCCTGGGCCTGTCCATCGCCCGCACCCTGCTGCTGGCCGGCGGCGGCACGCTGTCCTTCGCACCGGTCGAGCCGGCCGGCCTGGCGGTGACGCTGGCCGTCCCGCGGCGTTCCGAGGGCTGAGGCGGCCGGCCGCCGTCGAGGCCGTGGGCGGGGCGGCCCGCGGCGCACCGGGCGGTCGGGCCCTGCGGGTCGCGCGGACGTGCCCTACGGCTTGACCGAGCGGTAGTACCGCCGGGCGCCCTCGTGCAGCGGCAGCGGGTCGGTGTAGACGGCGGTGCGCAGGTCCACCAGTTGCGCCGCGTGCACCTGGGCGCCGATCCGGTCGCGGCTGTCGATCACCGCCCGGGTCATCCCCTGGACCAGGCCGGTGTCGACGTCGTCCCGGGTGACCAGGAGGTTCGGCACCGCGACGGTGGCCACCGGCTCGGTCGGCCCGGCCTTCGGGTAGGTGTTGGTGGGGATGGTCGCGGCCCGGTAGGCGTCCGTGCCGCCGCCCTCGACCCGGTGCAGCACCTCGGCGAGGTCGCCGAGCGGCACGAACCTGATCCCGACGTGCTCGGAGAGGTCGGTGAGCGCGCTGGTGGGCAGGCCGCCCGACCAGAAGAACGCGTCGAGGCTGCCGGCCTTCAGCTGGTCGGCGGCGTCGCCGACCCCCAGCATCGCGGGCCTGATGTCCTTGTCGGGGTCGAGTCCGGCCGCCGCCAGCAGCCGCCTGGTGACCAGGTTCACGCCGGACAGCGACTGGCCGACGCCCACCCGCAGTCCCTTCAGGTCGGCGGTGCGGCCCACCGGGGAGTTCGCCGGGACGACCAGCTGCAGGTAGTCGTCGTAGAGCCGGGCGATCGCCCGCAGCCGGTCCTTGCCGGGGCCGTTGTAGTTGGCGACGGAGTCGGCGGTCGCGATCGCGAAGTCGTCCCGCCCGGAGGTCACCCGCTCCAGGTTGTCGACGGAGCCCTGGGAGTTGTCCAGCCGCAGCCGGACCCCGGGCATCGCGCCCGCGACGTGCTCCTGCAGCAGCTGGCCGTACCGGTCGTACACCCCGCGCTGGACCCCGGTGGCGAAGCGGGTCTCGCCGCGGGGGTACCCGGGGGACCCGGCGGCCGACAGCCACCAGCCGCCCAGTGCGGCCGCCACCAGCACCAACGCCAGCACGGCGCGCCACAGCCGGCTGCGGGCGGCCGCGCGGGCGGCGGCGCCGAGGCGGGCGGTGGGGGAGGCGGCCATGGGGGGATACTGCCAGCCCGGCGGGGAGAACGGGAGGGTCGGCCCGGGGTAGGGACCGAGTTGTGACGCCGGGCGGGCGCCCCCGGCGCCGGCGCCGGGGCGGCTCCGCGGCGTTCCGCGACGGCCCGGGAGAGGCCGGGCGCCGTGCCCTTACCCTGGTCTGTGTGAGCGGTGACAGCGGATTGAAGAGCTACAAGGTCGTCACGTACGGCTGCCAGATGAACGTCCACGACTCCGAGCGCCTGTCCGGGCTGCTGGAGGACGCGGGATACGTGAAGGCCACCTCGGACGGGGATCCCGACCTGGTGGTCTTCAACACCTGCGCGGTGCGCGAGAACGCCGACAACAAGCTGTACGGCAACCTCGGCCAGCTGGCGCCCGCGAAGACCCGCCACAAGGGGATGCAGATCGCCGTCGGCGGGTGCCTCGCGCAGAAGGACCGCGACACCATCGTGCGCAAGGCGCCGTGGGTCGACGTGGTCTTCGGCACGCACAACATCGGGCACCTGCCCGCCCTGCTGGAGCGCGCCCGGATCGAGCAGCAGGCACAGGTGGAGATCCTGGAGTCGCTGGAGACCTTCCCCTCCACGCTGCCGACCCGCCGCGAGTCCGCGTACGCCGCCTGGGTCGCCATCTCGGTGGGCTGCAACAACACCTGCACCTTCTGCATCGTCCCCGCGCTGCGCGGCAAGGAGGAGGACCGCCGTCCCGGCGACGTCCTCGCCGAGATCGAGGCGCTGGTCGGCGAGGGCGTCATCGAGGTGACGCTGCTCGGCCAGAACGTCAACGCGTACGGTTCCGACCTGGGCGACCGCGAGGCGTTCTCGAAGCTGCTGCGCGCCGCCGGGCAGATCGAGGGCCTGGAGCGGATCCGCTTCACCTCCCCGCACCCGCGCGACTTCACCGACGACGTGATCGCCGCGATGGCCGAGACCCCGAACGTGATGCACCAGCTGCACATGCCGCTGCAGTCCGGCTCGGACACCGTGCTGAAGGCGATGCGCCGCTCGTACCGGCAGGAGCGGTTCCTCGGGATCATCCGCAAGGTGCGCGAGGCGATGCCGGACGCGGCGATCTCCACCGACATCATCGTGGGCTTCCCCGGCGAGACCGAGGAGGACTTCGAGCAGACCATGCACACCGTCCGCGAGGCGCGGTTCGCCAACGCCTTCACCTTCCAGTACTCCAAGCGCCCCGGCACCCCGGCCGCCGAGATGGCGGACCAGATCCCCAAGGCCGTCGTGCAGGAGCGCTACAACCGGCTGATCGCCCTCCAGGAGGAGATCTCCTGGGAGGAGAACAAGAAGCAGGTCGGCCGCACCCTGGAGGTCCTGGTCGCCGAGGGCGAGGGCAAGAAGGACGACCGCACCGACCGCCTCTCCGGCCGGGCGCCGGACAACCGCCTGGTGCACTTCACCCGGCCCGCCGAGCCGGTTCGCCCGGGCGACGTGGTGACGGTCGAGATCACCTACGCGGCGCCGCACCACCTGCTCGCGGAGGGCCCGACCACGGCCGTGCGCCGCACCCGGGCGGGCGACGCCTGGGAGAAGCGGCAGGCCGCCCCGGCCGCCAAGCCGGCCGGTGTGATGCTGGGCCTGCCCGGCATCGGGGCGCCCGCGCCGCTGGCCGTCGCCCCGGCCGGCGCCTGCTGCGGCGACTGAGCGAGCGGTTCGAACGGTTCACCGGGCGCGCGTCGTACCGGACGCGCTTCGCAGCGGCGGCCCGGCGGGTTCTCCCGCCGGGCCGCCGCCGTACCGGCCGGGAGCCGTCGGTGAGGACCTGCCCCGGCGGGCGGCCCGCCCCGGATAGAGTGATCCGCATGCTCGTAGCCGCCGCCGTGTGCCCCTGTCCGCCGCTGCTCGTGCCGGAGGTCGCCGCCGGCGCGGCGGGCGAGCTGGAGCCGCTGCGCGCGGCCTGCGCGGAGGCGGTGGCCGAACTGCTGGCGGCCGGGCCCGAGCTGATCGTCGTGGTCGGCACCGGGCCCGAGCCCGAGGTGTGGACCGAGGGCGGGGCCGGCTCGTTCCGCCGGTACGGGGTCGGGCTGGCGGTCCGGCTGCCGTCCGGCGGCGTCGACGGGCCGGAGCTCACGCCGTCGCTCACGGTCGGCGCCTGGCTGCTGGACCGGGCGGCCGTGGCCCTGCCGACGCACGCCTGCGCCGTCCCCGCCGACTCGCCCGCCGACCGGATGACCGGCCTCGGCAAGGGCCTGGCCGGCCTCGCCGACCGGGTCGGCCTGCTGGTGATGGGTGACGGCAGCGCCTGCCGCTCGGTGAAGGCACCGGGCTACTTCGACGAGCGGGCCGAGGCCTACGACGAGGCCGTCGCGCGGGCGCTGGGCTCGGCCGATCCGGCCGCGCTCGCCGCGCTGGACGCGGAGCTGTCCGCCGAGCTGCAGGTCGACGGCCGCGCGCCCTGGCAGGTGCTGGCCGGCGCCGCGGAGGGCACGGACCTGCGGGCCCGCCTCGGCTACCAGGACGCGCCGTACGGCGTCGGGTACTTCGTGGCCACCTGGCGCTGACCGCGCCGCGGCCGGCCGGGTGACGGCGGGGCCTCAGCCGGTCGGCCCCCGGCCGTCGCCGTCGGTGCTGCCGGCGCCGGGCCCGTCCGGGTGGCCGGGCTTGTGGGCGAAGCCGTCCACCGCGCCCTTGGCCTTCGTCGCCCCGTGCTCGATCTTCTCGCTGTACTTGCCCTTGGTGACCTTGTCGATCGCCTCGCCGGCCTTGTCGACCGCGTGGTCGATCTGGTCGTTGTGCTTGCCGGTGAGCTCGCTGGCCTTCTCCTTGAGCTCCTCGGCCTTGCCCTTGAGGTTGTCCATCATGCCCATGATGACGTCTCCCGTGTCGCGTCCGGCCGCTGCGGCCCGGAGGCCGATCGTCCTTCTCCTTCACCCAACGCTGGCGCGCGCCGAGTCGTTCTCCGGCCCCCGCCGGTGCGGGCCGGGCCGGTATCGGCCGTCGAAACACCCGATACCGGTCATATCGTCTCGCAGTCGGCCCGCTCCGGGAGGGAGCGGACCGGCGCGGCGGCGGTTTTGCGAGACTTGCACCGTGAGCAGCCCCCTCCCCACCCCGCCCCGTGTCGTCTCGGTGGTCGGCGCGACCGCCGCCGGCAAGTCCGACCTGGCCGTCGCCCTCGCCCGCAGCCTCGACGGCGAGGTGATCAACACCGACTCGATGCAGCTCTACCGCGGCATGGACATCGGCACCGCCAAGCTCACGGTCGGAGAGCGGGCCGGCGTCCCGCACCACCTCCTCGACGTCTGGGACGTCACCGAGGCCGCCAGCGTCGCCGAGTACCAGCGGCTGGCCCGGGCCGAGATCGACCGGTTGCTCGCGGCCGGCCGCACGCCCGTACTGGTCGGCGGGTCGGGGCTGTACGTCCGGGCGGCGATCGACGAGATGGAGTTCCCGGGCACCGACCCGGCGGTCCGCGCCCGGCTGGAGGCCGAGCTGGCGGAGGCCGGGTCCGGCGCCCTGCACCTGCGGCTGGCGGCGCTGGACCCGGCCGCCGCCGAGGCCATCCTGACGAGCAACGGGCGACGGATCGTCCGCGCGCTGGAGGTCATCGAGATCACCGGCCGGCCGTTCACCGCCAACCTGCCCGGCAACACCGCCGTCTACGACGTCGTGCAGATCGGCGTCGCGGTGCCGCGCCCGGAGCTGGACGAGCGGATCGCCCTGCGGGTCGACCGGATGTGGCAGGCCGGCCTGCTGGACGAGGTCCGCGCCCTGGAGCGGCTCGGGCTGCGCGAGGGCCGTACGGCGGCCCGGGCGCTGGGCTACCAGCAGGTCCTGGACCACTTCGCCGGCGAGTGCACCGAGGACGAGGCCCGGGCCGAGACCGTCCGGGCCACCAAGCGCTTCGCCCGCCGCCAGGAGTCCTGGTTCCGGCGCGACGACCGCATCCACTGGCTCTCCCGCCCGGCCGGCGCGGACCCGGCCGAGCTGCTCCGGCGCTCCCTGGATCTGATCGGACATCAGATCTGAGCCGTTCTCCGGCGGTATTCGGCCAGTCGGCGGTGCCGTTGCGCGCGCAGCGTCCCGTGCAGGACGAACCGGCGGTTACAGCCGGATCACGTCATGGCCACGGATCACCCGAAGACCCCTCGGGACGCGCTGTCGGCCACCCGGGACATGCCATCATCGAAGCATTGGAGACCGGCCGCGCGGGCCGGTCGCACCGGCCGTGAGTCCGGACTCGTGTCGAACTGTCAGGGGAGGCCGCGTGTCGACGGGTACCGGCCCCGAAACCGAGCAGCTGATGAGTGCCACCACCGAAGCGGTCGAGAACCACGCGGCACTGGCGGAGATCTCCGACCTGCCGCCGCTCGACGGTCCGTCCTCGTACGCGCTGGCGCTGCCGGCGTTCGAAGCCCTCGGGCCGGCCGCCGTCGTGCACGAGCGGGAGATCCGCCCGCGTCGAAGACTCCGCTGGTGGCAGACGCTCCCGATCGCCCTGCTCGCGGCCGTCGGCTCGCTGATGTTCGGGTTCCCGCTGGCCTTCGGTTCCGGCGGGGCGATGGTCGGGATGCTCGGCCTGCTGCTCACCGCCGCCTCGGTCGGCTGGGGGGCGATGGCCGCCCGGCACGCCGGCTACAAGTGGCCCGGGTTGCCGCGCCGCGGCTCCGGGCTCCGGGCCGGCTGGCGCGCCATCGTGGTCTACACCCTGATCGCCCTGGCCTCCTGCGCGCTCGCCGTCTGGCGGGTCGTCCACCTGCACAGCTGACGCCGCCGCGGGAGCCCGACCACCGCGGCCGCCGGGTCCCACTCGGTACCATCGTCCGTGTGAGCGAATCCCCGTTGCAGCCGGCCGGCCTCCCCTTCCTCAAGGGGCACGGCACCCAGAACGACTTCGTCATCCTGCCCGACCACGACGGACGGCTGGCGATCGGCCCCGAGACCGTCGCGGTGCTCTGCGACCGGCGCGCGGGCATCGGCGGTGACGGCCTGCTGCGCGTGGTCCGCTCCGCCGCCGACCCGGTCTCCGCCGCGCTGGCCGACCGGGCCGAGTGGTTCATGGACTACCGCAACTCCGACGGCAGCATCGCCGAGATGTGCGGCAACGGCCTGCGGGTCTTCGCCCGGTACCTGGTCCACGCCGGTCTCGCCGAGCCCGGTCCGCTCGACGTCGCCACCCGGGCGGGCGTACTCCGGGTGCGGATCGCCGAGGACGCGGCCGACGGCACCCCCGGCGGGATCACCGTGGACATGGGCGCGGCCCGGCTGCCCGGACCGGACGACGTCGAGGTGGCGGTCGGCGACCTGCGCTGGCCGGCCCTCAACGTGAACATGGGCAACCCGCACGCGGTCGCCTTCGTCGAGGACCTCGACCAGGCCGGCGACCTGCTCAGCGCGCCGCTGACCAGCCCGGCGGGCGCCTACCCGGACGGCGTGAACGTCGAGTTCGTGGTGGACCGCGGGCCGCGGCACGTGGCGATGCGGGTGCACGAGCGCGGCTCCGGCGAGACCCGCTCCTGCGGCACCGGCGCCTGCGCCGTCGCCGTCGCGGCGGCCCGCCGGGACGGCGCCGACCCCGCCGTCACCGGGGAGAGCGTCACCTACACCGTGGACCTGCCGGGCGGACGGCTGCTCATCACCGAACGCCCCGACGGAGGGGTGGAGATGACCGGCCCGGCGGTGATCGTCGGCAGCGGCGTCCTGGAGCCCGGCTGGCTGGCCGCGCTCCCGCGCTGAGCCCGCCCGACGGGTCCCGGCCGCCCGGCGCGGCCCCCGGCGCGAGGCCGTGAGGGCGCGCCGGGTCGGACGGCGGGCGGTTTTGCCCATTTCGTACCGGCACGAATCCCCCCGATCGGGTGATCCCGATGACGGAAGGGAAGCGGGGCATCGCGGAACGTGCTGTCCTCGGTAGCATGGACCACCGGGTCGGCAGTCGCTCCGGTGCTTGCTGCCGGAGGTGCCGATGACCATCGAAGCCGGGCAGCCCGAGACTGGGCAGCTCAGTGTCGCGGGGTTCACAGCCCTGCAGCCCAGCGCGCTCCCGCCCGCCGACCCGCGGCCGAGCGACCCGCAGCCCGCGGACCCGCAGGCCGCAGGCGCTCCCCGCCCCGCGCGGCCCGGTGCGGTCAGACGCCCGCTCGGCGGGCTCGGCCGGGGCGCCCTGGGCCGCGCGGGCAGGGCCGCGCTGCTCGCCACCGGCCGCCAGCCCGTGCCGGACGCCATCGAACCGATCGTCCAGGCCCACCGCCGGCACCACCCGCAGGCCGACCTCGGCCTGCTCGGCCGGGCCTACCGGACGGCGGAGGCCAGCCACCGCGGGCAGACCCGCAAGAGCGGCGAGCCGTTCATCACCCACCCGCTCGCCGTCACCATGATCCTGGCTCAGCTCGGCGCCGGGACGACCACCCTGGTCGCCTCGCTGCTCCACGACACCGTGGAGGACACCGACGTGACGCTCGATCAGGTGAGCGCCGACTTCGGCCCCGAGGTGGCCTACCTGGTCGACGGCGTCACCAAGCTGGAGAAGGTGGACTTCGGCGCCGCCGCCGAGGCCGAGACCTTCCGCAAGATGCTGGTCGCCACCGGCGACGACGTACGCGTGATGGTGATCAAGCTCGCCGACCGGCTGCACAACATGCGGACGATCCGTCACATGAAGCCCGCCAGCCAGGCGCGGATCGCCAAGGTCACCAAGGACGTGCTGATCCCGCTCGCCGAGCGGCTCGGCATCCAGGTGGTGAAGGCCGAGCTGGAGGACATCGTCTTCGCCACCCTCCACCCCGAGGAGCACGCCCGGACGCGGGCCCTGGTCGCCGTGCACGAGGCCGCCCCCGACACGCTGCTGCGGCCCTTCACGGACGCCCTGGCCCGCCAGCTCGCCGAGGCCGGGGTGGCGGCCGAGGTCACCGTCCGGCCCCGGCACGGCGTCTCGGTCCACCGGGTGATGGTGAAGCGCTCCGGCGCGGCCGGGCGGGACGGGCTGCCGCAGGGCCTGCACCCCGCCGACTTCGGGCGGGTGCTGGTGGTGGTCGAGGAGAACGCCGACTGCTACGCCGTGCTCGGCGAGCTGCACACCTGCTGGACACCGCTGCCGGGCGAGTTCAAGGACTTCGTGGCGGCCCCCAAGTTCAACCTCTACCAGTCCCTGCACACCGCCGTGGCGGTGGACGGCGAGGTGGTGGAGGTCCTGGTCCGCACCCGTCGGATGCACCTGGTCGCCGAGACCGGCGTGGTCGCGCTGGGCGACCCGCACCAGCCGGGCGGACAGGGCGCGGGGCAGCCGACCGGGCCGGCCGTGCGCGACGAGCTGGACCGGACCGACCCGTCCAGGCCCGGCTGGCTCAGCCGGCTGCTGGAATGGCAGCAGGAGACGCCCGACCCGGACGCCTTCTGGTCCACCCTCACCGCCGAGCTGGCCGGCGACCGCGAGATCACGGTGGTGACGGAGAGCGGCGAAACGCTTCAGCTGCGCGCCGGCGCCAGCTGCGTGGACGCCGCGTACCTGATCGGCGAGGAGACCGGGCACCGATGTATCGGGGCCCGGGTCAACGGCCGGCTCACCGCACTCTCCACCCAGCTGGAGGACGGCGACGTCCTGGGCGTGCTCACCGAGGGCGGCGGAGAGGTGCAACCCGGCGGCGCGGCCGGCGCCGAGCCGTCCGGGCCGGCGCCCGAGTGGCTGGCCTACGCCCGGACCCCGGGCGCGCGACTGGCCATCGAGCGCTGGCTGGCCGACCACCCCGCCGGCGCGCCGGTGGTGCACACCGGCCCCTCGGCGGAGCAGCCCGCCCCGCCCGGGCCGCCGACCGCCGGCCGCGGCGCCTCGCCGGTCGCCGTCGAAGGGAGGCCCGGGGTGCCGGTCCGGCTGGCGCGCTGCTGCACGCCGGTGCCGCCCGACGAGGTGACCGGCTTCGCGACCAGGGGCGGCGCCGTGACCGTGCACCGCACCGGCTGCCCGGCGGGGGAGCGGATGCGGGCGGCCGGGCGCGGGCCGCTCGGCGTGGCCTGGGTGCCGGACGCGGTGCCGCCGTCCGGCTACCGGGTCACCCTGCGGGCCGAGGCGCTGAACCGGCCCCGGCTGCTGGCCGACCTCACCGCGGTGATGTCCGCGGAGGGCATCGGCATCGTCTCGGCGGAGGTCGAGCCGCCGCAGGAGCTCAGGGTCCGCCACACCTACACCATCGAACTGCCGACGGCCGGGACGCTGCCGCTGGTGATGCGGGCGATGCTGCGGGTGTCCGGGGTCTACGACGTCTGCCGGCCGGAGCCGGAGGGGGCCGGAAATGCGGATGACCGGTCCGGACCGGGCGTGCGACCATCATGGGGAATTCACGGCCGGTCCGCGGCGTTGCCAGGACTGTAGAAGCGTTTCCTGCACCCCGCGGTCCCGAGGGTTGCTCCGATCCGCCCGGATGGTACACGGGGCGGCAGCTGGGCAGACTCCACGTGTGGCCGTCCGACACGGTCACGCACTGGCCATCCGCACAGCTAGCCAAAGGACAGAATGACCTCCACGTTCGAAACCCGCGACCATTCCGATGACTCCTCCCGTCGCCTCGGCGACCGCCGGGCCGAGGCCCTGATGGACGAGGACCTCGCGGCCATCGACGAGGACCTCGACCGCCACTACGACGGCGACCAGTACGACCGCAGCGACCGCGCGGCGCTCCGCCGGGTCGTCGGTCTCTCCACCGAACTCCAGGACGTCACCGAGGTCGAGTACCGCCAGCTCCGGCTGGAGCGCGTGGTACTCGTCGGCGTCTGGACGGACGGCACCGTCCAGGAGGCGGAGAACTCGCTCGCCGAGCTCGCCGCCCTCGCCGAGACGGCCGGATCCGAGGTGCTGGACGGTGTGATCCAGCGCCGTGACAAGCCCGACGCCGCCACCTACATCGGCTCCGGCAAGGCCCGCGAGCTGCGCGACATCGTCGCCGCGACCGGCGCCGACACCGTGGTCTGCGACGGTGAGCTCACCCCTGGCCAGCTGATCCAGCTGGAGGACGTCGTCAAGGTCAAGGTCGTCGACCGGACGGCCCTGATCCTCGACATCTTCGCCCAGCACGCCAAGTCCCGTGAGGGCAAGGCGCAGGTCTCGCTCGCGCAGATGCAGTACATGCTGCCGCGGCTGCGAGGCTGGGGCCAGTCGCTCTCCCGGCAGATGGGTGGTGGCGGCTCCGGCTCCTCCGGTGGCGGCATGGCCACCCGTGGTCCCGGTGAGACCAAGATCGAGACGGACCGGCGACGGATCCGCGAGAAGATGGCGAAGCTCCGCAAGGAGATCGCCGACATGAAGAAGGGCCGCGACACCAAGCGCCAGGAGCGCAAGCGCCACCAGGTGCCGTCCGTGGCCATCGCCGGCTACACCAACGCCGGCAAGTCCTCCCTGCTCAACCGGCTCACCGGTGCCGGCGTCCTGGTGGAGAACGCCCTGTTCGCCACCCTGGACCCGACCGTCCGCCGGGCGCAGACGCCCAGCGGCCGGGTGTACACGCTGGCCGACACCGTCGGCTTCGTCCGGCACCTGCCGCACCACCTGGTCGAGGCCTTCCGCTCGACCATGGAGGAGGTCGCCGACGCCGACCTCATCCTGCACGTGGTGGACGGCTCGCACCCCGAGCCGGAGACCCAGCTGGCGGCCGTCCGCGAGGTGATCGTCTCGGTCGACGCGCAGAACGTGCCGGAGATCGTGGTCATCAACAAGGCGGACGCCGCCGACCCGCTCGTGCTGCAGCGCCTGCTGCGCCGTGAGCCGCACGCCATCGTGGTGTCGGCCCGCAGCGGTCAGGGCATGGCGGAGCTGCTGCGCCTCATCGACGACGAGCTGCCGCGCCCCGCCATCGAGCTGCAGGTCCTGGTGCCGTACACCCGGGGCGACCTGGTCTCCCGGGTGCACGCCGAGGGTGAGCTGCTGTCCACCGAGCACACCGGTGAGGGCACGCTGCTCAGGGCCAAGGTGGCCGCCGAGCTGGCGTCCGAGCTGGAGCGCTACACCGTGGTGACCCAGGGCTGAGGCCCGCCGCGCGGTACCCCGGGGCCCGGGGGGCCCCCCGCCGCGGCGGGCGGGCCCCCCGGCCCCGCCGCGTCCCCCCCTCCGGGGCAGGGCCCCCCCCCGGGGAGCGCGAGGGGGGGCTCACCGGGTGGCA
>NZ_JBHUSG010000034.1:14205-112329 GCF_042673745.1 Kitasatospora sp. NPDC057015
CCGACCCGGCCCACCCCCCGCGGGCCCCCCCGCGCGCCCGCCCCGCCCCGCGCCCCCGCGGCCCCGGCGGCGCCCCCCCCGCGGCCCCCCCGCCCCCCGGGCCCCGCCGCGTCCGCCAGTCGGTGCCTGCGCACCCGACCGGTCAGCGCTTGCGCTTGCTCACGTAGTCGAACATGTTCTTCGCCTGGGCCTGCAGCGACGGGCCGGCCATCCAGGCGGCCGGCTTCGGGCCGATCGAGTTGACGCTGATCAGCGCCGGCTTGCCGTCCTTGGTGACGAACCAGCCGCCACCGCTGGAGCCGGGGGTCATCGTGCAGCCGATCGCGTACATGGTGGGACGGGCCGCGTCGAAGGACAGCTTGGCCGGCTTGATCGTGGAGTCGCAGTGCTCCAGCTCCCGGCCGTCGAACGGCGCGGCCGAGGGGTAGCCGTACGCGAAGGCCGAGCCGATCTGCTCGCGCGGGGCGTTGAACCAGACCGGGACGGAGCTGCCGACGGTCTCCTCCAACGACTTCCCGTCGCCGTTCATGTTGTGCACGTGGATCATCCCGAAGTCGTACTGGCTGACCGGACCGCCGTCGTGGCCGCCCTCCGCCGCCCACTGCGGGCTCACGTAGGCCTCGTCGGCCGCCCACCAGCCGTACGGGGCCAGCTCGGCCTCGCCGGCCTTCTTCCCGTTGCTGTAGGCCCCGCTCTTGTTGAAGGACGGGACGAAGGTCATCTTCTTGAAGAACGTGCCGCCCTTGCCCTCGTGCAGGCAGTGCGAGGCGGTGTACACCAGGTTGCTGCGGCCCGGGTTCGCCGGATCGCTCACCACGGTGGCGGAGCAGTAGCCGCCGCCGCCCTTGCCGTCCTCCAGGAACAGCTTGCCGAGCACCGCGGTCGCGGCGCTGTACGGGTGGGCCTGGGGCTTCGCCGGTATCGGGTTCGGCAGCTGGGGGTCGGTCTCGTTCTGGGCCGTCGCGCTCTGGGTGGTGAACTCGGGAGTGTCCCGGCCGGCGGCCGCCTCCATCTTCGCGGTGTCCCAGAAGCCCTTGACGACGTCGTTCTTCAGGATGTTGTCGTTGGCGAACTTCGCCCAGTCGTCCAGGCTCCAGTTCGCGAGGTCGGCGAGGCTGGTGGGCAGGCCGAGGCCCGGCTTGGCCGCCGCGGTCGTCGCCGTGGCGGCGCCCGCGGGGGCCGGACCCGCGTCGGTACTGCCGTTCTCCGGACCGCAGGCGGTCGCGGTGAGCGAGAGGGCGGCCAGGACCGCGGCGGACGCCAGGACGGCACGGCCGCGGAGCGGGCTTCGGCGGACGGTGTTCGACATGCTGTGGGTTCCCCGTTGTCGTCGTGTGTGGTGGTGGTGCGGGCAGGGGCCGGCCCGGCGCCGGGCCGAGGCCCCCGCCCACGCCCCGGAGTCGGCTACTTCTTGGAGATGTAGTCCAGCGCCTGCTTGGCGACGGTCTCCAGGTACGGGCCGCTCAGCGAGGTGTGCTCCTGGGTGCCGATCGAGGTGTTGCTGATCAGCGCGGTCCGCCCGTCCGGCATGGTGGCGAACCAGCCGCCGCCGCTCGACCCCTGGGTCATGTTGCAGCCGATGGTCATCATCGACGGGCGCTTGGGGTCGAAGGTCAGCCGGGACGGCTTGCCGCCGTCGCACCGGTACAGCTCCTGGCCGTCGAAGGGCTTGACGAGCGGGTAGCCCCAGGCCGCGACGGCGAGCGTCTCGCGCGGGGCGTCGAACCAGACCGGAACGGCCGAACCGACCGTCTCCTCCAGCGACTTGCCGCCGCCGTTCTGGTTGTGCACCCGCATCACGGCGAAGTCGTACTGGTTCGCCGCGTCGCCCGTGCCGCCGCCCTCGGCCGTCCACTGCGGGGAGGGCACGACCTTGTCGGCCCACCAGGTGCCCAGCGGTGCGAGCTGGTCCAGCGGGGCCTTCTTCCCGCCGCTGGAGGCACCGGAGTCGTTGTACGCGGGAACGAAGACCAGGTCCTTGTAGAAGCCGCCGCCCTTGCCCTGGTGGACGCAGTGGCCGGCGGTCCACACCAGGTTGCTCTTGCCCGGGTGGGCCGGGTCGGCGATCACGGTGGCCGAGCAGTTGCCCCGACCGCCCTCGGCGCTGAAGAAGACCTTGCCCGACGGCTGCTTGGTGTAGGGGCGGGCCACCGGGGTGGCCTTGACCACGGGCGGCTCGGGGTCGTTGGCCCCGCTGCCGGCGGCCGGCGGCGTGGCCGGCGGGGCCGGGTCGGCCGGCTTGGAGTCGCCCATCTTGTCCGGGTTCCAGAAGTCCTTGACCACGGGGTTGTTGAAGACGTGCTGGTTGGCCCAGTTGTCCCAGTCCTCGAACTTCCACTTCTTCAGGTCGTCCCAGGTCTTCGGCAGCCCGTCGAGCAGGCCGGACGGCAGCCCCGTGGGGAGCGTCAGCCCGCCGATCACTCCGCCGCCGCCCGCCGCGTTGGTGGCGGTCGACGGCGCGGCGGCCTTGTCATCGGAGCCGGAGCCGGGGCCGCAGGCGCAGGCGCCGACGAGGAGGGCCACCGCGAGGGCCGCGCCGACGGCGCTGCGGCGCGGCCGGCCCGGCCGGGCGGCCGCCCCGGACGTGCGGTCGGCGGATCGGCGGATCGGTGACATGGGCTTGGCTCCCCCTGTGGTGCGCGGTCCGGCGCCGACGACCGGCCGCCGGTGGTGCGCGACCGCCGGACCGCGGCCGCGTCGCGGGCATGGTGGAGTCTTCCACCGGCCATCAGGACGGTGGTGGCCGCCCCCCGGTTGCGGACCATGATGGAAGGTCACCGTTCCGTGACACAGCGCTCGCAGGGCCGCCCGGGCACCGGCCGCCGGTACCCCGCCGGCGAGCGGCGCGGCCCGTCCGGACGCACGGTCGCGACCTCGGGAGACGTCCCGCGGAGACAGCAGGAACTCCCCCCTGAGGGTGAGTAACCGCCGGTCTTCACCCCAACGAGTGATCCTTTCTTGTGATCACCCCTCAGGGATAGGTAACCCTTACCTGAAGCACGGTGAGAGGTGCCCGCCAGACATCCCCGACAGTGCCGCGCCCGGAGTCACCCCGCGCCCCAAGGAGCAGCCTTGAGCACCGCCCTCACCGGAGCCCCGACCGCAGTCCCGTACCTGCCGCAGCAGGCGACGGGCGACCAGGCCGGGGCGGAGCCGGCCGGCCAGGAACAGGCCGGCCCGGAGCGGGCGGCACCGGACCGGCCCGAAGCACGGCCCGAGCCCGCCGCGGCCCGCGACGCCGCCGAGCCTGACCGGCTGCTGCACCGGGATCCGGCCGTGGCCGCCGAACAGGCGGCGCTGGAGGCCCTGCTGCGCTGCTGGGCGCGGGAGACGGGGGCGAGCCCCGGCCCCGACGGCCTGCTGCGGATCGCCGTCCTCGGCGGCGCGGCCCGGCTCACCGTCCCGGTCCGCCACTGGTCGGCCTGCGGCTGGCACCGGTTCGGTGCGGCCACCCTCGACGGGCCGGCCCCGCTCGGGCCGGCCCCGCTCGGGCCGGCCCTGGCCGCGACCGTGCCCGGCACCCCGGCCGGGCCCGGTGCCGGCGAGACCCCCGTCGACGCGGTCACGGCCGCCGCCCTGCTCGCCGCGGCCGCCGCCGACCGGCCCGACCCCGGCCGGATCGCCGACCTCGCCGCCCGGGTCGCCGACTCCGTGACCCGCACCGCCGACATCCTCGCCCACCGGCGCGAGGCCCCCGCCCCGCCCGCCGGGCAACCCGCCTCGCCGTTCCTCGCGGCGGAGCAGGACCTGCTGCTCGGCCACCCGCTGCACCCCACCCCGAAGAGCCGCGACGGCCTCGGCCCGGCCCAGAGCGCCGCCTACTCGCCCGAGCTGCGCGGCTCCTTCCCGCTGCACTGGTACGCCGTGGACCGCGACCTGCTCGCCGCCGGATCCGCGCTGACCGAGAGCGCCGAACAGCTCACCGAAGGCCTGCTGGGCGCCCCGGGCCTGCTCCCGCCCGGCACCGCCGCCCTGCCGCTGCACCCCTGGCAGGCCCGCGAATTGGCACTGCGCCCGGCCGTCGCCGCGCTGCTCGCCGAGGGGCGCCTGCACGACCTCGGCCCGCACGGCGACCCGTGGTACCCGACCTCCTCCGTCCGGACCGTCTGCCGCCCGGGCACCCCCTGGATGCTCAAGCTCTCGCTGGGCCTGCGGATCACCAACTCCCGCCGGGAGAACCTCCGCAAGGAACTCCACCGGGGCCTGGAGGTGCACCGCCTGCTGGAGAGCGGCCTCGGTGACGAGTGGCGCGCCGCCCACCCCGGCTTCGACATCGTCCGGGACCCGGCCTGGATCGGGGTGGACCTGCCCGCCGCCCCCGGGCAGGACGGCCCCGCCGACCCCGGCGGCCTGGACACCGTGCTGCGCCGCCAGCCCTTCGGCCCCGACCAGCGCGCGCTCTGCGTGGCCGGCCTCGTCGCCGAGCAGCCGCTCGGTCAGGACGGCCCGGTCCGCTCCCGGCTGGGCGACCTCCTGCGGACGCTCTCCGGGCGCTGCGGCCGGCCGCTCCGGACGGTGGCCACCGAGTGGTTCCTCCGCTACCTCGACGCCGTCGTGCTGCCCGCGCTCTGGCTGGACGGCCGGGCCGGCATCGCCCTGGAGGCCCACCAGCAGAACAGCCTCGTCCTGCTGGACACCGCCGGCTGGCCGGTCGGCGGCCGCTACCGCGACAACCAGGGCTACTACTTCCGCGCCTCGCACGCCGAGCGGCTGCACGCCCGACTGCCCGGCCTGGGCGAGGCCAGCGACACCTTCGTCGCCGACGCCACCGCGGACGAGCGCTTCGCCTACTACCTCGGCATCAACCACGTGCTCGGCCTGATCGGCGCCCTGGGATCCCAGCGGCTCGCCGACGAACGGGTGCTGCTGGCCGCGCTGCGCCGGTTCCTGTCCGGCCCCCGGGCCCGCGCCACCGGCTCCACACTGCCCGCGCACCTGCTCGAATCGCCCACCCTGCGCTGCAAGGCCAACCTGCTGACCCGGTTGAACGGGCTCGACGAACTGGTCGGCCCGGTCGAGACCCAGTCGGTGTACGTGGACATCGCCAACCCGGTGGCCGCCGCATGACGGCCGCCTCCCGTACAGGGGCACCCGGGCGGTTCGCGCCCCCGGCGCCGCGCGCCCCCGCCGACCTGCTCGACGGCATCGCCCGCTGGGGCACCATGCCCACCGACGCGGGGGACTTCCGGCTGCGCCCCGTCCGGCTCGCCGCCGACCTGGAACTGCTCGCCGGCTGGATGAACGACCCCGAGGTGGCCGCCTTCTGGGAGCTCGACGGACCGCCCGCCACCACCGAGCAGCACCTGCGCGGGCAACTGGAGGGCGACGGCCGCAGCGTGCCCTGCATGGGCCTGCTGGACGGCAGCCCGATGAGCTATTGGGAGGTCTACCGGGCCGATCTCGACCCGCTCGCCCGGCACTACCCCGTCCGCCCCCACGACACCGGCATCCACCTGCTGCTCGGCCCCTCCCGGGCCCGCGGCCGGGGCCTGGGCACGCTGCTCCTGACGGCCCTGGCCGACCGCATCCTCCAGGTCCGGCCGCGCTGCCACCGGGTGGTCGCCGAACCCGACGTGCGCAACCTGCCGTCCGTACGCGCCTTCGAGCGGGCCGGGTTCGAGCTCGCCGCCGAACTGGACCTGCCCACCAAGCGCGCCGCCCTGATGATCCGCCAACGCCCGCCCGGCCGCCCGGCCCACGAGCCGCTGCCCCTCCCCTAGGACACCTCCTCCTCCATGGAAACGCCCACCCCCGACCCCTACGACCTGCTCGGCGTCGGCATCGGCCCGTTCAACCTCTCGCTCGCGGCGCTGGCGGAGCGCGTCGACGGCCTGCGCACGCTGTTCTGCGAGGCGCGGCCGGAGTTCCGCTGGCACCCGGGGATGCTGGTCGACGGCGCCCGGATGCAGGTGCCCTTCCTGGCCGACCTGGTCTCGCTGGTCGACCCGACCAGCCCCTGGTCCTTCCTCAACTACCTGCGCGAGCAGGACCGGCTCTTCCCGTTCTACTTCGCCGAGCGCTTCCAACTGCCCCGCCGCGAGTACGACCACTACTGCCGCTGGGCCGCCGAACGCCTCACCGCCTGCCGCTTCGGCACCGAGGTCACCGCACTGCACTGGTCCGACGGCCTGTTCCGGGCCGAACTCACCGACACCGCCACCGGGGAGCGGAGCACCGCGCTCGCCCGCAACGTCGTCCTCGGCGTCGGCACCCGCCCGGTCCTGCCGGAGGCCTTCGCCGCCCTCGAAGGGCATCCGCTGGTCTGGCACTCCGCCGACTACCTGGAGCGCCGCGCGGCCCTGGACGCGGCCCGCGACATCACGGTCGTCGGCTCCGGCCAGTCCGGCGCGGAGGTGTTCCTCGACCTGCTGCGCCGGCACGAGCAGGACGGCACCCGGCTGCGCTGGCTCACCCGCACCCGCGCGCTGGCCCCGATGGAGTACTCCAAGCTCGGCCTGGAGCACTTCACCCCGGACTACACCCGCTACTTCCACGGCCTGCCCGCCGACGCCCGCGACCGGCTGGTCGCCGCCCAGTGGCAGCTGCACAAGGCCGCCAGCGCGGAGACGCTCGCCGAGATCCACGACCACCTGTACGAGCGCACCATCGGCCGCCCGATCGACTCCGTCGCGGTGGAGATCACCCCCGGCACCGCCGTGGTCGAAGCCCAGGCCGGCCCCTGCGGGGGGCTTGAACTGCACTGCCGGCACGTCGACTCGGCGGTCGAGCACGTCCTGCGCACCGACGCGGTGGTGCTCGCCACCGGGTACCGGGCGGCGCGGCCGGCCGCCCTCGAACCGCTGGCCGCCCTGATCGACTGGGACGGCTCCGGGCGCTACCGCGTCGGGCTCGACCACCGTGTCGCCACCCTCCCGGAGTTGACCGGCGGCCTGTACGTTCAGAACGCCGAACTGCACACCCACGGCGTCGGCGCCCCCGACCTCGGGCTCGGCGCCCACCGGGCCGCCGTGATCCTCAACGCCGTCGCCGGGCGGACCGTCCACCGACTGCCCGGCCGCACCGCCTGGACCGGCTTCGCCCCACCCGGATCCGCGCCGCACGCCCCGGCGGCCGGCGCCGGTGCCGCCGCCCCGACCACCGCAGGCTTCCCGCGACCCCAGGAGTGGACCCGTGCCGCAGCAGCCAGCCGCTGAGCCGCCGCTGTACCTGCCCCCGCAGCTCACCCCGGAGCACTGGCAGCGGGCCCGCCGGGCGATGCTGGCCAAGATGCTCGGCGAGTTCGCGTACGAGGAGCTGATCACCCCGGTCGCGGAGGGCGACGGCGCGCACCGGCTCACCCTGTCCGGCGCCGTCACGTACCGGTTCACCGCCCGCCGCGGCGCGTACGGCAGCTGGCAGGTCGACCCGACCGGCCTGCACTGTTCGCACGACCCGGAGCTCGATCCGCTGCGCTTCCTCCAGTACGCCCGGCACGACCTCGGCCTCGGCGGCGACACCATCGGCCACCTGGTCCGCGAGCTCACCGCGACGCTGGTCGCCGACGCCCACCAGATCGCCACCGCGCCGACCGCCGCCGAGCTGGCCGACCTCGGCCACACCGAGCTGGAGGGCCGCCAGGGCGGGCACCCGTGGATCGTCCCCAACAAGGGCCGGCTGGGCTTCTCCGCCGCGGACGCCGCCCGCTGGGCGCCGGAGGCCCGCACACCCCGGCCGCTGCCCTGGATCGCGGTGCACAAGCGGCTCGCCACCTACCGCGGCACCCCGGGGCTGGAGCGGCCGGAGGAGCTCTACCGCGCCGAGCTGGACGACCCGGCGGCCCTGCGGTCGGTGCTCGGCGACCGGGCGGAGGACTACCTGCTGCTGCCCGTCCACCCCTGGCAGTGGGACGAGACGGTGGTGCCGCTGTTCGCCCCCTGGATCGCCAGCGGGGAGATCGTCCCGCTGCCCTCGGACGGCGACCTGCGGCTGCCCCAGCAGTCCATCCGCTCCTTCTTCAACGTCACCCGCCCCGAGCGCTGCACCGTGAAGCTGCCGCTCGCCATCCTCAACACCCTGGTCTGGCGCGGCCTGCCCACCGAGCGCACGCTGGTCGCACCGGCCGTGACCCGCTGGATCCACGGGCTGCGGGACGGCGACGCGTTCCTCCGGGACGAGTGCCGGGTGATCCTGCTCGGCGAGATCGCCTCCGTCACCGTGGACCACCCGGTCTACCGCGAGCTGCCCGAAGTCCCCTACCAGTACAAGGAGCTGCTCGGCGCGATCTGGCGCGAGCCGCTCGGCCCCTTCCTCGCCGAGGGGGAGCGGGCCCGGACGCTGGCCGCGCTGTTGCAGTGCGGCTCCGACGGCCGGGCGCTCAGCGCCGAGCTGATCGCCCGCTCGGGGCTGACCCCGGCGCAGTGGGTGGGCCGCCTGTTCGGCGCGATGCTGCCGCCGCTGCTGCACTTCCTCTACCGGTACGGCACCGTGTTCTCCCCGCACGGCGAGAACGCCATCGTGGTCTTCGACGCGGACGACGTGCCGGTCCGCCTGGCGGTGAAGGACTTCGTCGACGACGTCAACCTCAGCGACCAGGACCTGCCCGAGCTGCGCGGGATCCCCGCGGAGATCGGCGAGGTGCTGCTGCGGGACCGGCCGGACTACCTCTGCCAGTTCCTGCACTCCGGCCTGTTCATCGGCGTCTACCGCTACCTGGCGCCGCTGCTCGACGAGCAGCTCGGGCTGCCCGAGGCCGAGTTCTGGGCGCTGCTGCGGGCGGAGATCCTGCGCTACCAGGCGCGCTTCCCCGAGCTGGGCGAGCGCTTCGCGCTCTTCGACCTGTTCCGTCCGGCGATCGACCGGCTCTGCCTCAACCGCAACCGGCTCCTGCTGGACGGCTACCGGGACCGGCCCGAGCGCCCGCACGCCGCCGTCCACGGCGAGGTGCCCAACGTGCTGCACCCCGGTGTCCTGGCGGCGCTGCCCGGGCAGCGCACCCGGATTGTCAGTGCCGCGCCGTAGGGTGGGGGCGCGATGACGAACGACTCCGAACCCCAGCCCCTGCCCGGTGAAGACGACGCCGAGCCCGCCGCCCAGCCCGCGGTGAAGCGCTCGCGGCTTCCGGACCTGCTGCACGCGGCCGTCGCCGCGGTCGGCGGTGTGGAGCGCCCCGGCCAGGTCCGGATGGCCGAGGCCGTGGCCGACGCCGTCGACCACGGCGAGCACCTGCTCGTCCAGGCCGGCACCGGCACCGGCAAGTCCCTCGCCTACCTGGTTCCGGCGCTGGCCCACGGCGACAAGGTGGTCGTCGCCACGGCCACCCTCGCGCTCCAGCGCCAGCTGGTGGAGCGGGACTTGCCGCGGACGGTCGAGGCACTCCACCCGGTGCTCCGCCGCCGGCCGGAGTTCGCGATGCTCAAGGGGCGCTCGAACTACCTCTGCCTGCACCGGGCGCACGAGGGCACCCCCGGCGAGGAGGGCGAGGGCCTGTTCGACCCGGTCGAGGCGCTCGGCGGCCCCACCGGCAAGCTCGGCCGGGACGTCCTGCGGCTGCGCGAGTGGGCCGACGAGACCGAGACCGGTGACCGCGACGACCTCACCCCCGGCGTCTCGGACAAGGCCTGGGCCCAGCTCGCGGTCACCTCCAAGGAGTGCCTGGGCGCCACCAGGTGCGCGTACGGCCAGGAGTGCTTCGCCGAGAAGGCCCGCGAACGGGCCAAGCTGGCGGACGTCGTGGTCACCAACCACGCGATGCTGGCGATCGACGCCATCGAGGGCGCGCCGGTGCTGCCCGAGCACGCGATGCTGATCGTCGACGAGGCGCACGAGCTGGTGAACCGGGTGACGGGCGCCGCCACCGCCGAGCTGACGGTCGGCGCCGTCAACCGGGCGGTGAAGCGGGCCGCCAGGCTCGCCAACGAGAAGTCGGTGGACGCCCTGCAGGCCGCCGCCGAGAGCTACCACGGGCTGATGGAGACCGCGCAGCCCGGCCGGGTCGAGGAACTGCCCGAGTACCTCTCCTACGCGGTGTCGGCGATCCGGGACGCCGCCCGCCAGGTCATCACCTCACTGGGGGAGACCAGGGACAAGGCCCTCAGTGACGAGGACGCCGTGCGCAAGCAGGCGATGGCCTCCGCCGAGACCCTGCACGAGACGGCGGAGCGGCTGCTCGCGGAGTCCGAGTACGACGTGGTGTGGATCGAGCGCTCCGACCGGTTCGGGCCGGGCACCGCCTCGCTGCGGGTGGCCCCGCTGAACGTCGCCGGGCTGCTGCGGGAGAACCTCTACAAGGAGCGGTCGGTCGTCCTCACCTCGGCCACCCTCAAGCTCGGCGGCGACTTCAACGGCGTGGCCGGCTCGCTCGGCCTGCCCGGCGAGGGCCGGCTGGCGGACGTCCGCACCCCGCAGGACCCGGAGCTGGAGTTCGGCGAGGACACCCCGCCGTACTGGCGCGGGATCGACGTCGGCTCGCCCTTCGACTACCCCAGGCAGGGCATCCTGTACGTCGCCAGGCACCTGCCGCCGCCGGGCCGCGAGCCCGACCGGCCGGAGATGCTGGCCGAGCTGGAGGAGCTGATCGGCGCGGCCGGCGGCCGCACCCTCGGGCTGTTCTCCTCGATGCGGGCGGCGCAGGCGGCGGCGGAGGCGATGCGGGAGCGGCTCGACAACCGGATTCTGCTGCAGGGCGAGGACACCCTCGGCGAGTTGATCCGGGAGTTCGCCTCCGAACCGGAGGCCTGCCTGTTCGGCACCCTCTCGCTCTGGCAGGGCGTCGACGTCCCGGGGTCGGCCTGCCAGTTGGTGGTGATGGACCGGATTCCGTTCCCCCGTCCGGACGACCCGCTGATGAGTGCCCGGCAGAAGGCGGTGGAGGAGGCCGGCGGCAACGGATTCATGGCCGTCGCGGCCAACCACGCGGCGCTGCTGATGGCGCAGGGCGCCGGCCGGCTGGTGCGCGCGGCGGAGGACCGGGGCGTGGTGGCGGTGCTGGACCCGCGGCTGGCGACGGCCCGCTACGGCGGTTACTTCCGCTCGTCGATGCCGGAGTTCTGGTACACCACCGACCGCAACCAGGTGCGCCGGTCGCTGGCGGCCATCGACAAGTCGGCGCCCGAGCCGCGCCCGGTCGCGAAGCGCGGCTGAACGGCCCCTCCGGGCCCGTACCGGGCCGTCCTCGGCCGGGCGCGACCCGGGATCGGCCCACCGGTACGGCGGAGCGGCCACCGGCATGACCCACTGGCATGACAGAGGGGGCTCCGGCTGCGACCGGAGCCCCCTTCATCTGCAGTCGGGCTTCATCTGCACTCGGGCCCGAGGTGCTCGGCCGCGGGCCGGGCGGTTCCGCCGTCGGCGGGTCAGAGCCGGCGCAGCACCGCCACGACCTTGCCCAGGATGGTCGCGTTGTCACCGGGGATCGGGTCGTACGCGGCGTTGTGCGGCATCAGCCAGATCCGGCCGTCCTCGCGCTTGAGGCGCTTGACGGTGGCTTCGCCGTCGATCATCGCGGCCACGATGTCGCCGTTCTCGGCGACCGGCTGGCGGCGGACGGTGACCCAGTCCCCGTCGCAGATGGCGGCCTCGATCATCGAGTCGCCGCGCACGGTGAGGGCGAAGAGCTCGCCCTCACCGACCAGCTGACGGGGGAGCGGGAAGACGTCCTCGACGGTCTGCTCGGCGAGGATCGGGCCACCGGCGGCGATCCGGCCGACCAGCGGCACGTAGGAGGTGGAGGGCCGGCCGGCCGTCTCGGCGGTGTTGGGGCGGGCGACCTCGACCCCGCGCACCTCGTAGGCACGCGGGCGGTGCGGGTCCCGGCGGAGGAATCCCTTGCGCTCCAGGGCCATCAGCTGGTGGGCCACCGAGGAGGTGCTGGACAGGCCGACGGCCTGGCCGATCTCCCGCATGCTCGGCGGGTAGCCGCGGCGCTGGACGGAGTCCCTGATGACCTCGATGACGCGGCGCTGGCGTTCGGTCAGCCCCGCCTCGTCGGTGCGGATGCCGGGCGGGCGGCCCGGGAGCGAGCGGGTGGGTGCCGGGTGGCCGAGAGCGGCGTCCTGCGCGGAGGCGTGCTCGATCGGCTGGTCGGGGACGCGGCTCGTACTGGTGATGGCCGGGCCGGCGTGGCGGTGGTCTTCGCTACGGTCCATGCTGTGGTCCACACTCTGCTGGTTCGTGGTGCGCTGCCCCACCTTGAGCTGGGTGTGTTCCTGCACCGGGATGGTGTTGCTTTCGATCGTGTTCACGGCGGCCCCTCTCGACGGATGTCCTCCCCTTTTCCAGCCCAACGGCACCACCTATCGAAAGGTTGCGCCAAACACACGTTCGAGTGAATTATTCGAGAGTTGGCACATCCGATCAAGGCTTTGTTGTACATCGATTAAATGTTCGACTTCATCAGTCTAATCCGGGACGACACGCCAAGGGGGCAGGATCCCCCGGAGACCTAGATCTAGTGGCTACTGTCCTCCTCGGTCCCACAAGTTGTGGTCGGACCCGCCGCATCGCGTAGACTGGTCGGGGTCCGCACGTCATGCCAGGGAGGGAATCCTCAGGTGCACTGCCCCTTCTGTAGGCACTCCGACAGTCGCGTCGTCGACAGCCGCACCACCGACGACGGCAGCTCGATCCGCCGTCGCCGCCAGTGCCCCGACTGCAGCCGCCGCTTCACCACGGTGGAAACGGCCGCGCTGATGGTCATCAAGCGCAGCGGCGTCACCGAGCCGTTCAGCCGGGAGAAGGTCATCTCCGGAGTCCGCAAGGCCTGTCAGGGCCGCCCGGTCACCGAGGACGCCCTGGCCCAGCTCGGCCAGCGGGTCGAGGAGTGCCTGCGGGCCAGCGGCAGCGCCGAGCTCTCGACACACGACGTCGGGCTCGCCATACTCGGTCCGCTCAAGGACCTCGACGTGGTGGCCTACCTGCGCTTCGCCAGCGTCTACCGGGCCTACGACGGACTTGAGGACTTCGAGGCCGCCATCGCGGAACTCCGCGCCGAGCGGCCCTTCGCCCTGGAGGACGGCGCCCCGGTGCCGGCCCCCGCCGCCGCGTCCTGACCGGCGGGCACCGCACGACCCGTACCGGTGCGTCCTTCGACGCAGCGGCGTAACACCGACGTACTACAACCGTACCGACCGGCCCCCCGGGGCTGACGCGTGCCCGAAATCTGGGCACAGAACACCACAAACCGTGCGTGAACAGCCGGCGACCGGCTGTCCGCACACCAGGAGAAGCGAACCAGCGGCACCCCGGAAGCAATGGGGCGCCGAGGGCGTTTGCCCAGGAGGAGGAGCGAGAAGTGACAGACACGACGAGCGGTTCCGCACGCGGGTCCAAGTCCGAGAAGGCTGCCAGGAGCACCGCCGGCAAGGCGCCGAAGGGCGGCCTGCGGATCGAGCGCATCCACACCACCCCTGGCGTACACCCCTACGACGAGGTCACCTGGGAGCGCCGCGACGTCGTCATGACCAACTGGCGTGACGGCTCGATCAACTTCGAGCAGCGCGGCGTCGAGTTCCCCGACTCCTGGTCCGTGAACGCCGTGAACATCGTCACCTCCAAGTACTTCCGCGGCGCGGTGGGCACCCCGCAGCGCGAGTGGAGCCTCAAGCAGATCATCGACCGCGTGGTGCTCACCTACCGCGCCGCGGGCGAGAAGAACGGCTACTTCTCCGCCCCGGACGACGCCGAGATCTTCGAGCACGAGCTGACCTACGCGCTCCTCCACCAGGTGTTCAGCTTCAACTCGCCGGTCTGGTTCAACGTCGGCACCAAGCAGCCCCAGCAGGTCTCCGCCTGCTTCATCCTGGCCGTCGACGACTCCATGGAGTCGATCCTCGACTGGTACAAGGAAGAGGGCATGATCTTCAAGGGCGGCTCCGGCGCCGGCCTGAACCTCTCCCGGATCCGCTCCTCCAAGGAGCTGCTGTCCTCCGGCGGCAACGCCTCCGGCCCGGTCTCCTTCATGCGCGGCGCGGACGCCTCCGCCGGCACCATCAAGTCGGGCGGCGCCACCCGCCGCGCGGCCAAGATGGTCGTGCTGGACGTCGACCACCCGGACGTCGAGGCCTTCATCGAGACCAAGGTGAAGGAGGAGGAGAAGATCCGCGCGCTGCGCGACGCGGGCTTCGACATGGACCTCGGCGGGGACGACATCACCTCCGTCCAGTACCAGAACGCCAACAACTCGGTCCGCGTCTCCGACGAGTTCATGACCGCGGTCGAGAACGGCACCGAGTTCGGCCTGCGCGCCCGGATGACCGGCGAGGTCATCGAGACCGTCGACGCCAAGAAGCTCTTCCGCAAGATGGCCGAGGCGGCCTGGGCCTGCGCCGACCCCGGCATCCAGTACGACTCGACGATCAACCACTGGCACACCTGCCCGGAGTCCGGCCGCATCAACGCGTCCAACCCCTGCTCCGAGTACATGCACCTGGACAACTCCAGCTGCAACCTCGCCTCGCTGAACCTGATGAAGTTCCTCCGCGACGACGACACCTTCGACGCCGAGCGCTTCGCCAAGGTCGTCGAGCTGGTCATCACCGCGATGGACATCTCCATCTGCTTCGCCGACTTCCCGACCGAGAAGATCGGCGAGACCACCCGCGCCTACCGCCAGCTCGGCATCGGCTACGCCAACCTCGGCGCCCTGCTGATGGCCACCGGCCACGCGTACGACTCCGTGGGCGGCCGGGCCCTGGCCGGCTCCATCACCTCGCTGATGACCGGCACCGCCTACCGTCGCGGCGCCGAACTCGCCGGCGTGGTCGGCCCGTACGACGGCTACGCCCGCAACGCCGCCCCGCACCAGCGGGTGATGAAGCAGCACGCGGACGCCAACGCCGCCGCCGTGGCCGTCGACGACCTGGACGCCCCGATCTGGGCAGCGGCCACCGAGACCTGGCAGGACGTGCTGCGGATCGGCGCGCAGAACGGATTCCGCAACGCCCAGGCGTCGGTGCTCGCCCCGACCGGCACCATCGGCCTGATGATGGACTGCGACACCACCGGCGTCGAGCCCGACCTCGCCCTGGTCAAGTTCAAGAAGCTGGTCGGCGGCGGCTCGATGCAGATCGTCAACGGCACCGTGCCGCGCGCCCTCAAGCGCCTCGGCTACCAGCCGGAGCAGGTCGAGGCGGTCGTCGCCCACATCGCCGAGCACGGCAACGTGGTCGACGCCCCGAGCCTGAAGCCCGAGCACTACGAGGTCTTCGACTGCGCCATGGGCGAGCGGGTCATCTCGGCGATGGGCCACGTGCGGATGATGGCGGCGATCCAGCCGTGGATCTCCGGCGCCATCTCCAAGACGGTGAACATGCCCGAGGTCGCCACCGTCGAGGAGATCGAGGAGATCTACTTCGAGGCGTGGAAGCTCGGCGTCAAGGCCCTCGCGATCTACCGCGACAACTGCAAGGTCGGCCAGCCGCTCTCGGCCAAGACCAAGGCCCCGGCCGCCACCGAGGCGCCGAAGGCCGAGGCCGCCCCGGTGGTCGAGAAGGTCGTCGAGTACCGCCCCGTCCGCAAGCGCCTCCCCAAGGGCCGCCCGGGCATCACCACCTCCTTCACGGTGGGCGGCGCCGAGGGCTACATGACGGCCAACTCGTACCCGGACGACGGCCTCGGCGAGGTCTTCCTCAAGATGTCCAAGCAGGGCTCGACCCTCGCGGGCATGATGGACGCCTTCTCCATCGCCGTCTCGGTCGGCCTGCAGTACGGCGTCCCGCTGGAGACCTACGTCTCGAAGTTCACCAACATGCGCTTCGAGCCGGCCGGCCTCACGGACGACCCGGACGTGCGGATGGCGCAGTCGATCGTCGACTACATCTTCCGCCGCCTGGCGCTGGACTTCCTGCCCTTCGAGACCCGCTCCGCGCTGGGCATCCACTCGGTCGAGGAGCGTCAGCGGCACCTGGACACCGGCTCGTACGAGCCGCTGGAGGCCGACGACCTGGACGTCGAGGGCCTGGCGCAGTCCGCGCCGCGGGCCGCCGAACCGGTGGCACCCGCCAAGCCGGTGGCCGTCGAGGCGCCGAAGGCCGCACCGGCCCAGGCACACAACTCCACCGAACTGATGGAGATCCAGCTCGGCCTGAACGCCGACGCGCCGCTCTGCTTCTCCTGCGGCACCAAGATGCGCCGCGCCGGCAGCTGCTACCTCTGCGAGGGCTGCGGCTCGACCAGCGGCTGCAGCTGAGTCCGACCGTCCGCCGCGTGTGCCTCCGTCGCCCGTCGGGCTGAACCCCGGGCGGCGCACCGGCCGATGACACGGTGGACGGATCGTGTGTCCCCTCGAAGCCCGACGGCTTCGGGGGGACACACTGCGTTCCGGGCTCCTCGGACCGGCGGCGGCGCCCCCTCGGGCCGCCGCCGGACGGCGGGACCGAAGCCGATGTCACGTTCCGGCGGGCCTGTCCGGTCGTTCTCCTGATGGCGGACGAGAGAAGGGCAGGCCTGTGATGAAGCCGATTCTGGTGACCGGCGGTACCGGCACGCTGGGCCGGGTGGTGGTGCGGTCGCTGCTCGCGCGCGGGTACGAGGTGCGGGTGCTGAGCCGGCGGGAGCGTACGGGGGGCGGCGCGTCCTGGGTGGTGGGCGACCTCACCACGGGGGCGGGGCTGGCGGCGGCGGTGGCCGGGGTGTCGGTGGTGGTGGACTGCGCCACCACCCAGGGCAGGGCGGACGTCACCGCCACCGCGAACCTGGTGGCCGCGGTGCGCCGGGCCGGCGTCCCGCACCTGGTGTACGTGTCGATCGTCGGCGTGGACCGGGTGCCGCTCGGGTACTACCGGGCGAAGCTGGCGGCCGAGCGGCTGGTGCGGGAGTCGGGGGTGGGCTGGACGATCCTGCGGGCCACCCAGTTCCACGATCTGCTGCTGTCGCTGATGAGGGTCACCGCCAGGTCGCCGGTGGTGCCGGTCGCGGCGGGGGTGAGCTTCCAGCCGGTGGACGTCCGGGAGGTGGCGCAGCGGCTGGTGGAGCTGGCGCTCGGGGAGCCGGCCGGGTTCGCGCCGGAGCTGGGCGGGCCGCGGGTGATCGGACACCGGGAGCTGGCCCGGGAGTACCTGGCGGCGGCGGGGCTGCGCCGGTTGCTGGTGCCGGTCCGGCTGCCGGGGGAGACCTTCCGCGGGTTGCGGGCGGGCGGCAACCTCACGCCGGGGCATGCGGACGGGCGCGGGACCTTCGAGGAGGCGTTGGCGGCGCGGTTCCACCGGCGGGCCGAGGATGTCAACCTGGGTTGACAGTCGGGGCCTGTCAATCTAAGTTGACAGTATGAGCGACAGCAGAGAGCTCGCGGCGGCCGCGAGCAGCCGTGACCCCGCCGTGGGGCTGAGGTCGGTCCGCGCGCTGCGCGACCTGGCGGACCGGCTGGAGGACCTCCAGGTGGGCAACGCCCGTGGTCTGGGCTGGTCCTGGCAGGACATCGCGGTCTGCCTCGGGGTGAGCCGCCAGGCCGTCCACAAGAAGTACGGCAGGCGTGGTTTCGGTACCGGCGACAAGGACGGAGGCTGAGATGTTCGAGCGATTCACCGTGGCCGCGCGCGACACGGTCGTGCGGGCCCAGGAGGAGGCGGTCGAGCTGCGGCACGACCGGGTCGGCACCGAGCACCTGCTGCTCGGGGTGCTGCGGCAGGCCGGGGATCCGGCCGCCGGGGTGCTGCTCGCCGCCGGGCTCGACCTGCCGACCGCGCGGGCCGCCGTGGTCGGACTGCTCGGCACCGGCGGCGACGCGCAGGCGCTGGCCGCGATCGGAGTGGACCTGGACGCCGTACGGGACGCGGTCGAAGCCGCCTTCGGGGAGGGCGCGTTGGACGGGCCGGGCCCGGAGCGGGAGCGGCGCGGGCGGGGCTGGTTCAAGGGAGGAGGGCGGGTCCCGTTCACCGGCCGGGCGAAGAAGGTGCTGGAGCTTTCGCTGCGGGAGTCGTTGCGGCTGAAGTCCGGCGAGATCGCGGTCGGGCACATCGTGCTGGGCCTGCTCCGGGAGGGGGAGGGGCTCGGCGCCCGGGTGATCGCGGATCACGGGCTGGACTTCGCGGCGGTCCGCGAGGCCGTCGAGGCCCGGCTCTCCGCGCCCGCCCGCTGAACGCCCCGGCGGTGGGCGGGTGCCGATGCGCCCGACCCGCCGCCGGTTCACCCCGGGCGTACGGCGAGGTGCTCGGCCCGCCGCCGGTCCGCCGCCGGCTGTCCCGGAACGGCGGGTGGGCCGTCCCGGGGAGCCGCGGATCGGGCCGGAGCCGTGGATCGAGCCGGTGCGTCCCGCCGGTTCCGGGCTTCGCCTGTCAGTCCCTCGGCGGTCCGAGACCGTCCGTCAACTGGCCGGTTGAGTAGATCAAATGAATGGATATGATCTGCCGACCGCGTGAACTGATTATTCCGCCCGGAGGCCACGTCATCGTGCCCGCCGGGCGGTTGCACGCCGTCGCCCTGCCGTCGACGCCTGCAGCCGAGGATCGGACTGATGAGAGCACGCACGAGACCCGCAGGTGAGCCCCGCCTGCGCCCGGCCCCGCGCACCATCGCCCTGACGGCCGCCGCCTGGCTGCTGGCCGCGGTCGCCGGCCCGGTCGCCGTCGCCAGGGCGGGCGCCGCGCACCAGCCGCTCACCGTCGCCGCCGTCTGCGCCGTCGTCGCCCTGTGGTGCATCGTCGTCGGCCTCGCCGCCGGCGCCACCGAACGCGCCCGCCGCCTCACCGCCGAACTGGCCGCCCGCCAGGACGAGCTGACCGCCGCCCAGGCCGAGACCGACACCGCCCGGGCCCGGACCACCGAGGCCCGGGCCGCCGCCGAGGCCTTCCGCCGGGAGCGCGACAGCGCCCTCGCCGCCGGCGCCGTGGCCCGGGACGAACTGGCCAGGGCCGAGAAGGAGGCCGAGCAGCGCAGGGCGGAGCGGCGCGAACTCTTCAAGCTGACCGACGAGATCCTCCCCGCCGTGGTCGAACGCCTGCGCACCGGCGCCTCGGTGGACACCGCGCTCGCCGAGCACCGGCGCCACCCGCAGATCGCCGTCCTGCGCACCCTCGCCGAGCAGGTCGGCCGGGGCGAGCGCGAGCGGGCCGCCGCCCTGGCGGTCTGCGCCACCGCCGCCGGGCGCGTGCAGGCCCTCGCCACCAGCATGCACGCCGACCTGCGCGAGATGCAGCACCGGCACGACGAGGACGTCCTCGGCGACCTGCTCCGCCTCGACCACTCCACGGCCCAGGCGGGCCGGTTGGCCGACAGCATCGCCGTCCTCACCGGCGCCCGCTCCGGGCGGCGGTGGACCAAACCGATCGGCGTGGAGTCCGTCCTGCGCGGCGCGCTCGGCCGGATCGGCGCCTACCAGCGGGTGCGGCTGCACAACGCCAGCACGGCGGCCGTCGCCGGCCACGCGGCCGAGGGCGTGATGCACGCGCTGGCGGAACTGCTCGACAACGCGGCCAACTTCTCCGCCCCGCCGGCCGAGGTGCACGTGTACGTGGAGGAGGTGCACGCCGGGCTGGTGATCACCGTCGAGGACGGCGGGCTCGGCCTCGGCGACAGCTGGCTGCGCCGCGCCGAGCGGGCGGTGTCCGCCGAACCGCTCGACCTCAGCGCGCTGTCCGCGGGGACCCGGATCGGGCTCGCGGTGGTCGGCTCGCTGGCCCGCAAGCACGGGCTGACGATCTCGTTCCGGCCCTCGGCGCGGGGCGGCACCGGCGTGGTGATGCTGATCCCGCAGCAGTTGGTGACGCACCCGACCAGCGCCCATTCGACCAGCGCCCACCCGACCACCACCCACCCGACCAGCACCCCGCCCGCGCCGACCGCCCCCGTTTCCGCCCCCGCGCCGGCCCGGGTCGCCCCCGCCCCCGCCGGGGCCGTGCCCGGGTTCGGGCCGGGAGCCGAGCCGGGGGTCGACGGCCTCCCGCAGCGCCGGCGCGGCCAGACCCTGGCGGCCGCGACCCGACCTGCTCCGCCGGCCGCCGGGCCGGCCCCCGCCGATCCGCCCGCGACCGTCGACCCGGTGCGGGCCGCCCGGTTCGGGGCCTTCCGCAAGGCCCTGCAGGGCCAGGACACACCCGACGATTCCCCCGCATCCCCGAAGGACGACTCCTGATGAGCAGCGCGACCGCCCGTGACCTCGACTGGCTGTTGGAGAACCTGCTGGCCGCGACGCCGGGGGCCAGGCACGCCCTGGTGCTGTCCGCCGACGGTCTGAAGCTCTGCCACACCGGCGCGCTGGGCACCGACCAGGCGGACCAGCTCGCCGCGATCGCCTCCGGGATCCAGAGCCTGGCCCACGGCGCCTCGATCGAGTTCGGCGACGCCACCGGCGGAGTGCGGCAGTCGATGACCGAGTTCCACGGCGGCGTCCTGTGCATCGTCGCGGCCGGCGAGGGCGCGCACCTGGCCCTGGTCACCGACGAGGACGCGGACGTTGGCGTGGTGGGGCACAACATGCACGGTCTGATCGAGCAGATCGGCACCCACCTGAGCGCGCCGCCGCGGGAGCAGGACGACGACGTCGACGCCGCCGGCCCGGTATGAGCGGGTGGCCGGCGCCGGCGGGCCTCGGCGACGACCCGGACCGCCTCTACACCGTCACCCGCGGTCGCAGCCGCGCGCCGGAGAACGCCTTCGACCTGGTCACCCTGATCGTCGCGGAGGGTGAGCCGGTCCCCGGCATGCAGTCCGAGCTGGCCCGGATCCTGCGGATCTGCGCGGCTCCGACGGCGGTGGTGGAGATCGCCGCCGACCTGGGGATGCCGGTGTCCGTGGTGAAGATCCTGCTCGGTGACCTGCTGGAGGCGGGCCGGATCACCGCCCGCCACCCCCGGTTCTCCCCGGCCCGGCGCCCCGGCGCCGCCCGGTTGCCCGACCTCGACACGTTGAAGCAGGTGCTCCATGGACTCCAGCAGCTCTGACACCGCGCCCCCCGCGTCCCGCGCCCCGCTGCGCGGGACCGCCGAGAACGGCATGAAGATCGTCGTGGTGGGCGGTTTCGCGGTCGGCAAGACCACCCTGGTGGGCGCGGTCAGCGAGATCCGTCCGCTGAACACCGAGGAGACCATGACCCGGGCGGGGGTGGGGATCGACGACCCGTCGGCCGCCCCGGGCAAGACCTCGACCACGGTGGCCTTCGACTTCGGCCGGATCACCCTCTCGGACGAGAACGTGCTGTACCTGTTCGGTGCGCCCGGGCAGGAGCGGTTCTGGTTCCTCTGGGACCGGCTGTTCAGCGGGGCGCTGGGCGCGGTGGTGCTGGTGGACACCCGGCGCCTGGAGGAGTCCTGGTACACGATCGACCGCCTGGAGCACCACGGCACGCCGTTCATCGTCGCCCGCAACAACTTCGGCGAGCCGACGCACAGCCTGGAGCAGGTCCGCAGCGCGCTCGACCTGCCGGCGGACGTCCCGCTGGTGGACTGCGACGCCCGGGACCGCGAGTCCGCCAAGCAGGTGCTGATCGAACTCGTCCGCCACCTGCACACCCGCGTCGAGGCCTCCCGGCGGGAGGCCCCGGTCGAAGAGGAGACCGCCCCGTGACCGAGCCCGCCCCGATCCCGCCGCCGGGCTGCCCGGCGCACGCCGCCGCCCCGCTGTACGGGCCGCGGTTCCAGACCGACCCGGCCCAGGTGTACCGGGAGCTGCGCGCCGCGCACGGTCCGGTGGCGCCGATCGAGCTGGCCGGGGGAGTGCCGGGCTGGCTGGTGATCGGCTACCGGGAGCTGCAGCAGGTGACCTCCCGCCCGCAGCTGTTCGGCCGGGACTCGACGCGGTGGAACGCCTGGCCCACGATCCCCGCGGACTGGCCGCTGAAGCCGATGATGGCGCCGGTGCCGTCCATCCTCTACGCCGAGGGCGCCGAGCACCGCCGCCGGTCCGCCGCCGTCACGGAGGCGCTGGCCGCGGTGGACCAGTACGAGCTGAGGAAGTACTGCGAGGAGGTCGCCGACCGGTTGATCGACGACTTCGCCGGGCGCGGCGAGGCCGACCTGGTCGCCGAGTACGCGCACCGGATGCCGCTGCTGGTGCTCTGCCGGCTGTTCGGGCTGGGCGAGCAGGAGGCGCCGGAGCTGATCCGGGGCCTGCTGGCGATGCTCGACGGCGGCTCCGACGCGCAGGCGGGGGCGCAGCGGCTGCTGACCGGGATGGCCGCGCTGGTGGCGGAGAAGCACGAGTGGCCCGGGGCGGACATCCCGTCCCGGATGATGGCGCACGAGGCCGGGCTGAGCGACGAGGAGGTCGTGCGGGACCTCCGGGTGCTGCTGATCGCCGGCCACCAGCCCTGCGCGTACTGGATCTCCAACGCGCTGCGGCTGATGCTGACCGACGGGCGGTTCGCGGCCTCGCTCTCCGGCGGGCGGCGCAGCGTCAGCCAGGCGCTGAACGAGGCGCTCTGGGAGGACACCCCGACGCAGGTCTTCGCCGGCCGCTGGGCGACCCGGGACACCGAACTGGGCGGGCAGCGGATCGCGGCCGGCGACCTGGTGCTGCTGGGCCTGGCCGGCGCCAACGCCGACCCGGCGGTACGCCCGGACGGGGGTGCGCCGGCCGAGGGCAACCGGGCGCACCTGAGCTACTCGCACGGCGAGCACGGCTGCCCGTCCCCGGCGCAGGAGGTGGCCGAGGTGATCGCCACCACGGCGATCGAGGTGCTGCTGGACCGGCTGCCCGACCTGCGGCTGGCGGCGGCCGAGCACGCCCTGGTGTGGCGCCCCTCGGCGTGGGTGCGCGGCCTGGTCGCCCTGCCGGTGGCGTTCACCCCCGGGTACGTGACCGGATGAGGGCGGTCCCTCCCGGGCGCCGGGCGCACCGCCGCGTACCCCCGACGACCCGAATCGAAGGAGCATGCCGATGACCGCACCTGTCGTCCTGGACCCGCTGGCGCGGGACAACGCCGCCGAGGGCGCGCTGCTGCGCGCGGCCGGGCCGGTGGTGGCCGTGGAGCTGCCCGGCGGGGTGGCCGCGTGGGCGGTGACGCGGCACGCGCAGGCGCGGGAGCTGCTGACGGATCCGCGGCTGGTGAAGGACGCCGCGCACTGGGCGGCGTTCCGGCGCGGGGAGGTGCCGCGGACCTGGCCGCTGATCGGGCTGGCGGTGCCGGGCCCGAGCATGGTGACCACGGACGGCGCGGCGCACCGGCGGCTGCGCGCGCTGGTGGCGCAGGCCTTCACGCCCCGCCGGGTGGAGCTGATGCGTCCGCGGGTGGAGGCGATCACGGCGAGGCTGCTGGACGCCCTGGCGGCGGGCCCGCGGGAGGTGGACCTGAAGACGGAGTTCGCGTTCCCGCTGCCGATGACGGTGATCGGCACGCTGCTCGGCGTGGACGAGGCGGACCACGCCCACCTGCGCGAGCTGTACGAGCGGTTCTTCGGGAGCCGGCCCGACCCGGACGGCATCCAGGCGACCATCGCGGCGCTCAACGCCTTCGTCGGCGACGTGGTGGCGCGGCGCCGGGCGGCGCCCGGGGACGACCTGGCCAGTGCCCTGCTGGCGGCGGACGTCGAGGGCGGCGCGCTGAGCGACGCCGAGGCGGCGGCGACCCTGCGGGTGATCATCGCGGCGGGCCACGAGACGACCGTCAACCTGATCACCAACGCCGTCCGTGCGCTGCTCACCCATCCGGATCAGCTGGCGTTGGTCCGATCGGGCGAGGCCGGGTGGTCGGCCGTGGTCGAGGAGTCGCTCCGCTGGACCCCGCCGACCAGCAACTTCCTGTTCCGCTTCACCACCGAGGAGGTCGCGGTGGGCGGGGTGGTGATCCCCCGCGGCGAGCCCGTGCTGATCTCGTACAACGCGATCGGGCGCGATCCGGAGCGGCACGGGGTCACCGCCGAGCTGTTCGACGTCACCCGGGAGCCGGCGCGGCACCTCTCCTTCGGGCACGGCCCGCACGTCTGCCCGGGTTCGCCGCTGGCCCGGCTGGAGGCGGCGGTGGCGCTGCCGGCGCTGTTCGAACGGTTCCCGGAGCTGGCGCTGGCGGTGCCGGACGGGGAGCTGTCGCCCAGCCCCTCGGTGGTGGTGAACAGTCTGAAGGCGCTGCCGGTCAGGTTCTGAGCCGGCCGCGAGTACGGTTGCGGCGGGGCGCCCCGCTGGCCGGGGGCGCCCCGCTGGCCGGGGGCGTCCGGCCGGCGCCGCCCCCGGCGCCGCTCTCCAGCACGGGTCGGTTACGACTGTGCCTCTGGCCGATGAAGGTCGAACGGACACCTTGGCGCGAGGTTGCCGTTACGTTAACGTCTTCAAGCCAGCTACCGCTGGGTACGGACCACTTCTCGTGTACAGCGCAGTGTTGCTCCGCCATACCGACGTTGCTCGAAGCCCTGGCCTGGAGGACGCTTTGACCCTCACCCTGACCGCTACCGAGGTGTGCCGATGAACGTCAGCCGACGCCTGCTGGTGGCCCCGGCCGTCCTGGCCCTGGCGCTCACCGCAGCCTGCTCCAACAGTTCCGGCGGTTCGGGCGGCGGCTCGGGGTCGACGGCGGCCCTCACCGGCGACTGCGCGCAGTTCCAGCCCTACGCGGGGCACTCGGGGACGAAGGTGACGATGTTCGCCTCGATCCTGAGCCCGGAGTCGGACAACCTGGAGAAGTCCTGGGCCGACTTCAGCAAGTGTACGGGCATCAAGATCAGCTACGAGGGCTCCAACGACTTCGAGTCCCAGCTGCCCGTCCGCGTGACCGGCGGGAACGCGCCCGACTTCGCGATCATCCCGCAGCCCGGGCTGCTGGCCCAGATGGTGAAGACCGGCAAGGTCGTGAAGCCGCCGGCGGGCACGGTCGCCAACGAGGACAAGTGGAGCCCGGTCTGGAAGTCCTACGGCTCGGTGAACGGCACCTTCTACGCGGCGCCGATGAGCGCCAACATGAAGTCGCTGGTCTGGTACTCGCCGAAGACCTTCAAGGACGCCGGCATCGAGGTGCCGAAGACCTGGGCCGACCTGATGGCCGCCAGTGACAAGCTCGCCAAGGCCGGCGGCGCCAAGCCGTGGTGCGGCGGCATCGGCTCCGGCACGGCCACCGGCTGGCCCGCCACCGACTGGCTGGAGGAGATCGTCCTCGGCTCGTACGGCGGCGAGGTCTACGACCAGTGGGTCGAGCACAAGGTCAAGTTCAGCGACGAGAAGATCACCACCGCCATGCAGACGCTGGCCGGCTGGATGCAGAACCCGGCCTGGGTGAACGGCGGCATCGGCGACGTGAAGTCGATCGCCACCACCACCTTCCAGGACGCCGGTGCGCCGATCCTGGCGGGCAAGTGCGCGATGCTCCAGCAGGCGTCCTTCTACGAGGCGCAGTGGCCCAAGGGCACCAAGGTCGCCGCGGACGGCGACGTGTTCGCCTTCCACCTGCCGGCGGTGAACCCGACCGTTCCGAACCCGGTCGAGGGCGGCGGCGAGTTCCTCGCGGCCTTCTCCGACCGCCCCGAGGTGCAGGCGGTGCAGAACTACCTGTCCAGCTCGGAGTGGGCCAGCAGCCGGGTGAAGACCGCCTCCGGCTGGGTCTCGGCCAACCAGGGCGTGGACAAGAGCCTCTACACCGACCCGATCGACCAGCTCTCCGCCTCCAAGCTGACCGACCCCACCGCCACCTTCCGCTTCGACGCCTCCGACCTGATGCCGGCCGCCGTCGGCTCCGGGCAGGAGTGGAAGTCGCTGACCGCCTGGTTCGCCGAGGGCCAGTCCATCCAGCGGGTCACCGCCGACATCGACGGCGCCTGGCCCCAGTAGCGGGCCTTTCGGCACTGGGCCGGTCCGCCGGTCGACGTCAACAATTGAACGGGCAGCCCGCCGGTGCTCACCGGCGGGCCGCTCGGCCGAGACCACCTGCCGAGGGCGGTGCGGGGCCACCCACCCGCACCGCCCGCCCCTCATCACCCACCCCTCATCACCCACCGGCGCCACCCTGCCGACCGTCACCACCCCCTGCCCCGCCCGAGCCCCGCCGGGGATCCCGGGGGACTCCAGGAAGGACGAACAGTCATGTCCGTCACCAGGGCACTGCTCGCCGACGGCGCGTGGACCGACGCGAGCATCAAGCTCGGCAACAGCCTGGGAGCCATCGCCGGCTTCCTGGGCATCCTGCTGGTGGTCTTCTTCGTCGCGGGTCGCGCGTCCGGGCGGATCAGCCGTCCGATCGCCGTCGGGGTCTTCCTCGGCCCCGCCGTCCTGCTGCTGATCGTCGGACTGGTCGCACCCCTGGTGCGGACCGTCTACCTGAGCTTCTACAACGACGACAGCAGCAGGTTCCTCGGCGGCGCCAACTACGGCTGGGCACTGACCAACACCTCCGTGCAGCACGTCCTGCTGAACACCCTGCTCTGGCTGGCGGTCGCGCCGCTGGCCGCCACCGGCCTCGGGCTGCTGCTCGCACTCCTGGTGGACCGGCTCCGCGGGCAGGCGATCTACAAGTCGCTGATCTTCATGCCGATGGCGATCTCGCTGGTCGGCGCGAGCATCATCTTCAAGTTCGTCTACGAGGCCAGGGACGCCTCCCAGCCGCAGATCGGCCTGCTGAGCCAGCTGGCCATCTCGTTCGGGTGGCAGCACCCGCCGAACTGGATGCTCTCCCAGCCGCTGAACACCTTCCTGCTGATGGCGGTGATGGTCTGGGTGCAGACGGGCTTCGCCATGGTGGTGCTGTCCGCGGCGATCAAGGCGATCCCGGACGAGGTCACCGAGGCGGCCCGGCTGGACGGCGCGGCCGGGGTGAAGCTGTTCTGGTTCGTCACGGTGCCGATGATCCGCACCACCCTGGTGGTGGTGCTCACCACCGTGATGATCACCACGCTGAAGGCCTTCGACATCGTCCGCACGATGACCGGCGGCAACTTCGGCACCCAGGTGCTCGCCAACGAGATGTACTCGCAGTCGTTCGTGCAGTTCAACACCGGCCGGGGCAGCGCCCTCGCGGTGATCCTCTTCCTCGCGGTGCTGCCGCTGGTTGCCTACAACATCGTCCAGCTGCGCAAGGAGCGTGCCGTCCGATGAACGAGACCGGCGCGGCCCCGGCCGCCAAGCCCGCTCCCGTCGCCTCCGCCTCCGGCTCCGCCACGCTGCCGGCGCCCGCCCCGGGTCCCGTCCGCAAGGCGTTCAGCAGCCCGCTCGCCTCGGTGTTCGTGATCGCCGTGACGGTGCTGTGGACCATCCCGACCCTCGGTCTGCTGGCCACCTCGCTGCGCCCCAAGAAGGCCGTCGCCGAGAGCGGCTGGTGGACCGTTTTCACCCACCCCGACCTGGGGTTCTCCAACTACCACACGGTGCTCTTCGAGGGCGGGTTCGGCGTCAGCGGCGGCCTGCTGCCCTACCTGGTCAACTCGCTGGCGATCAGCATCCCGGCGACGGTCTTCCCGCTGCTGCTGGCCGCGATGGCGGCGTACGCGCTGTCCTGGATGCGGTTCCGGGGCAGTGACACCGTCTTCTTCGTGATCTTCGCCCTCCAGGTGGTGCCGCTGCAGATGGCGCTGATCCCGCTGCTGCAGCTGTTCTCGGGCGGCGCGCACCTGGGCTCGCTGACGGTGGTCCCGGCCTTCGACCTGAGCGGGACGTACGCGCCGGTCTGGCTGGCGCACACCATGTTCGCGCTGCCGCTGGCGATCTTCCTGCTGCACAACTTCATCTCGCAGCTGCCGCGCGACCTGATGGAGGCGGCGGTGGTGGACGGCGCCTCGCACTTCAAGATCTTCCGCTCGATCGTCCTCCCGCTCTGCACCCCGGCGCTGGCCTCCTTCGCGATCTTCCAGTTCCTCTGGGTCTGGAACGACCTGCTGGTCGCGCTGACCTTCGCCGGCGGCACCCCCGAGGTCGCGCCGATGACGGTCCGACTGGCCCAGCTGTCCGGCTCCTTCGGCGGTCGCTGGGAGCTGCTGACGGCGGGCGCCTTCCTGTCGATCATCATCCCGCTGGTGGTCTTCTTCAGCCTCCAGCGCTACTTCGTCCGCGGGCTGCTGGCGGGGTCGGTGAAGGGCTGAGCCCGCTGCCGGGACCCCGCCGGCAGCCCGCGGAGCCCCGGAACGGGCCGTGCCGACCCGGCACCCGGCCCCGTGCGATGGCCCGGTGGACGCCCCTGAGCGGCGTCCACCGGGCTTTCGCATGGGCGCGGCCGTTGTGTCACAACTCGGCGACACAAGCCCTCCCCGGTTGATTTGAACTTGTTCAGAATGATCGACCTCCCTAAAGTCTGGGTCATGTCGCGGCGCCACTCCTGCGCCTGCCGGCGGACTGCCCCGTGGGCGGATTCCGCATGCCGCCGTACCAGCTGAGGGGGACTCATGTCCGAATCGTCCATACCCGAGCCGCCGCCGGGCACGCAGCCGCCTTCCGGAACCCCGTCCGGCGCTGAGGCCGGAACCCCGTCCGGAACCCCGTCCGGCGCCGCGTCCGGAACCCCGGCGTCCTCGGAGAGCCCCTACGGCGCGCCGCCGTACGCGGGGCCGCCGCCGGTGGCCCCGGCACCCGCAGGGCCGGCGCCCGCCGACGACCCGTTCCGACCCTTCGGGCCCCCGTACGGTGCCCAGCCCTTCAAGCCGCAGTCGGCGCCGCCCAGCCGACTGATGACCGAGACCGCCCCCGCACGACGCGCCCAGGCCACGCCGGCGGTGGTGGCGGCGGCCCTCGCCGCCGGGCTCGTCAGCTCCTGGCTGCTGCACGAGGGGCTCGGGGCCAACCTGCTGATCTGCGCCCTCGCCGCCGCCACGACGGCCGGGTTCGCGGCCAGGGCGGCCGGCCGGACGGTGCGGCCCTGGACGGTGGTGTGGAGCGTCCTCGCGACCGCCATGCTGGTGGTCCCCGCCCTCTCCGACGCCGGCTGGCCGATCACCCTGGCCGTCTGCTCCGCGCTGGCGCTGGCCTCGCTCGCGTTGCACGGCGGGCGCCGCTGGATCGGTGTGGCGCTGGCGCTGCCCGGCTTCCTCTGGCACCTCGTGCCCTCGCTCAACTGGGCCCTGCAGGCCCTGCGCGGTCGCGACTACCCCGCGAGGGGCAAGGTGGTGTCGATCCTCAAGGCGACCGCCGTGGCCGTCGTCCTGCTGGTCGTCTTCGGCGCGCTGTTCGCCAGCGCCGACGTCGCGATGGGTGACGTCCTGTCGAGCCTGATGCCCACCATCGACCTCGACGACCTTCCCGCCCGGTTCGTCCTGCTCGTCCTCGGCGTCGTCGTCGCCCTCGGGTTCGCGCACCTCGCGGCCGGGCCGCGGATCTGGGACCGCGCCACCACCAAGCCCGGGCGCGAGCGCGGCCGCCTGGAGTGGGCGCTCCCGCTGGCGGCGCTCGACCTGATGTTCGCCACCTTCACCGTGATCCAGGTCGTGGTGCTGGCCGGCGGCCGTGACGCGATCACCAGGAACACCGGGATGAGCCGTTCCGAGTACGCCCGGCAGGGCTTCTGGCAGCTCATGGTGATCACCGTCCTCACCCTGGGCGTGGTGGCGCTGGCCAAGCGCTGGGCCCCCCGCTCGACCCCCGCGGACCACCGGCTGACCCGCGCACTGCTCGGCACCCTCTGCCTGCTGACCCTGGTCGTGGTCGGCTCGGCGCTGCTGCGGATGTCCTACTACGTGGACGCCTCCGGCCTGACCACCCTGCGCCTGTGGGTGCTGGTCGTGGAGATCTGGCTCGGCGTGGTCTTCCTGCTGGTCATCGCGGCCGGCGTGCTGCGCTCCGCCTCCTGGCTGCCGCGCGCGGTCGTCCTCAGTGCGGCCGTCGCCGCCGCCGTGTACGGGCTGATGGGGCCGGACGCCATCGTCGCCGCGCAGAACGTGGACCGCTACCAGAGCTCCGCCGGCCACCCGATCGACCTGCGCAACGTCCGGAGCCTGTCCCTGGACGCCGTGCCGGCCCTCGACCGGCTGCCCGAGCCGCTGCGGACCTGCGCGCTGGAGCGGATCGCCGACTCCCTCGACGACGGCCCGGCGCCCTGGTACGCGACCAGCCTGGCCGAGTCCCGGGCGCGGGACATCCTGCACAGCCGTCCGATCGGGGGCCGCCCCGCCGCCGCCTGCAAGGCCGCCGGGTACCAGTACCGCGACGAGTACGACTACTGACCGCCGGCCCGGCCGCACGGGCGACGGGAACGGCGCCGTACCGGGAGCGGGTGCTCCCGGTACGGCGCCGTCGTCATGCCGGCCCGCCGGATCGGCGGTCGCCGCGGGTCAGAGGATCGCGCCCGGCGTCTCGCCGGTCGGCAGGTCGCTCGCCTTGGCCTTGACCACGAAGACCGCGATCAGCAGGGCGACGCCGGCCAGCACGGCACCCACGATGAAGCCCCGCGAGATGCCGTACGTCAGCACCTCGTTGCCCATCGCCGCGATCTGCTCCTTGGTCGGAACCGCGTCCTTCGGTGCGGCGGCCGAGAGTTCGGCCGTCTTGTCGGCGGCGGCGGTGGCGAAGACCGTGGTGAGGATCGACAGCCCGAGCGAGCCGCCGATCTGCTGCATCGAGTTGAGCAGGCCCGAGGCGGCACCGGTGTCCTGCTCGGCGACGCCCGCCACCGAGAGCAGCATCACCGGGACGAAGATCAGGCCCATGCCGAAGCCGAAGACGACGGTCGGGATCAGGACGCCGTCGATGTAGCCGTTGTCGGTGCTCAGCGTCGTCAGCCAGGTGAGCCCGACGGCCACCAGGGCGGCGCCGCCGGCCATGAACGGCTTGGGGCCGAGCTTGGCCTGGAAGCTGGAGGCGAGCTGCGCCGCGATGATGATCGCCACGCTGATCGGCAGGAAGGCGAATCCGGCCTGCAGCGGGCTGTAGCCCAGCGGGCCCTGCACGAACAGCGTGATGTAGAAGAAGATGCCGAACATGGCCGCGGCCAGGCAGAGCATCATCGCCAGGCCGCCGGTGCGGTTGCGGTCGGCGAAGAGGTGCAGCGGGGTGATCGGCTGCGCGGTGGTCCGCTCGATGACCACGAACGCGGCCACCAGGATCACTCCGAGGGCGAAGGAGCCCAGCGTGATCGGGTCCGACCAGCCGTCGGCCGCCGCCCGGATGAACCCGTAGACGAGCGCGACCAGTCCGACGGTCGAGGTGAGTGCGCCCGGGATGTCGAAGCGGCCGGTCTGGCGCTCGGACTCGGCGATGTAGCGCGGGGCGGCGAGCGCGATCAGGCCCGCGATCGGCACGTTGACGAAGAACACCCAGCGCCAGTCGAGGTACTCGGTGAGCAGGCCGCCGGCCAGCAGGCCGATCGCGGCCCCGGAGCCGGCCACCGCCGAGAAGACGCCGAACGCCTTGTTGCGCTCCGGACCCTCCTCGAAGTTGGTGGCGATCAGGGCGAAGGCGGTCGGCGAGCAGATCGCGCCGCCGATGCCCTGCAGGGCGCGCGCGGCCAGCAGCATGCCGCTGTCCTGCGCGAAGCCGCCGAGCAGCGAGGCGAAGCCGAAGAGCAGCGTGCCGATGATGAACACCCGGCGGCGGCCGAGGATGTCGCCGGCCCGGCCGCCGAGCAGCAGCAGCCCGCCGAAGGTGAGGGTGTAGGCGTTGATGACCCAGGACAGGTCGGTGGTGGAGAACTGCAGCGCGTCCCGGATCTGCGGCAGTGCGATGTTCACGATGGTGGCGTCGAGCACCACCATCAGCTGGGTCGCGGCGATCACGGCGAGCGTGATGCCGGTGCCCCGGCTCTGTCCGAGTGGCGGAGAGTTCTTGCTGAGTGTGTCGGAGATAGCCAAGATTGTGCCCCCTGCTGGCTACTGCTTCGTGGCGTGGCGGTGGTCCGCGAGGCCGGGCGGTGGCCCGGACGTGGCTCGGCGCACGGCCGTGGCTGTGGGCCGTACCGGTGCGCAGGGACGTGTCTCGCGGGCTATGAAGGAACGGCAGCGTTCACTACGCTGGACGATAGTCGGTGCGTGTTTGTGAACGCAAGCGTTCTCTAAGGTTGGTGGCGATGGATCAGGTGGCGCGACGAAAGGCGGCGGACGGACCCGCCGCCGGGCCGGTCCCCTCCGGCTACGCGCGGGTCGTCGGCTGCGCGGTGGCCGCGGCCGACGCGCTCGCCCGGCCGGCCCGCCGGCGTGGCGCCGCGCTGGAACAGGCGATCTTCGAAGCCGTCCTCGACCAACTCACCTCCGGCGGGTACGCACGACTGACGATGGAGGGCGTCGCCGGCGCGGCGCGCACCGGCAAGGCTGCGCTCTACCGACGCTGGGCGTCGAAGGTCGACCTCGTGCTCGACACCCTGCGCTCCACTCTCCCACCCCCTACCGACATCCCCGACCTCGGGTCCGCCCGAAGCGAATTGCTGCTGCTCATCGACCACTTCGGGGTCGCCCTGGAGTCCCGGGCCGGCGGTGCGGTCAACGCGGTGATGAACGAGCTCGACCACGACCAGGCCCAGATCTTCAAGGAGTTCCTCGCGGAGCGGGTGATCGAGCCGACCAAGGCGGCCACCCTCTCGATCCTGCGGCGCGGCGAGGACCGCGGTGACGTCCGGCCCGGCGCCGCCAACCAGCTGGTCGCCGACGTCGCCCCCGCGATGCTGATGTACCGGGTGAAGGTCTGCGGCGGCAGGCTCGGCCCCGGCTACGGGACGGAACTCGTGGACGAGGTGCTGCTGCCGATGGTCCGATGCCAGCGCCGGCCGCCCGCGGTCTCCACCGAACTCCCGCCGGAGCCCGACCCGGCGGGCTCCCGGCCGGGGTGACCGCCCGGCCCGGGGCCGCCGGCGGGTGACCGAGGGCCGCGGCGGGCGCCGTAACCTGGAGGGAACCCCCCGTCGAAACGGATGTCCCGATGCCTGTCGTTCCCCCGACCCACTCCGTGGAGCGCTCACTGCGCCGGGCCGGCGCCCAGCTGGTCGTCGGCCTCGACGAGGTCGGCCGCGGATCCTGGGCGGGCCCGGTCACCGTCGGCGCGGCCGTCACCGGGCTGCGCAAGCCGCCGGAGGGCCTGACCGACTCCAAGCTGCTCACCGAGCGCCGCCGCACCGCCCTGGCCCCGCTGCTCGCGGACTGGGTCACCGCGTACGCACTGGGGCACGCCTCGGCCCGGGAGTGCGACGAACTCGGCATGACGGCCGCGCTGCGGCTGGCCGCCGTCCGGGCCCTGGAGGCCCTGCCGGTGCGCCCCGACGCGGTGATCCTGGACGGGAAGCACGACTACCTCGGCGGCCGCTGGCGGGTGCGGACGGTGATCAAGGGGGACCAGTCCTGCATCTGCGTCTCGGCGGCCTCGGTGCTCGCGAAGGTCCACCGGGACGGCCTGATGGCCGAGATCGGCGAGAGCCACCCCGCGTACGGCTTCGCCGACAACGCCGGGTACCCCTCCCCGGTGCACCGCGCCGCGCTGGAGGAGCTCGGCCCGACCGAGCACCACCGCCTCTCCTGGTCCTACCTCGACGCGCTGCCCAAGTGGCGCCACCTGAAGCGGGAGAGGCTGTCCGCCGACGCGGACGAGCAGCTCACGCTGGGTTTCTGACGCCGGATCCGCCGCCCGCGCGGGCTCCGGGCGGGCCCGGTCGGCGGCGCGGGCCGCGGGCGCCCGGTGTTCAAGGGGTGGGGTGCCCGTGCGCGGCGGACCGGCATTTGATAGATATCCGGGTATGCCTGTCTTCCCCGAGGAGCCGGAGATTCACGAGAGCATCCCGGGCCCCGGCGTTCCCTTCCCCCGCGAGTCGGACGCACAAGCCCCCCGTACGCCTGCCGCCGGCAGCGCGTCCCCTGCCGCCAATCCCGCCGGCGCCCGCACCGCGGCCGCCACCGTGCCCGCCGTGCCGGGGCCCCGACCCGGTCCGCCGCGACCGGCGCCTCCCCGGGCGGTGAAGCCCGGGCCCCCGCCCCGGCCCGCCCGTACCCCCAAGCCCGGTGCCGCCCCGCGCCCCGCCGGGCCCGCCGTGCAGTACGTTCCCGCCTCCGTGGCCGAGGCCCTGGAGCGGGCGGACGACACGGTGGACCGACTGCTGGAGTCCGGCCGCCGGCCGGGCGACGTCCTGGTCCTGACCGTGGGCGAACCGCACCCGTGGCAGCAGCACGAACTCTCCTTCGGGGAGGGGCGCTACTGGGCGCAGCTCACCGAGGGCGACGACGTGTTCTACGCGGACGCGGCACTGACCCGCCCGGCCCGCCGGGACGTGGTGGTGCTCGTCGTCAACGGGACCCCCGCCCACCGGGCCGAGCCCGCGTTCCAGCAGGCGCTCGGCCGTGCGGGCGCACTGCTGGTGGTGTGCGGCGAGGCCGATCTGGTGGGTGCCCCCGGCACTCCGGAGAGCCGGCCGGCCCTGGCCTGATCCCGCGTCGGCCCGACCGTCCACCCGCCGGCCGGGTACCGACCCGCCGCAGTCCCCCCTTCCGCCCGTTGAGGCCCAGGCCTCAACGGGCGGCCGCGCGTCTGGCGGGCTCGATGGGCGCCACCTTCGCCGGCTCCCAGGAGCCTCCCGCGGCGCGTTCCTCGCGGGCGGACCGCGGGGGGAGCTCGGTGACGGTGTGCACCGGCCCGTCGGCCCAGGAGCCGGAGTGCGGGCTGCGCCCGCTGCGGCCGTCGCCGAGGGACTGCCAGCCCCCCGGGGTCAGCGTGAGGTAGGACCCGCAGCGGAGCCCGTGCAGGGCCGCCGCGTCGCGCAGGGCCCACATCCAGGCGCCGTCCTGCTCCGTCCACCCGGGCGCGCCGTCGCGGCAGCGGAGCAGGATGGCGGTCCGGGCCGGGGCGGCTCGCCGCAGGTCGTGCGGGGTCACCTGGCGCAGGTGGGCGAGCAGGGCGTTGCGGTGCTGCCAGCCGTCGCGGACGTGCGGTCGGGGGGTGAAGGAGGCCGAAGCGGTGACCCGGTGCAGCCCGTCCAGGACACTGATCACGACCGTGCCGGGCTGGGGGAGGTGCCGCTGGTGCAGCTCGGTCACGAACTCGCGCGGATCACGCAGCAGCGGGACGCCGGACGCGGTCCAGCTCTCCAGGTCCAGATTGCGTCTGCCCTCCGCACTCCGGGTAAAGGGATTCTGACCTCGGTCGATACCGTTGATCACGATCCTCCTTCCCTGCCCCGTCGGGTGTGCGGGTACGCGCGTACGCCGAAACCCGGTCCGTCGGACCAGGTAGTGGGGTACGGTCCGATTCTCACGGTAAACGGGTCAGACCGGCAATGATGAAATGATGAACGCCGCCCGAAAGTCGACGTTCTGTCGGATATATTCCACCGGCACGGTGACGCCATTCGGGTGAGGCCGCAGCTGTTGGGCGGCGAAGGCGGGAACCCGGCCGGCCGCCCGTCCACGCGGCCCGCGTCCGCGACGCCCCTCACGTCCCCTGCCTCACGTGCGCCTCCTCGGTCTCTCCGGTGTCCGGCCCTTCCTCTGCTCGCCTCGTTGCTTTCGATGATCTCGCCGTACGGGTGTCCCGCGCGCTCCGGGCCGGCGGCGCGGGCACCCGCCCCGGCCGGTGTCACCCCTGGACGGCCAGCACCAGCGGCAGCACCGCGCTCGCCCCGGCGCGGCGCAGGAGCCGGGCGGCCACCGTGACCGTCCAGCCCGAGTCGACCAGGTCGTCGATCAGCAGGACCGGCCCGCCCGCCCCGGCCAGTGCCTCCTCCAGCTCCGGCGCCAGCACCAGCGCACCGGCCAGCGAGTGCAGGCGCTGGGCGCTGTTGCTGCGCCCACCCTGCGGTGCGTGCCCCGCGCCGTACTCGATCCGGCCGAGCAGCGGCAGCCGGCCGATCGACGCGATCTTCGCCCCGAGGCTCCCGACGAGCTGGGGCCGCCCGGCCGAGGCCATCGTGACCACCCCCACCGGCCGGTCGAGCCGGCCGCCTTCGGCGGTCGCGGCCCCGGCCCAGCCGCCGGGGCCGCGCGCCCAGTCGGCGAGCACCGAGACCAGGGCGTCGACCATGTCGTCCGGCACGGGCGCGTCCGGCGTCTGGTCGGCCAGCAGGGCCCGCAGCCGGTTGCCCCAGCCGATGTCCGAGAGCCGGCCGAGCGCCCGGCCGGTCTCGGCCTGTTCACCCGCCGGGATCCTGCCCTTGAGCGGCACCCCGAGCGCGTCCATCCCGGTCGGCCAGAGCCGCCTGGGCTCGAAGCTCACGCCCGGGCGTCCGAGCGCCGCACGGGCGGCGTCCAGCGCTCCGGAGGAGACGTCCGCGGTGTGCCGCGGGCCCGCGCAGTTGTCACAGCGCCCGCAGGGCACGGCCTGTTCGTCGTCCAGCTGCCGGCGCAGGAACTCCATCCGGCACCCGGAGGTCGTGGCGTACTCGCGCATCGCGCGCTGCTCGGCCTCGCGGGACGCCGCGACCTTGGCGTACCGGGCCGTGTCGTACGCCCAGGCCTGCCCGGTGGCCGTCCAGCCGCCCTTGACCCGGCGTACGGCGCCGTCCACGTCCAGCACCTTGAGCATCGTCTCCAGGCGGGCCCGCCGCAGGTCCACCCGGGGCTCCAGGGCGGCGGTGGAGAGCGGCCGGCCGGCCTCGGCCAGCGCGTCGATGGTGCGCCGGACCTGCTCCTCCGGCGGGAAGGCCAGCGAGGCGAAGTAGCGCCAGATCGCCTCGTCCTCGCGCCCGGGGAGCAGCAGCACCTCGGCCCGGTCCACGCCACGGCCCGCCCGGCCGACCTGCTGGTAGTAGGCGATCGGGGAGCTGGGCGAGCCCAGGTGCACCACGAACCCGAGGTCGGGCTTGTCGAAGCCCATCCCCAGGGCGGAGGTCGCGACCAGGGCCTTGACCCGGTTGGCCAGCAGGTCCGCCTCCGCGCTGCGGCGCTCCGCGTCCTCGGTGCGCCCCGAGTAGGAGGCCACCGCGAAGCCGCGCTCGCGCAGGAAGGCGGTGACCTCGTCGGCCGCGGCCACCGTGAGCGTGTAGACGATGCCGGAGCCGGGCAGCCGGTCGAGGTGGTCGGCCAGCCAGGCCAGGCGGTGGGCCGGGTCCGGCAGCGCCAGGACGCCGAGGGTCAGGCTCTCCCGGTCCAGGGGGCCGCGCAGGACGAGTGCCAGCTCGTCCGCGGCGCCGGTGCCCAACTGCTCGGCGACGTCGGCGGTGACCCGGGCGTTGGCGGTCGCCGTGGTGGCCAGCACCGGGACGCCGGGCGAGAGGTCCGCGAGCATGGTGCGCAGCCTGCGGTAGTCGGGGCGGAAGTCGTGGCCCCAGTCGGAGATGCAGTGCGCCTCGTCGACCACCAGGAGGCCGGTGGACGCGGCCAGCTTGGGCAGCACCTGGTCGCGGAAGTCGGGGTTGTTCAGCCGCTCGGGGCTGACCAGCAGGATGTCCACCGCCCCGGCGGCCACCTCGGCCTGGATCTCGTCCCACTCCTCGGTGTTGGCCGAGTTGATGGTGCGGGCCCTGATACCGGCCTTGGCGGCCGAGTCCACCTGGTTGCGCATCAGCGCCAGCAGCGGGGAGACGATCACGGTGGGGCCCGCGCCGCGGCCGCGCAGCAGCGCGGTGGCGATGAAGTAGACCGCGGACTTGCCCCAGCCGGTGCGCTGGACGACCAGCGCGCGGCGGTGGTCGACCACGAGTGCCTCGATCGCCAGCCACTGGTCCTCCCGCAGGGTGGCGGCGGGCCCGGCCAGCTCCCGGAGGACCTGCTCGGCCCGGGCCCGGACCTCGGCCCGCTCGGCGGGCGTGGCGCCCGACGGCGCGCCGGGGGCCGGCGCCCCGCCGGGGGTGGGGGTGTCGGAGGTGTCGGCCGTCGGGCTGGAGTGGGTCTCGGGCTGATCCATGCGTCCATGTAACAGTGCCGGGCCGACAAACCGCGAACGGTCCTGCCCGGTGGCCGGGCGGAGCATCGCCGGGATGGTCGTTTCGGTAAACTGACCCGGTGTCAAATCTCGCTCATGTGAGTGATTTCCCCGCGGGCCGAACGGGTGACGGATATCCACAGGCGGGAGTTGTCCACAGGGAAAGGACATTTCCGGGCGAGCGGATATCCCCGGGGCCATTCTTCCGTCCATGAACGAGGAACGCACCACACTGCCCCCGGACCCGGCCCCCGGCCACCTGCCGGTCAGGATGCGCGGCCCCGCCGACATGGCCGAACTGCTCCCGTACCTGCTGGGCTTCTTCCCCGACGACAGCATCGTGGCGGTCGGCCTGCAGGGCGCGGACCTGCAGCAGGGCGGGGTGATCCGGATCGACATCCCCGAAGCGCCCGCGGACTGGCCGCGGGCCGCCGCCGAGACGGCGGAGTTGCTGATCGGGCTCTCCGAACAGCGCGACCACAGGCCGGCGCAGGTGCTGCTCTACCTGTGCCGTGATCCCGAGGAGGGGGACACCCAGCCGGTCCTCGCCCGGTTGGGGCCGCTCGCGGAGGACCTGCGCGCGGCCTTCGAGGCCACGGGGGTGGGCGTCAAGGAGTCGCTGTGCGTCTCGGACGGCCGGTGGTGGTCCTTCCTCTGCCGCCGGGCCGGTTGCTGCGAGCCGTCCGGCAACCCCATCCACCGGGCCCAGGGCCCCGGCCCGGTGGTCGCCGCGGCGACCTTCGCCGGCCTCGCGCCGCGCGGCAGCCGCAAGGCGATCGCCGCCGGGCTGGCGCCGATCGGCGAGCCGGGGGCGCAGGTTCAACGGCTGGCCGTCGAGCGGGTGCTGGCCGGGCCGGGTTATGACGGCGAGGCGGCCCACGAGCGGTTCGGGGAGCTGCTCCACGAGGTGATGGCGGAGTTCCTCGTGGGCGCTCGGGAGGTCGACGAGGGCCGGGCGGCCCTGCTGCTGGTGGGCCTGCAGGACAAGCTCCTGCGGGACCGCGCCGCCGAGTACGCCGAACCGGCCGAGTTGAAGGCCGCCCAGCGCTTGTGGCGGTTCCTCGCGCAGCGCTGCGTGATCCCCTTCGACGGCTACGCGGCGGCTCCGCTGACCCTGCTGGCGTGGACGTCCTGGCTCGCGGACGACACCGCGACCGCCCGGGTGGTGCTGGCCCGGGTGCTCCGGCTGGACCCGTACTACCTGCTGGCCCAGCTGCTCTACGAGTCGCTGAACGGCGGCCTCGCCCCCGAGGCCCTGCTGGAGGGGGTACGGGCCCAACGGGCCCAACGGGCCCAACGGGCCCGGCGAGCGGCTCGCGGGCCGACGGGCACGGCCGGGGGAGCGGTCGACCCGCCGAGGCCTCCCGGCACCCCGGGGCCGGGGCCGGGGGGCGAGGAGCCGGCCGCCCCACCCGGGTCGGACGGACCGCACGGGTCGGCGGCGGGCCCCTCGGAGAGCGCCGGTCCGACGCTCTCCGGTCCCCTGGCGCCTCCCGGGCGGGCGCCTGCCGGGCGGGCCCGGGCGGCGCGACGGTCGAGGCGGGCCGTCGGTGCGCCGCCCGGCGCGGAGGACACCGCGGCCGGCTTCCCGGACGGGTTCGGCGTCCGGTACCGCGCCCGGCGACGGCGCGCGGTCCGCGGCACGACGACGGGAGCCTGAGATGCGAGCAGCAGGACCAGCCGCCCCGACACCACGGGCCCGGACATCCCGCGCCCCGACATCCCGTACCCCGGCCGAACGCCGCGGCGGTCCGACCCGCCGCGGGCCCGCCGGGAGGGCCCGGCGGGCCGGTCGCCCGACCGCCGGCCCCCCTCACGTCACCGGGTGGCCGCGGTCCGCCCCGGCAGCCCGCGGCCGGGCCCGGCGGAGAACGGCGCTACAGCTCTCCGCGCGCCATCCTGATGAGGTGGTCGAGCACCTTGCCGCCGCTCGCCCGCACCCCGTCGTGCTCCCACTCGTTGGTGATCCACGGCCGCAGACCGCGCACCGCCCGCGCGGTCGCCAGCGAGTCGGCGGTGTCCACGTACATGTCGTCGTGGTAGACGGCGGCCACCACCGGCACCTCGTTGGCGGCCAGCCGCTCGGGGCTGTACAGGTCGGGCCAGTCGGTGCGCGCGGCGAGCAGCTGGGCGGTCTCCCGCAGCGGGCGCAGGGCGGGGTCGGTCTCGAACATCCAGGGGTAGATCATCTCGCCGGTGAACCGCACCGGCGCCTCGGAGTCGAGCGCGGCCCGGGCGTCGAAGGCCGGGAACTCCTTGCGGACGCGCTCGGCCGCCCACTCGGTCCCCGCCGGGTCCACCGAGCGCTGGCCGTAGATCGACTCGTGCAGCACCGCGTACAGCGGATTCTGCGCGAACGAGAGCTTGGCCTGGGCCTCGGCCAGGAAGGTGTCCGAGAGCTCCGGCCCGGCCGGCCCCTCGACCCAGGCCTCCTCCAACAGGTAGTGCAGCACGTGCGAGCCCGTGCCCGTGCCGAGCAGCATGCCCAGGGACTGGAAGGCCTCGACCGTCAGCAGCCCGCCGTCCGGGAGGGCGGCGGGGGAGTCGGCCAGGTGCGCGGCGATCCGCCGCACGGCGGCGACGTCCCCCGGGTAGCGGGCGTAGTGCGCCTCGTTCTTGCCGACCACCCGGGGGTAGGCCGCCCGGTACACGTCGTCGGCGGAGCTGCGCAGACCCGCCAGGCCGCCGGTCACGAACACCTCCCGCAGGCCCTCGGGGGCCAGCGAGAGGTAGGTCAGGGCGCAGAAGCCGCCGAAGCTCTGCCCGAGCAGGCTCCACCGCCGCTCCTCGCCGATCAGCAGACGCCGGATCAGCTCGGCGTCGCGGACGATGGAGTCCGCCCGGAAGTGCGCAAGGTAGTCGGCCTGGGCCTGCGGGCCGCCGCGGCGGCCCAGGGTCTGGCGCGTGGCCGGCGTGGAACGGCCGGTCCCGCGCTGGTCCAGCAGCAGCACCCGGTAGTCGTCGAGCGCCCGCACCAGCCAGCCGTCGCGTCCCAGCGGCCGAGCGGCCTTGCCACCCGGGCCGCCCTGGAGGAAGAGCAGCCAGGGCAGGTCGTCGGCCTCGCGGCCGGAGGCGACCACCTCCCGGGCGTACACCTCGATCCGCTCACCCTGGGGTACGGCGTGGTCGAGCGGCAGGTGGAAGACGTGGTCGGTCGTGACGATCCCGGGCAGCCGGCTGGCGGTGGACATACAACTCCTCGGTATGTGCTGGTCACAGCTGTCATGGCCACCACCCACGGAGTTGCCGGTGCGGATGCCGTGACCGTCGCACCGTATCCTGGCGGCGGCCGCGCACCGGCCCGGAGACCGCTCCACATCGGTTCCCGGCACCGGAGCAGGGCCGAGCACATCCGTTCCCGCCCGACCCGATGCTCCGGCTTCGCCGCCGGGCCACCGGTGACCGGCCGGATCGCACCATCGGAGCACTCCGACGGACAGTCGGGACGAACCGGTGGCGTGACCTGTCGAGGGTCCACGGCGTTTCATCCTGGGGAACGCCGGCGCGGGGGCGGTCGGCGGCACGGCCGGCGGTACACGGCCCCGGGCATGACCGGGCGGCGAAGGCAGGGGGGCGGCCGCCCGGGCGGTCGGCGGGAGCAGGGGACTCGACGGCGAGTCACCGGCCCGGCCACGGCGGACAGACCGCCCCGGCCGGCCGGCCGACCGGAGCGGTAGATCGGGCCAGCCGGGACGTCCGGCGCAGGGTGGCGGGGCGGAAACGCGGTCCGGCGCCCCGGCGGGACGAAGCGGTCCGGCACGAGGAGCGGTCCGGCACGGCACGGTGCACGAAGCAGTGCGGCACAGGGCAGTGCCCGAACAAGCACAGGGCAGTGCCAGAACAAGCAGTCCGACAGAAAGCAGTCCGGCCGCCGGGCGGAGCAACGACCGCCGGCACCGGACGCACCAGAACGCGATCGAACACGCTCGCGGCCGACCGGCCCAGGCCGGCGGACCGTCGAGGGGAGGAGGAGTCCGGTGACCGCCACGAGGCCACCCCAGGCCGCGCCGGCCGAGAGCGTGGTCGGCGCACCGCGACCCGCAGGCCGGCCCGACCACGCACCGGGCGGTCCGCCCAGGCCGGCCCCCGGGCCGGCCCGCCCGCAGCCGGCGGCCACCCACCACGCGGTGGTCTGCGTGAACGCACCCGCCATGGCGGCCTCCGGGCCGGACGGCCAGCTGCGCGGCCACGGCCTGCACGGCTTCTACCGCTCGGGCATCCGCGTCCTCGCCCGCCTGGAGCTGCGCCTCGGCGGCATCGAGCCGCTGCCGCTCCAGGGCACCCTCACGTCGGCCGCCGAGGCACGCTTCCTCGGCGCGATCCGTCTCCCCGGCGACCCCGACCCGGACCCGGCGCTGACCGTCGAACGGCTGCGCCACGCCGACGGGGTGGAGACCGTCACCGTCCGGAACACCGGCACCCGTCCCGCCCGGCTTCCGCTGGAGCTGGCGATGGGCACCGACCTCGGACCGATGGCCGAGATCGCCGCCGGGCTCCGCGCCTCGGACCTCCCCAGCCAGGTGCAGTCCGCCGGACTGCGCTGGTCCGGCCCGACGCACAGCGCCACCGTCACGGCCAAGCCCTCCCCGCACGCCGTGCTCGCCGGGGCCGGCGTGCTGCGCTGGGACCTCGAAGTCCAGCCCGGAGCCCGCTGGTCGGTGGAGCTCCGTACCGAGCTGGAGAGCTCCGTTCCCGGCCCGCGTCCGCCGGGCGGGCGCGGGACGGGTGTGCCGCTGCCGTGGGCCGAGACCGAGGTGCGCTGCGACGACGCGCGCGCCGAACTGCTCGTTCCCCGCTCGCTCGACGCCCTGGGCAGCCTGCTGCTCGCCGACCCCGACCGCCCCACCGACCTGTACGCCGCCTCCGGTGCCCCCTGGCGCTTCGGCCTCGCCCCGGCGGACGCGCTCTGGGCGGCCAGGCTGACCCTGCCGCTCGGCACCCGGCTGGCGGCCGGCACGCTCCGGGCGCTGGCCCGGCGTCAGCAACCCGCGGCCGGTCCCGGCGGGCGGCCGGAGGGGCTGCTGCCCGGCTCCCTGCGGCACGCGGGCCCCGAACTGCCCCCCTCCTGCACCGCCACCGAGGCCACGCTGCTGTTCGTCACCGTGCTGGCCGAGGCCTGGCGCTGGGGGCTGCCCCGACAGGAGGTGGCCGAGTTGCTGCCGGCAGCGGAGCGCGCCCTCGGCACGCTGCGCACCGGTCTGGTCGACGGCTTCGTGACGGACCTCAGCCGCCCGGTCGAGGAGCGAACGGTGAACCCCCCGGCGGCCCGGAGCGAGGTGCAGGCACAGGCCCTGCGCGCCGCCCTGCACGGCGCGGAACTACTGGAGGCCTTCGGCCGGCCGGGCGCCGAGGAGTGGCGGGACTGGGCGGCGGCCCTGCGATCACGCTTCCGCGAGCGGTTCTGGATCGACGACCTCTCCGGCGGCCGGCCCGCTGCCGCGCTCGCCGCCGGCGGGCGTCCGCTACCTGCCGTCTCCTCCATGCTCGTCCACCTGCTGGATCTGGGGCTCTCCGCCGACGGCGGCCGGCACGAGGGGCTGCTCGACCGCGAGCAGGCCCGGATGCTGGCGCAGCGCCTCACCGCACCGGAGTTGGACTGCGGCTGGGGGCTGCGCACGCTCAGTGCCAAGTCGGCCCGCTTCAACCCGCTCGGCCACCGCAGCGGCGCCGTGCGCGTGCATGAGACCGCCCTGGCGATCGCCGGGCTGGCCGAGGCCGGTTTCGAACGGGAGGCCGGCGCACTGCTGGAGGGCATGCTGGGCGCCTCCGCCTACCTGGAGGGCCGGCTCCCCGAGATGTACGCGGGCGAGCAGCGGATCGCCGGCTGCCCACCGGTGCCGCACCCGGCGGCCTGCCGGCCGGCGGCCGTCTCGGCGGCGGGTGCGGTGCACGCCGTCCTCGCGCTGGCGGGGGTGCGCCCCGACGTCCCGGCCGGCCGGGTGCTCGTCAGGCCGGCCAGTACGGCGCCGCTCGGCGAGCTGCAGCTCACCGGCCTGCGGGTGGCGGGGGAGCCGTTCTCGGTCCGGGTGAGCCGGATCGGCGTCGCCGTCGTCGAGGAGGCATCGGCCGAACTCCAGCTGGGTGCCCGCTGAGCCTGCGGATCCCACCCGCCGTCCGGGCCCGCCGCACCGCAGGGTGCCCGCAGCCGGCCCGGACGGCCGGGGCGGGGGCCCGGCCGCTCCACCGGGCCCCGGCCGTCGTCCCCGGCCGGACTCGCACCGGCGCACCGGCCGGCCGGGCCGGGGAACGGTGCCGCGGACCGGTCGACGGTGGCACTCGCCGGGGCCTGTGCTTATCGTCAGAGAGACGACTATGATCGTCCGCATGTCGCGTTATGACCCGTCGGCCTTCCCCCCGTTCGCTGTCACGGTCGACCTGGTGGTGCTGACGGTGCGGGACCACGCGCTCTGCGCCCTGCTGGTACGACGGGGCGAGCCGCCCTTCCAGGGGTACTGGGCGCTGCCCGGCGGTTTCGTGCGCCTGGACGAGGGCCTTGCCGAGGCGGCCTCCCGGGAGCTGGCCGAGGAGACCGGCCTGCGGGCCCACTCCGCGCCGGAGCACGGCACCGCCGGGGCACACCTGGAGCAGCTCGCGACCTACGGGCATCCGCAGCGCGACCCCCGGATGCGGGTGGTCAGCGTCGCGTACCTGGTCCTCGCACCCGACCTGCCCACGCCCCGTCCGGGCGGCGACGCCAGCAGCGCCCGCTGGGCACCGGTGGCGGAACTGCTCGGCGCGAACCCGAGCGAGGGCGTACCGCTGGCGTTCGACCACGGGCTGATCCTGGCGGACGGGGTCGAGCGCGCCCGCTCCAAGATCGAGTACTCCTCGCTCGCCACCGCCTTCTGCTCGACCGAGTTCACCGTCGGCGAGCTGCGCCGCGTCTACGAGGCCGTCTGGGGCGTCTCCCTGGACCCGCGGAACTTCCACCGCAAGGTCACCGGCACCCCGGGGTTCCTGCTGCCCTCCGGCGGCACGACGACCCGTCAGGGGGGCCGCCCGGCACAGCTGTTCACCTCCGGCGCGGCGACCGACCTGAACCCGCCGATGCTCCGGCCGGAGTCCTGACCCTGGAGCGCTGGCCCTGGAGTGCCGGCCCCCGAATCCCGGCCCCGGAGCCCTGGTCTGTAGCTCCCACCCCGAGGCTCCGACTCCGAAGTCCTGCTTCCGAAGCCCTGCCTCCCAGTTCGTCGGTCGAAAGTCCTGACCCCGCGTCACGTGTGGCTTCCCGGGCTGCTTCCGGGGCGCTCCAGGGTGCCATCGGAGCGGCGGCAGAGGTCGGATTGTCCCCTGATCGGGTGAGGTGTGCGGACTTGTGTCCGTCATCGCTCCCGTAATGCCCGAAATATCCATGTCCGGCGCCTAGGGTGCTGGCGCGGGGACGTCCCGGGCAGGTCCGTGCCGCGCACACCCGGCCGGCCGAGGGAATGGGAGCAGCCAGCCATGATCCAGATCACCGGACTGACCAAGGTCCACCGCCGCGGCCGGCCACCGGCTCTGCTCGACCTCACCTTCGACGTCCGCCCCGGCATGGTCACCGCGCTGCTCGGCCCGGAGGACTCGGGCAAGAGCACCGCCGTGCGGCTCATGCTCGAACTCGAACGCGGTCAGGGCGTCACCCTCTTCGGCGGCCGCACCTACCGCCGCCTGCGCCGGCCGGAGCGCGAGGTGGGCGTCGTCCTGCCGACCGTCGGGTCGATGGCGGGTCACCCGGGCCGGACCGCCCGGGGGCACCTGCGGATGCTCGCGGCCGCCGCCGGCGTGCCGACGAGCCGGGCCGACGAACTGCTGGAGCAGACCCGGCTCGCCACGGTCGCCGGTCACCGGCTGCGCGCCTTCTCGTCGGGCATGAACCGCCGCCTGTTGCTCGCAGGGGCCCTCCTGGGTGACCCGGGCACCCTGGTGCTGGACGCTCCGACCGAGGAGTTGTCACCTCGCAACGTCGAGTGGTTCCACTCCTTCCTGAGGTCCTTCGGTGTCGCGGGCGGCACGGTCCTCCTCACCACCCGAACCCCGCAGGAGGCCGCCCAGGTCGCCGACCGGGTGGTCACCCTCGACCAGGGTCGGCTGGTCGCGGACCAGTCCGTCGCCGACTTCCGCAACACCCGCCTCCGCCCCGAGGTGTCCGTGCGGGGGCCGCAGATGGCCCGCCTGGCCGATCTCCTGCTCGGCCAGGGCGCCCTGGTCCGCCGCGACGGCGCGGTGGGCCTGGCGGTGGCCGGGATCGACCGCACGGAGATCGGCGAACTCGCCTACCGGCACGGCATCCTGCTGCACGAGCTGGCCGATCGGGTGGTCGAGCAGCCGGCGCCGCGGGCCGTCCTGCCGGCGTCGTCGGGCCGGTCCGGTCAGGTGCGGCTCCAGCAGCCCCGGTCGGAGGTTCAGGGCTCCGAGGCCCCGCAGCGCGCCGCCATCCCGCAGGCCGCGCAGGGTTCGCAGGCGCCACCGGCCCGGCAGGACGCACACGGCTCCCACGACTCGCAGGGCGCGCAGACCGCACAGGCCGCACACGCCCCGGAGGCCGTAGGGACGACACGGACGGCACAGGCCCCGCAGTTCTCCCAGGCCCTGCCCGTGCTGCAGGGTGCATCGGGCTCGCCACAGTTGCCGAGCCGACCTGCCCCGTCTGCCCCGTCGAGAACACCCGCCGTCCAGCCCGTCCAGCCCGTGCAGGCCCTCCAGCCCGTCCAAGCCGTCCGGCCCGTGCAGCCCCTACAGACCCTCCAGCCCGTCCAGCAGGTCCAGCCCGTCCAGCAGGTCCCGCCGGGGCGGCAGGAGGCTGCCCCCGGGTACGCCGTGCACCCCGCCCCCGCGAGCCTCACCGGGGCGAGTGCCCTGTCGCGGTCCGCCGCCGTGCCGGGGGACCCGGCCGCCCATCCCGTGCCCGCCGTCGGGCCCGACCACCGGAGCGAATGACCGTGCACGTACTCGCCTACGAGGCACGCCGGCTGAGCGGCCTGCGTTCGACCTGGATCGTCCTCGGCACCGTCCTGCTCTGCGACGCCGCGGTGGCCGCCGTACTGGCCCACCAGGTGGAGCCCGGCCGGCTGACGGTCGCGGCCGCCGTCCGATCGGTGACCGCCGCGGTGCCCCTCCTGCCGCTCCCGATCGCCGCCATCGGCGCCGGGGTGCTGGGCGCGCTCTCGTACGGCCACGAGGTTCGCCACCCGGGGCTGGCGGCGTCCCAGGTGGGCTATGCGCGCAGGGTCCGGCTGCTGTTCGGCAAGCTGGTGGTGATCGGGGCCCTGTCGGCCCTGCTGGCCACCGTGACGGTCCTGCTGGACGCGGTGGTGACGCGGCTGGCCTTCGGCCCGGGCGTGGACGCCTCCGGGGTCTTCGCCCCGGGGGTCCTCGCTGCGGGCGGCCGACTGCCGTCGGCGCTCGCGGTGTTCGCCCTGCTGGTGGTCGCGGCCGGCGGAGCCGGGGTGCTGACCGCCTCGCTCACCCGCAGCGCCTCGGCCGGGATCCTGCTGCTGTGCGCCCTGCCCGTGCTGCTGGAGGCGGGGCTGGCCCTGTTCCTGCGGCAGACCGGCGCGGCCCGCGCCGACGTCGCGGACGAGGTGCTGCCGCTGCAGTACGGCTTCGACTGGGTCCGGGCGGGGGCCGGTCCGGCCGTGGGCGGCCCGCTGGATCTGGCCGATCCGATGCTGCTCGGCGTACTGGCCTCACCTGCGGTGCTGCTGGTGCTGCTCTGCCTGGTGGTGCAGGTGCGTCGCCGCTCGCTCTGAGTCGCCCGCCGGACTCAAGTCACCCACTGGACCTGCTGGACCCGAGTCGCCCAGAGGGAGCCCAGGGGGCTGCCGAGCGTTCGAGGGAGCGCACCATGACAATCCGTCAATTGATGACCGGAATGCAACAGTCGTCCTGATAAGAAGTCAATTATCCAGTCACGGGCGATCACCCTTTCGTGTGCTTTTCACGAGAATTCTCAAGCTGGGCCCGCCGATCGCCGACAAAGGACCTGTGAGTACCCTTGCGCACCCCACCATGACCGCCGCCCGCCCCGCCGACGGCGCCGCCTCCGGCCCCGGTGAGCTGGACCGCTTCTCCTATGCCGATCGGCCGACCCCGCCCGCGCCCCGTTGGGAGGGCGTCGACTCCGACCTCGTCCGGGTCGGCCGCAAGACCACCAGCAGCCGTGGCCGCGGTCTGCACGGCCAGCTCGTCCAGCAGCTGGGCCAGATGATCGTCTCCGGCGACCTCGGTGCCGACCGCCCGCTCGTCCCCGAGGAGATCGGCCAGCGGTTCGAGGTCTCCCGTACGGTCGTGCGGGAGTCGCTCCGCGTGCTGGAGGCGAAGGGCCTCGTCAGCGCCCGGCCCAACGTCGGCACCCGGGTCCGCCCGGTCGCGGACTGGAACCTGCTGGACCCCGACATCATCGAGTGGCGCGCCTTCGGGCCGCAGCGCGACGAGCAGCGCCGCGAGCTGTTCGAGCTCCGCTGGGCGATCGAGCCGCTGGCCGCCCGACTGGCCGCCGGCCACGGCCGCGAGGACGTCCAGCAGCGCCTGGTCGAGCTGACCGAGATCATGGCCCACGCGGCCGCCCAGGCCGATCAGGTCACCTTCGCCCGCGCCGACGGCGAGCTGCACGCGCTGGTCCTGCAGATGGCCGGCAACCGGATGCTGGAGCACCTCTCCGGCATCATCTCCTGTGCCCTCCAGGTCTCCGGCGGCCCGACCACCTCCTGCGAGCGTCCGTCGGACTCCTCGGTCAGCCTGCACATCCGGCTGGTGGACGCGCTCGGCACCGGCGACGGCACGGCCGGCGAGGCCGCGATCCGGGCCCTGCTCACCGTGCACCCGGAGATCGAGCCCTCCGTCCCGGCACCGCGCGAGCACTGAGCGCGAGCACTGAACGCGACCCGACGAGCGACACGATCTCGACGAGCGACACGATCCCGACGAACGACGAGAACCCGAACGACGAGAACCCGAACGACGAGAACCCGACGAACGACGAGATATCGACGAACGGTGTGAGGACGCGGTCCCACGGCCCGCCGGCCGCCCTGTAGAGCGACCGGAGGGCCGTGCCCGGGTGCGGACGGCCACGTACGGGCCGTCGGCAGGAGGCCCGCGGCGGTCGGCCGGCGCAGCGTGGGAGCGGCCCCGGGGGCGGCCGCCGAGGCCGGCACGGAGGGGTCGCCGGAGCGGCCCGGGCGGGGCCCTGGCGACAGCCCCGGGGAGCCCGCCGGAGGGGGCCTGCGGGGCGGATCGGGAGACGGATCGGAAAAAAGGAGAACCGCAGGTGGGGGCGCGATCGGGACGGGCATCGGACCCCGTGGCCCGGAGGGTGTGACCCGCGCCACCAACGACATGCGTAACACTTGACGGGTGGCAGCGATGTGTACGGAGCGGAAGCAGCTCCGGAATACCACCAACATGTCAGAATGCTGTGTTGGTCTGCGGCGCTGCTGCCGTCCTGCAAACCCAGTCCTCAAGCCCGAGTCGGTCGGAATCGACGCCGCGTGCTGTCACGCGTGATCCTTCCCCGCCCGCTCGGGCGGCCCGGTACGGGTTCGAGTCCACTCATCGTCCGAGAGGTTGTTCGTGTCGGCCAGCACATCCCGTTCGCTCCCCCCCGAGATCGCCGAGTCCGCGGCTCTGCTGGCGCTCATCGAGCGGGGCAAGGCCCAGGGGCAGATCGCCGGTGACGACGTGCGTCAGGCTTTCGAGGCGGACCAGATCCCGGTCACCAAGTGGAAGAACGTCATGCGCAGCCTCAATCAGGTCCTGATTGAGGAAGGCGTGGACCTCATGGTCAGCGCGGCCGAGCCGGCCGCCGCCAAGCGCAAGAGTGTCGCGGCCAAGAGCACCACCAAGCGCACCGCCACCAAGGCCGTCACCACTCGGACGCCGTCCGCCCCCACCAAGCCCCCGGTCCGGATCGCGCCCGGTGCACCCGTGGCCCCGCCCGTTCCGGCCGCCGTGGCGGTCGTCTCGGCCGACGGCCCGGTGGTGGCCGTCTCGGTCGACGAGGCGAAGGCGGCGGTGGCGAAGAAGGCCGCCGCGCCCGCCAAGAAGGCCGTCGCGAAGAAGGCCGCCGCGCCCGCGAAGAAGACCGCCGCCAAGAAGACCGCCGCCAAGGCGGGCAAGGGCGACGAGGAGCTGCTCGGCGACGAGGAGCTGGTCGAGGACGCGGCGCCGGGTGCCAAGACCGAGGAGGCGGAGCCCGAGGAGGAGTCGCAGGGCTTCGTGCTCTCCGACGACGACGAGGACGACGCGCCGGCCCAGCAGGTCGCCGTCGCCGGTGCCACCGCGGACCCGGTCAAGGACTACCTGAAGCAGATCGGCAAGGTCCCGCTGCTCAACGCCGAGCAGGAGGTCGAGCTCGCCAAGCGGATCGAGGCCGGCCTCTTCGCCGAGGACAAGCTCAGCGCCGCCGACAAGCTGGCCCCCAAGCTCAAGCGCGAGCTGGAGATCATCGCCGAGGACGGCCGCCGCGCCAAGAACCACCTGCTGGAGGCCAACCTCCGCCTGGTGGTCTCGCTGGCCAAGCGCTACACCGGCCGCGGCATGCTGTTCCTGGACCTCATCCAGGAGGGCAACCTCGGTCTGATCCGTGCGGTCGAGAAGTTCGACTACACCAAGGGCTACAAGTTCTCCACCTACGCGACGTGGTGGATCCGCCAGGCGATCACCCGCGCGATGGCCGACCAGGCCCGCACCATCCGCATCCCGGTGCACATGGTCGAGGTCATCAACAAGCTGGCCCGCGTCCAGCGCCAGATGCTCCAGGACCTGGGCCGCGAGCCCACCCCGGAGGAGCTGGCCAAGGAACTCGACATGACCCCCGAGAAGGTCATCGAGGTCCAGAAGTACGGCCGCGAGCCGATCTCCCTGCACACCCCGCTGGGCGAGGACGGCGACAGCGAGTTCGGTGACCTGATCGAGGACTCCGAGGCGGTCGTCCCGGCCGACGCGGTCAGCTTCACCCTGCTCCAGGAGCAGCTGCACTCGGTGCTGGACACGCTCAGCGAGCGCGAGGCCGGTGTGGTCTCGATGCGCTTCGGCCTCACCGACGGCCAGCCGAAGACGCTGGACGAGATCGGCAAGGTCTACGGGGTCACCCGCGAGCGGATCCGCCAGATCGAGTCCAAGACGATGTCCAAGCTGCGTCACCCGTCGCGCTCCCAGGTGCTGCGCGACTACCTGGACTAGCAGACGTCACGGCCGCCCGGGACCCGTCGGTTCCGGGCAGGCCGCCCGAGGAGGCCCGGAGCACACCGCTCCGGGCCTCCTCGCGTTCGCCTGGACGGGCCTCCTCGCGCGTGCCGGGGACCCGGGGTCGGGGACCGGCGCCGCCCGGGGCCGGGCGGTCGGTCGTGCCGCGCGGTGCGGTGCGGTCGGCCGTGCCGCCGGGGAGCCGCGTCACCCCTGTGCCGCCTTCCGTCGCTCGTCCGGGTGTTCCGCGCCGCGCGTCGGTGGCTCACCGTGCCCGGTCGACTACGCTGTGCCGGTTGCCTGCCGCCGATTCAACCTGGAGACACGGTGCTGCCCAACCAGGACATGCCGGACACGCGGGACGTTCCGCCGGACGCCACCAGCCGGGCCGGTGCGATGCCGGGCGTCCCCGCCGGTGGGCGCCGGCGTCGGCGGACGGCCCTGCTGGCCCTGCTGGTCGCGTTGCCCGCGCCCCTGGTCGCCTTCGGCCCGGCTGCCTCGGCCGAGCCGCAGCGCCGGATCGTCGGCGGCTCCGCGACCGTCACCGGGGAGCATCCCTGGGTGGTCGCCCTGGCCAGCCGGCAGCAGTTCGGCACCGGTCGCTCCGGCCAGTTCTGCGGTGGCGCGCTGGTCACGCCCACCAAGGTGGTGACGGCCGCGCACTGCTTCTACGACGAGTCCAGGGGCCGGCGGGTGGACCGCCCGGGGCTGCGCGTCCTGGTCGGGCGGGACGACCTGCGGGGCACGTCGGGCCGTGAGGTGGACGTCCAGAACGTCTGGCTCCACCCCGACTACTCCTTCGCCGCCAACATGAACGACGTCGCGGTCCTCACCCTCGCCACGCCGCAGACCGACCGCCCGGTGATCGAGCTGCTGGGCCAGGGCGAGACGGAGCCGTACGCCCCCGGCACCCCCGCGCAGGTCTTCGGCTGGGGCGACACCGTGGGCGACGGTCACTACTCGCCCACGCTCCGTGGCGTGGAGGTGCCGATCGTGGCGGACGAGACCTGCGCCCACGCCTATCCGGGCGGGCCGGACGGGCACTTCGACGCCCGCGGCATGGTGTGCGCGGGTGAGGCGGAGGGCGGTCGGGACGCCTGCCAGGGCGACAGCGGGGGGCCGCTGGTGGTCGCCGGCCGGCTGGCCGGCCTGGTCTCGTGGGGGACGGGCTGCGCCGAGGCGGCCCATCCGGGCGTCTACACCAGGATCTCGGCGGTGTCCGACGCGGTGCGGAGCCGGTTGTGAGCACCGGGTGACGACGGTCGGGTGCCCGTGGCGCGCACCCGACCGGCCGGTGCCCGGCGGGCCCGGCTCAGGGCGCCCGGCGGCGCGGTGGTGACGAGTCGGTCACCGTCCGACGCCACGTCAGAACGTAGTCGCCGCATCACTCGGGGTTCGCGGTCGGGTGCCGGTGGGCGGCGCGGGCCCGGGAACGTCAAAGCCGGACGACCGGCCCCTGGCTGGGGCCTGTCGTCCGGCTCATCGGATCCGTCCGGTCGGAGCGGTCCGATGCGGTTCGTCGGTGGAGCGCCGGTCAGCGCTCGTCGTCGGAAGCCGTGGCGGTGGCCGTGGTCGTGAGACGACCGCTCTCGTCCTGTATCTCAACGGCGATCTTCTTGAGCTCAGGCTCGAACTTCCGCCCGTGGTGGGCGCAGAAGAGCAGCTCTCCGCCGCTCGCGAGTACGACGCGCAGGTAGGCCTGGGCGCCGCAGCGGTCGCAGCGGTCAGCCGCGGTCAGCGGGCTCGCAGGTGTCAGAACAGTAGTCACGTCGCCTCTTCTCTAGCTCGACGAGCTGTCGTACCAGGGTCAACATCCAACCAGGCCGAAAACGTTCCCGCTCGTGGCTTTTCTTCTTTGAGGATTCTGCTTGTGTTGATGAGGACGTGCCCCGAGCGCCGGTGGTTCATGCGTACCGGTTCCCAGGATCCGTCCGTGGCTCGAACGTCCGATCGGGCCGGGGTTCGAGGTCCGCGTAGCATAATCCTCTGCTGGGTTGGAGCATAAGCCCCGTCCCGGCCACCGGTAGCCTGCATCTCGGCAGTTCCAGAGCCTGTGCTCCGTCCCACGGTCCGCCAGGGCCGGTGAAATCGGGAGGAGATGGCGCTCCGCTGCTCTGTATTCGCCGGACGTCGTGTTCGCGCAGCGCGTACAGGCTGCGCGGACCGGGCCCGGCGTGCAGTGGTCCCGAATACGGGGCGTGTGCGCACCGAGCGGGGCTGGGTGTGCACGGAGAGGAACGGCTGTCGGTCCGGTGTGATGCACTGGCCGGGCCCGGATGTGACCGACGAGACAGAACTTCACCGAGGAGAGCACCGCGTGAGCGAGCGGAGCGAGCGAACCAGCAACAGGTGTGCGTTGCGGCAGGCGCCTGCCCAGGCCGTCGGGGTGCGGGCATGAGCGCCGGGAAGAGCACGTCGTCCGCCCTGCTGTCCGGCGACGACGGATCCAACTACACCGCTCGGCATCTGCTCGTCCTTGAGGGCCTGGAAGCGGTGCGCAAGCGCCCTGGCATGTACATCGGATCGACGGACAGTCGTGGTCTGATGCACTGTCTGTGGGAGATCATCGACAACTCGGTCGACGAGGCCCTCGGCGGCCACTGCGACCGCATCGAGGTGGTCCTGCACGACGACTCCTCGGTGGAGGTCCGCGACAACGGCCGCGGCATCCCGGTCGACGTGGAGCCGAAGACCGGCCTGTCCGGCGTCGAGGTCGTGATGACCAAGCTGCACGCCGGCGGGAAGTTCGGCGGCGGCTCCTACGCGGCCTCCGGCGGTCTGCACGGTGTCGGCGCCTCGGTGGTCAACGCCCTCTCCGCCCGGCTCGACGTCGAGGTGGACCGCGGCGGCCACACCCACGCCATCAGCTTCCGCCGGGGCACCCCCGGCATCTTCACGGAGCTCAGCCCGGACGCGCCGTTCGAGCCCGCGAACGGCCTCACCAAGTCCCGCAAGGTGCCCAAGGCCCGCACCGGCACCCGCATCCGCTACTGGGCCGACCGGCAGATCTTCCTCAAGGAGGCCAAGCTCTCGCTGGAGGGCCTGCACAGCCGGGCCCGCCAGACCGCCTTCCTCGTCCCCGGCCTCACCATCGTGGTCCGTGACGAGCGCTTGACGGAGAGTGAGAAGGTCGAGGAGTCGACCTTCCGCTACGACGGCGGCATCGGCGAGTTCTGCGAGTTCCTGGCCCCGGACAAGCCGGTCTGCGACGTGCTGCGGTTGCAGGGCGAGGGCACCTTCAAGGAGACCGTCCCCGTCCTGGACGAGCTCGGTCACATGACGCCCACCGAGGTCACCCGCCAGCTCGGCGTGGACATCGCGCTGCGCTGGGGCGCCGGCTACGACACCACCCTGCGCTCCTTCGTCAACATCATCGCCACCCCCAAGGGCGGCACGCACGTGACGGGCTTCGAGCGGTCGCTCGCGAAGACGGTCAACGAGGCGCTGCGCTCGGCGAAGCTGCTGCGCGTGGCGGAGGACGACGTCACCAAGGACGACGCCACCGAGGGCCTGACCGCGGTGGTCACCGTCCGGCTGGCCGAGCCGCAGTTCGAGGGGCAGACCAAGGAGGTGCTGGGCACCTCGGCCGCCAACCGGATCGTGGCCGCGGTCGTCGCCAAGGAGCTCAAGAACTTCCTCACCTCCGCGAAGAAGGACGAGAAGCTCCAGGCCCGCGCCGTCCTGGAGAAGGTCGTCGCGGCCGCCCGGACGCGGGTCGCGGCCCGGCAGCACAAGGAGGCCCAGCGTCGGAAGACCGCGCTGGAGACCTCCTCGCTGCCCGCCAAGCTCGCCGACTGCCGCAGCGACGACGTCGAGCGCAGCGAACTCTTCATCGTCGAGGGCGACTCCGCGCTCGGCACCGCCAAGCTGGCCCGCAACTCCGAGTTCCAGGCGCTGCTGCCGATCCGCGGCAAGATCCTGAACGTCCAGAAGGCCTCGGTCTCGGACATGCTCAAGAACGCCGAGTGCGCCGCCATCATCCAGGTCATAGGGGCCGGTTCGGGGCGGACCTTCGAGATCGACCAGGCCCGGTACGGCCGGGTCATCTTCATGGCCGACGCCGATGTGGACGGATCGCACATCCGCTGCCTGCTGCTGACGCTCTTCCAGCGCTACATGCGGCCGATGGTCGAGCAGGGCCGGGTCTTCGCGGCCGTCCCGCCGCTGCACCGGATCGAGCTCACCAATCCCAAGCGCGGTCAGGAGAAGTACCACTACACCTACTCCGACGCCGAGTTGCGCAGCACCCTGCTGGAGTTCCAGCGCAAGGGCCAGCGCTGGAAGGACCCGGTCCAGCGGTACAAGGGCCTCGGTGAGATGGACGCCGACCAGCTGGCGGAGACCACCATGGACCCGCGCCACCGCACCCTGCGCCGGATCAACCTCGGTGACCTGGAGCAGGCGGAGCGGATCTTCGACCTGCTGATGGGCAACGACGTCGCCCCGCGCAAGGAGTTCATCGTCGACTCCGCGGCCACCCTGGACCGCTCGCGGATCGACGCCTGAGCCGACGGCTCCGCCGGCTGCTCCGGTCACCGGCCACGCCGGTCCGACCGCAGCGGCACCCGCACGGCGCGGGGCTCTCCACCCCCGGGTGGAGAGCCCCGCGCCGTGTTTCAACCCCGGCTCCGATCTCCCCGGGCCGCCCGCTCCGTAGCGTCGGAGAGGTCAGCAGACCTCCCCCGAGCGGCTACGGAGCGACCGATGAGCGGCCTCGTCAACATCCTCGTGATCATCGCGGTACTGGCCCTGGTGGTCCGCCGCCAGCTGCGCCCGCAACGGATCGACACCGAGCGCCGCTTCTGGGTGGTGCCCGCGGTACTGGCGGTGATCGCCGTGCGCGACCCGGACTTGCTGGACCCGGCCCACCGGGCCGGGGCGATCGCCCTGCTGGCCGGGTCGCTGCTGGTGGTGGTGGCGATGGGCACGGTCTGGGGCTGGACGGTCCGGATCACCCGGGAGCCCGACGGCGGCGTTTGGGTGCGCGGCACCAAGGCCACCGCGGCCGCCTGGGGTGGCATGATCGCCGCCCGGCTGGGCCTGTTCGGCCTCGCGGCCGCCCTGCACATCCACCAGGGCACCGACGCGCTGCTGCTCAGCCTCGCCGTCCTGCTGCTGGTCAGGGGTGTCGTGGTGAACTGGAGGGCGCGCGACCTGGAGCCCGCCCGGGGCGTCCCGACGGTGGGCTGACCGGCACACCGCGCGGGCCGCGTCCCGCCACCGGCCCCGCGCCCGCCGGGGCCCCACCCGAGCCGCGAACCGGGACGACCGGTCCGGCACCCGAACAGGAAGGCCGGCCGTTGCGCCCGGAGACCTGGACCCGCTGGCCGGCCCGCGAAGGGCCGGCCGGGGAGCCGTCGACGCCCGCCCGCAGGGCGCTCTCGCTGATCGGCCGGACGGTCCTGGTCGGGGTGCTGGTCTGGGGCACCTTCGTACCCGGTGACCAGCACGGGTGGGGGGTGGTCGCCGCCGCTCTCGGCCTGGTCGCGGCGCTCGCCCAGGCCGCCGCCTTCCTGCGGGCCGGCCGCGAGCAGTGGCTGCGGTCCTCGCTGGCCCTGGCGGCGACCCTCCTGGCCACGGCCTGGGCGGCCGACCTCGGGCACGCCCACCTGCTGGCGAACTTCCTCTGGTGCGGCCTCGGGCTGACCGCCCTGATCCGGCTGCCGCTGGCGGCCGCCCTGCCGGTGGCGGCGCTGAGCCTCGGCTCCTACGCGCTGGCGAGCGGGGACGGCTGGCCGGCCGTCTCGGCCACGGTCGGCGGCCTCGCGCTGTTCGGCTACCTGCTGCGACTGGACGGTGAGGCCAAGGGCGCCGCGGTCCGGCTGCTCGGGCAGGAGCGCGCGGCTCGGGCGGCCGAGGCGGAGAGCGCCGCGCTCGCCGAGCGGGCCAGGATCGCCCGGGAGATCCACGACGTGCTGGCGCACAGCCTCTCCGCGCAGCTCGTGCACCTGGAGGCGGCCCGGCTGATGCTGGACGGCGGTGCCGACCGGGCCCGGGTGCGGGAGCGGGTGGTGGCCGCCCGGCGGATGGCCCAGGACGGGCTGACCGAGACCAGGCAGGCGCTCTCCGCCCTGCGCGGGGAGTTCACGCCGGTCGGCGAGTACCTGGTCGGGCTGGCCGAGGGTGAACGCGCCGGCCTCACCGTCACGGGTACGCCCCGGCCGCTCGCCGCGGAGGCCGGCCAGGCGGTTCGCCGTACGGCGCAGGAGGCGCTCACCAACGTCCGCAAGCACGCGCCCGGCGCCCGGTGCACCCTCGAACTGCGCTACCTGGAGGGCGTGGTGGAGCTGGAGGTCCGCAACACGGCGTCCAGGGCGGTGCGCGCCGAGCAGCGCTCGGGCCGGGCCCCGGCGCCGGCTCCCGGCCCGGGTGCGGGGGAGGGCGCCGGGCCGCGCGTCGAGCCGGTCGCCGGGCTGGCGGAGAGCGGCAGCGGGTACGGTCTGCTGGGGATGCGCGAACGCGCCGAACTGCTCGGCGGCACCCTGCTGGCGGGCCCCGACGAGGGAGGATGGCGCGTGCTGCTGCGGATGCCCGGATGACGGACGACGCCTTCGGTCGGGATGGCGGGGACCGGCCGGCCGGCGGCACCGGGCCGGCCGGTCGGCCGACGCGGGTGCTGGTGGCGGACGACCAGACGGTGGTGCGCGAGGGGATCGTGATGCTGCTGGGGTTGCTGCCGGGCATCGAGGTGGTGGGAGCCGCCGCCGACGGCGAGGAGGCCGTCCGGCTGGTCGCGCGGCACGAGCCGGACGTCGTCCTGATGGACCTTCGGATGCCGCGCTGCGACGGCGTCGAGGCGACCCGGCGGATCCGAGCCGAGCACCCCGCCACCGAGGTGGTGATCCTGACCACCTACGCCGACGACGAGTCGCTCTTCCCCGCGCTGCAGGCCGGCGCCCGGGGCTACCTCACCAAGGACGCCGGCGGCGAGGAGATCGCGCGGGCCGTCGCCGACGTGCGTTCGGGCGCGGCCGGGCTCTCGCCGCAGATCCAACGGCGGCTGCTGGAAAGGCTGTCGGCGGGCACGGCCGAGGAGCGGGCGCCGGAGCGGCGGCCGCACGCGCTTCCCGCCTCGCTGCCGGACGGGCTGACCACCCGGGAGGCCGAGGTGCTGGCCCTGATCGCCGAGGGCCTGTCCAACGCCGAGATCGCCGGGCACCTGTTCGTCAGTCCGGCCACGGTGAAGACCCACATCAACAACCTCTTCGCCAAGACCGCCGTCCGCGACCGGGCCCAGGCGGTCACCTACGCCTTCCGACACGGGATCGCCCGGCCGCCGGCCTGAGCGGACCGGACCCGCACCAGGGGGACGGTGGTGAGGGAGTGTCATCCGCAGCCCGGACGGTCTAGGCCTTCCGGGCTGATTCCTCACCTCATTGAGTGAACGTATCTGCCATCGGGCATGGCCCGGCGCGGGGGCGCGACCATCATGGGGCGGTCAGCGTGCGCCGGGCCCAGGAGCAGCAGTGCCACAACAGCACACGAGCAGTCCCGACCAGGGGGAGCGGTTCGACTGGTGGGCCGTACGGCCCGCCGGGCCGGACGGTGCTGTTCCGACGTCCCGTCAGGTCTCCCCGCCGGACCAGCGTCCCGCGCAGCCGCAGCCGCAGCCGCAGCCGCAGTCCCAGCCGCAGGCAGGACGGCGGCCCGGGCAGGCCGGGGTGGCGGCCTCCCCCGTCACGGCCACGCCGTCCGTACCCGCCCCCGCCGTGGCCGCTTCCGCCGCACCCGCCCCCGCCGGTCCGGCCGTGGCGCCGCCGGCCGAGCCCGCCGACGCCGTCGACGTCCCCGACGCCGCCGAGGTGTACCGCGCGGTACAGGAGAGCGCGGCGTTCCAGCAGATCCGCCGCAGCTACCGGGCGTTCGTGTTCCCCGCCGTGGGCGCCTTCCTGGGCTGGTACCTGCTGTACGTCGGGGCCCAGGCGGTCGCCCCCGCGCTGATGCGCAGTCGGGTCGCCGGCCCGCTCAACGTGGCCTGGGTGCTCGGGCTGCTCCAGTTCGCCTCGACCTTCCTGCTGACCTGGCTGTACGCCCGCAACGCCCGGACCCAGCGCGACCGCGCCGCACTCGAACTGCGCTGGACCACCCAGGACCGGCTCCGGTGAGCGCCGCCACGGCCCTGGCCGTCCTGACCCCGGCGACCGTCGGCACCGCCACCCCGCCCCCGGGAGCCCCCGGCGGGGACCACCACGGGCTCGCCGTCGCCCTGTTCGCGCTGGTCGTCCTGGTCACCCTGGCGATCACCCTCTGGGTCGGCCGGCGGGGTCAGGCCGCCGAGGACTTCTTCGCCGGCGGGCGTGACTTCAGCCCGCTGCAGAACGGTTTCGCACTCTCCGGCGACTACCTCTCGGCCGCCTCCTTCCTCGGTGTCGCGGGCCTGATCTCGCTCTACGGATACGACGGTGTGCTGTACAGCATCGGATTCCTGGTGGCGTGGCTGGTGGTGCTGATGCTGGTGGCCGAACTGGTGCGCAACGCCGGCCGCTACACCCTGGCGGACGTCCTCGCGCTGCGGATGCGCGACCGCCGGGTCCGGGCGGCGGCCGGCAGCGCCAGCATCGTGGTCACGCTGCTCTACCTGATCGCCCAGATGGTCGGAGCCGGCAGCCTGGTGGCGCTGCTGCTGGGCACGGACAGCGGCCAGGCCAAGACCTGGACGATCGTCGGCGTCGGTGCGCTGATGATCGTGTACGTGACGGTGGGCGGGATGCGGGCCACCACCTGGATCCAGATCGTCAAGGCCTTCCTGCTGATCGCCGGGTCGGTCCTGCTGACGGTCCTGGTGCTTGTCCGGTTCCACGGCGACCTGGCCGACCTGATGCGCACCGCCGCCGACCACAGCGGCGCGGGGCGGCGGTACCTGGAGCCCGGCCTCAAGTACGGGACGGGCCTGACCAGCCGGCTGGACTTCTTCAGCCTCGGCCTGGCGCTGGTGCTCGGCACCGCCGGGCTGCCGCACATCCTGTCGCGCTTCTACACGGTGCCCACCGCCCGGGCCGCCCGGCGCTCCACGATGTGGGCGATCGGACTGGTCGGCGCCTTCTACCTGATGGCGATCGTGCTGGGCCTGGGCGCGACCGCCCTGATCGGCTCGCCCGCCGTCCGGGCGGCGAACCCGGCGGGCAACACCGCCGTCCCGCTGCTCGCGCTCGACCTCGGCGGCGGTGAGGGCAGCACCTGGGGGATCATCCTCTTCGCGCTGATCTCCGCCATCGCGTTCGCCACCATCCTGGCCGTGGTCGCCGGCCTGACCCTGGCCTCCTCGGCGGCCTTCGCGCACGACCTGTACGCCCGGGTCTGGCGCCGGGCGGACGCCGGCGGTCAGGTGACCGGGCGTCAGGAGGTGGTGGTCGCCAGGGTCGCGGCCGTGGTGATCGGGGCGCTGGCCATCGCGCTGAGCCTGTTCGCCCAGCAGCTGAACGTGGCCTTCCTGGTCGGCCTGGCCTTCGCCGTGGCGGCCTCGGCCAACCTGCCGGTGCTGCTGTACAGCCTGTTCTGGCGGCGGTTCACCACCCGGGGCGCGATCTGGTCGGTGTACGGGGGGCTCGTCCCCGCGGTGCTGCTGGTGGTCTTCTCGCCGGTGGTGTCGGGCAGCCGGACGGCGGTCTTCCCGGGAGTGGACTTCCACTGGTTCCCGCTGGAGAACCCCGGGCTGGTCTCCATCCCGCTGGGATTCCTGGCCGGCTGGCTCGGCACGCTCACCTCCCGGGAGCTGCCGGACCCGGACCGGTACGCGGAGCTGGAGGTCAGGGCGCTGACCGGCACCGGGGCGGCCTGAGCGGCCCGACTGCCGCCCGGCCGGCCGCTGCCGCCCTCAGCGGCGTTCGGCGGGCAGCACGTAGCGGTGCTCGGGCCGGCCGGTGTCGCCGTAGCGCAGGCTCAGCCGCAGCCGGCTGTCCCGCTCCAGCTGCTTCAGGTACCGCTGGGCGGTGGAGCGGCTCAGACCGGTGGCGTCGGCGACCTCCTGGGCCGACAGCGGACGCCCGGCGCGGCGCAGTTCGCCCAGCACCAGTTCGGTGGTCGGCGCGGAGTGACCCTTGGGCAGGGTCGCCATCGGGGAGGCGGCGCTGCGCAGGGTGGCGAACATCCGGTCGACCTCGTCCTGGCAGGCCTCGCGGGCGGCCGGCCCGGCCAGGGCGTGCCGCAGGTCGGCGTACGCGACGAGCTTCTCGCGCAGCCCGGCGAAGGTGAACGGCTTCACCAGGTACTGCAGCGCGCCGTGCTGCATCGCCGCGTGCACGGTCGAGACGTCGCGGGCGGCGGTGACCATCATCACGTCGCAGCCGATCTGCCGCTCGCGCATCCGGCGGACCAGTTCGAGGCCCGTCGCGTCCGGGAGGTGGTGGTCGAGCAGGAGGAGATCCACCGGCCGGCGCTCCAGCGCGGCCAGCGCCTCGGCCGCGCTGTGCGCGGTGCCGACCACCCGGAACCCGGGCACCTTGGCCGCGTACGCGGCGTGCACGTCGGCGACCCGGAAGTCGTCGTCCACCACCAGGACGTCGATCACGGCGCCACCTCCAGGGTGAGTTCCACGGCTGCCTCCGCGAGGGCCGCGGGGTGCAGGGCCTCCGGCAGTTCGACGGTGAACCGGGCGCCGCCGAGCGGGCCGCGGTCGACCGCGATCCGGCCGCCGGCGCGTTCGGCCAGCCGCCGCACCATCGCCAGGCCGAGGCCGCGCGGGCGGTGCGCGGGGGCGTCCTTGCTGGTCCAGCCCTCGTCGAAGATCCGGATCCGCAGCTCCTCGGGCACCCCCGGGCCGCTGTCCTCGACGCCCAGCAGCAGGGTCGAGCCGGCGGACAGCAGGGTCACCTCGATCCTCCCGCCCACGGGCGAGCCGGCGGAGCCGAGCGAGTCCACCGCGTTGTCGACCAGGTTGCCGAGCACGGTGACCAGCGCCCGGGGGTCCAGGGCCGCGTCCGGCAGGTGGCTGGCGGGTGTGATCGTGAGCCGGACGCCGCGCTCGGCGGCCACCGCGGCCTTGCCCGCCAGCAGGGCCGCCACGTGCGGGTCCTGCACCTGCTCGGCGATCTTGGCGGTGACGGCCGCGTGCGAGCCGGACTGCTCGGAGATGAACGCCACCGCCTGATCGTGGCGGCCGAGCTCCAGCAGGCCGAGCAGGGTGTGCATCCGGTTGGCGTGCTCGTGGTCCTGCGCCCGGAGGGCCTCGGTGAGGCTGCGGGTGGTGTCCAGCTCCCGCACCAGGGACTCCAGCTCGGTGCGGTCGCGCAGCGTGACCACCGCGCCGTCCTGTTCGGTGGTCGTCCGGTTCACCACCAGCACCCGGTCGCCCTGGACGGCCGGCAGGTCGCTGCCCTCGGTCCGCCCGGTCAGCACGTCGGCCAGCCGGCCCGGTGGGAGGACCTCGTCCACGGGGCGTCCGACGCAGTCGGCCGGCAGGGCGAGCAGCCTGACGGCCTCGTCGTTGGCCAGCCGGATCCGCCCGCGGCGGTCCAGCGCCACCATGCCCTCGCGGATGCCGTGCAGCATCGCCTCCCGCTCCACCAGCAGCGCCGAGATGTCGGCGAGCGCGATGTTGTGGGTGCGCCGCTTCAGCCGGCGGGCCAGTACCAGGGTCGCCGCCAGGCCCGCCGCGAGGCCGGCCCCGGCGCAGAGCAGGATGCCCGCGACCATGCCCAGCATCCGCCGGCGGATCGAGTCGTCGCTGATCCCCACCGACACCTCGCCGACGATCCGGCCGTCGGAGAGGCGCAGCGGGACCTTGCCGCGCGCGGTGCGGCCCAGCGTGCCCTCCTGGATCGCGGTGACGCTGCGCCCGCTGAGCGCGGGCTCGGGGTCGGTGCTGACCCGCTGGCCGATCCGTCCGGGGTCGGTGTGCGAGAGCCGGATGCCGTCCAGGTCGGTGATCACCACGAAGCTGGCCCCGGTGGCCAGCCGGATCTGCTCGGCGTCCTGCTGGGCGGCGCCGGAGTCCCGGGCCGCGGCGGCCCGGGCGATGCCCTCGTCGGCGGCGGTGGACTGGGCGATGGACAGCGCCCGCTGCATGGCGTCGCGGTCCAGTTCCGAGCTGACCGGGGCGAGGAACAGCCCCGCCGTCACGGCGGTGACGCCCACGGTGACGACGGTCTGGCTCAGCAGCAGCTGGGCGAAGACCCGGCGGGGCCAGTGCGGGCGCTTCATCGGGTGCTCCTTCCGGCGGCTGGGCCGGGCTGGGCCGGGCGGGTGTGGGCGGGTGCGGGCTGGGTCGGCGGGGGCGGACCGGGCGGCGGCGACTGCGGTCGGGTCGGCCGCTGGGGTCGGGGCAGGTCAGGGCCGGTCCTGGCGGCGGGGTCGGGTCGGCAAACCATACGTTTCCGAAGTGTTTCTGTCAGCTGCGCCCCCGCTGTTGTAGCGGAAGCAAAACGAGCAGAACACCCCTCAACGCGCGGAAGCCGCAGTACGCCGACAAGGCTCCCGCCGTGACCCGCGCCACTCCTAACCTCCGGAGCACAGCACAGAACCCGGCGACGGAGCCGGACCTCGGAGGTCTCATGAGCGAGCAAGGCAAGCCGGTCACCGGAGGGGGGACCAGCGCCCCGGAGCGGCCGGGCGGACCGGTCACCACCGTCCCCGCGATCGAACTGGTCAACGCGACCAAGCGGTTCAGGACGCCCTCCGGGGCCCTGCACACCGCCGTCCGCGATCTGGACCTCACCGTCGCCCAGGGTGAGTTCGTCGCCGTGGTCGGCCCCACCGGCTGCGGCAAGTCGACCACGCTGACCCTGGTCAGCGGTCTGGAGGAGCCCACCGAGGGGGAGGTGCGGGTACAGGGACGGCCGGTCGAGGGGATCGGCGACGAGGTCGGCTTCGTGTTCCAGCAGGACGCGGTGTTCCCCTGGCGCACCGTGCTGTCCAACGTGATGGCCGGCCCGCGCTTTCGCGGGGTGCCCGCCGCGGAGGCCCGGGAGCGGGCCCGCGACTGGCTGGCCCGGGTGGGTCTGGCCGCCTTCGAGGACCGCTACCCCCACCAGCTGTCGGGGGGCATGCGCAAGCGCGTCGCGCTCGCCCAGACCTTCGTCAACGACCCGAAGATCCTGCTGATGGACGAGCCCTTCTCGGCGCTGGACGTCCAGACCCGGGCGCTGATGTCCGACCAGCTGCTGGACCTGTGGGCCGGCACCGGCTCCTCGGTCGTCTTCGTCACCCACGACCTGGACGAGGCCATCGCCCTCGCCGACCGGGTCGTCGTGATGACGGCCGGGCCGGCCACCGTCAAGGAGGTCTTCACCGTCGACCTGCCGCGTCCGCGCACGGTGGAGGCCGTCCGGCTGGAGCCCCGGTTCATCGAGATCTACCGCGAAATCTGGGCGTCCCTCGGCGAAGAGGTCCGCATCACCCGCGAGAGAGGAGCGGGCAATGCCGCTTGACCGCACGTTGTCGCCCGAGGCCGCCGCAGCCGCCGGGGCCGCCCCCGCGACGGCCGTGGCCACCGCCCCCGAGCAGCCGGCCACCCGGACCGAGGCCCGTGAACGCGCCGCCCGCAACCGGAAGTTCACCGTGTACGGGGCCCGGGTGCTGGTACTGGCGGCCTTCCTCGGACTCTGGGAGGTCTGCGCGCGCAGCGCGGTCATCGATCCCTTCAACTTCTCCCAGCCGTCGAGGATCTGGAACCAGATCTGGCTCTGGATCACCCACGGCACCGCTCAGGGCTCGCTCGGCGAGCAGATCGCGTACACCCTCTACGAGGCCCTGACCGGCTGGGTGATCGGCGTCGTCGGCGGCGTGCTGCTGGGCATCGCCCTCGGCCGCGTCCGGTTCCTGTCGGACGTGCTCGGCCCGTACATCAAGGTGCTCAACGCGATCCCCCGGATCGTGCTGGCGCCGATCTTCCTGATCTGGTTCGGGCTCGGCCCGGCCTCCAAGGTGGCCTCCGCCGTCGTCCTGGTGTTCTTCCCGGTCTTCTTCAACGCCTTCCAGGGCGCCCGGGAGGTGGACCGCAACCTGGTGGCCAACGCCCGGATCCTGGGCGCGAACAACCGGAAGGTCACCCTGCAGGTGGTGATCCCGGCCGCCACCACCTGGATCTTCACCAGCCTGCACGTCAGCTTCGGCTTCGCGCTGATCGGCGCCATCGTCGGGGAGTACATCGGCGCCACCAAGGGCCTCGGCCTGCTCGTCGCCGCCGCCCAGGGCACCTTCAACGCGGCCGGCGTGTACGCCGCCATGACCATCCTGGCGGTGGTCGCCCTGCTCACCGAGGGCGTGCTCACCTTCGCCGAGAAGCGGCTCTTCCGCTGGAAGCCGGCGGACGCCGGCGATGGCCGCTGACCTCGCCCCCACCCCCACCCCCACCCCCACCCCCTCCTTCGCCCCGACCGCAGATGCAGAAAGAGGCCCCCACCTCATGCGCAGAACCGTCGTAGCCGCCGTCGCCGCCGCGCTGCTCGCCTCCCTCACCGCCTGTGCCAACGACGCCGCCTCCACCTCCCACAGCGGTGCCGCGCCCGCCGGGCCGGCCGTCGAGGGCCCCAAGGTCAAGATCATGGTCGGTGGCCTGGACAAGGTCATCTACCTGCCCGCCATGCTCACCCAGCGCCTCGGGTACTTCGCCGAGGCCGGCGTCAACGTCGAGCTGATGAGCGAGCCCGCGGGTGTCAACGCCACCACCGCGCTGCTCGCCGGCGACGTCCAGGGTGCGGTCGGCTTCTACGACCACACCATCGACCTCCAGGCCAAGGGCAAGTCCGTCGAGTCGGTGGTCCAGTTCTCGCAGGCCCCCGGCGAGGTCGAGGTGGTGTCCAGCAAGCAGGCGGACGCCGTGAAGTCGGGCGCCGACTTCAAGGGCAGGAAGCTCGGCGTCACCAGCCTCGGCTCCTCCACCGACTTCCTCACCAAGTACCTGGCCGTCAAGAACGGGGTGGCCGTCAGCGAGTTCAGCCCGATCGCGGTCGGCGCCGGCCAGACCTTCATCGCCGCGCTCCAGCAGGGCAGCATCGACGCCGGCATGACCACCGACCCGACCGTGGCCAACATCCTGGCCAAGGACATCGGCAAGGTGCTGTACGACATGCGGACCCCGGAGGGCTCGCGGGCCGCGCTCGGCGGCCTGTACCCCTCCTCCTCGCTCTACATGAACACCGACTGGGTCGAGAAGAACAAGGACACCACCCAGAAGCTCGCCAACGCGTTCGTGAAGACGCTGAAGTGGATGTCCACCCACGCGCCGGAGGAGATCGCCGCCAAGATGCCCGCCGACTACGGCCAGGGCGGCGCCGAGCAGTACGCGGCCGCGATCAAGGCGACCCTGCCGATGTTCACCACGGACGGGGTGATGCCCGCGGACGGCCCGAAGACGGTGCTCGCGGTGCTCGCCGCCTTCCACCCGGACGTCCAGGGCAAGGAGTCCTCGATCGACCTGGCGAAGACCTACACCACCGAGTTCGTCGCCAAGGCCGCGACCGGCTGACCCCGCCGGACCGGCTGGACCGCCGGCCGGGCCGGCTGGTCCACTCCGCTGATCCACCCCGCTGATCCACCCCGCCCCGGCGGGCCCCAGGGCCCGCCGACCCCGGCGCGCACCGCGGCCGCCACGCCGCCCCCCTCGGCGCGCGCCCGCGTGGCGGCCCCCGCACCCCCGGACAGTGGGCGCGGGGGCCGCCACAGCCGTCCCAGCGGCCTCGCACGCCCCATCTGTGCCGGGACCGCCGCCGTGCGCCCCGGCGGTCACGCCCTCACAGTTGGCGCCGTCACAGCCGGCGCAGCGCCGTCACGTCCATCCGGGCCGGCGTCGCCGCGGCCTTGCCGCAGCTCTCCGGACGCGGCGGCTCGCTCGCCCCCCGGACCACCTCGACCTCCCAGCCCCGGCCGTCCGCGTGCCGGACGCCGACCAGCCAGCGCCCCTCGCCGGCCGGCTGCTGCGTCAGCGTCAGCACGTCCACCCGGGTCTCCCCGGTCGCCTCCCGCACCGCCTGCTCGGCGGCCTGGCCCGGCCGGTCCCACCCGGAGCAGCCGCGCGACCACTCCGGCACCATGTGGCCGGAGGCGGTCGCCGCCAGTACCTCCTTGGCGCTCTCCGGGGTGAGCCGCCCGTACGCGTAGCCGTGGGGGAGCACCAGCATGGTGGGGGAGAAGCGGTGGCCGCCCAGGTGGGTGACCTCCCACACCTCGCTGTGCCCGGCCGCGGCCAGCTCGGCGGCGAGCGGGCGCCCCAGCAGCGCGCAGCAGCGGTCCCGCCGACCGTTGGTGCACACCAGGGCCAGCGGTCCGCCCACGTGCTCGGCGCCGAAGCCCTGGTGCAACCCGGCCCCGAGCGCGCCGAAGTCCAGGGCCAGCAGCTCGGCCGGGTCCGCCACCGAGCCGCGCCGGACCCACGACCGACCCGGCACCGTGTGCGCGACGATCACCTCGCGCCCGCTGGCCGGCAGGTGGTCGGCGTGCCGCCCGGGCCGCCGGATCAGCGCCACCCGCACGCCCGTGCCCTCGCAGGCGGCGTCCAGGGCCCGGCCCAGCGAGGGGTCGAGGTGGCTTTCGGTGAGGGCCTTGGCGCCCCACGGCCCGGTCTGCTCGACCAGCAGCCAGGTCATCGCGACCGCGGCGGTGGCGGCCAGCGGCTCCGACAGTTCAAGCGACGCCGTCGCACAGGTGCTCACCCGGCCGAGCCTACCTGCGCCCGCCGGCGCGGACCCGCGTACGAGCGGTTCGCACTCCTGCCCCCGCACTCCTGCCCCCGCACGCCCCGCCCCCGCACGCCCCGGGGACGCGCGGCCGGCCGGAGGCGAGGCCGGAGACGGCCGAGGGAGGGGCGCCGGACAGCGCCCCTCCCTCGTCCTCGTCCCCAGCTACCGCGAGGCCGTTACGCCTGCGCGGCCGCTAGCCCGCGTGACGTTCGCCCGCGCGACCGTCACGCCGGCCCGGCCACCGCCGCGATCGGCGTCGTCACCGGCAGTCCGGAGCCGTCCCGGCGCGGGTCGCGCTCCGGCAGCTCCACCGGCACGCCCTTCTCCGTCGCCGCCCGGGCCGGCGCCGCACCGACCCAGGCGAACGCCAACGCGTCCTCGCCGCGCAGGAACCGCTGGCAGCGCACGCCGCCCGTCGCCCGGCCCTTGCGCGGATACTGCTCGAACGGGGTGACCTTCCAGCTGCTCTGGGCCTCGCCCGTCAGCGTGCCCGAGGCACCGGCCACCGTGACCACCACCGCGTCCGCCGCCGGATCCACCGCCGTGAACGACAGCACCCGCGCCCCGTCCGTCAGCTTCACGCCCGCCATGCCGCCCGCCGGCCGGCCCTGCGGACGGACCTGGCCCGCCGGGTAGCGCAGCAACTGGGCGTCCGAGGTGACGAAGACCAGGTCCTCGTCGCCGGTCCGCAGCTCCACCGCGCCGACCAGCTCGTCACCCTCCTTGAGGGCGATCACCTCGAACTCGTCCTTGTTCGCCGGCCACTCCGGCACCACCCGCTTCACCACGCCCTGCACGGTGCCCAGCGCCAGGCCCGGCGAGGACTCGTCCAGCGTGGTCAACGCGATCGCCCGCTCACCGGCCTCCAACCGCAGGAACTCCGACACCTGCGCGCCACCCGCCAGGGTCGGCGAAGGCGTCGGCGGCAGCCCGGGCAGGTCGATCACCGGCAGGCGCAGCACCCGCCCGGCCGAGGTCACCACACCGACGTCGGCCCGCGCCGTCGCCGGCACCGCCGAGACGATCACGTCGTGCCGGCCCCGGGACTCGGCCGGCTCCAGCGGCTCCCCGTCCGCCGTCCGCGCCAGCAGGCCCGTCGAGGAGAGCAGCACCCGGCACGGGTCGTCCGCCACCTCCAACGGCACCGACAGCGCCGCGGTCGGCACCGCACCCGCTTCCAGCAGCACCGTCCGGCGCTCGGTGCCGAACTGCTTGGACACCGCGGCCAGCTCGGCGGAGACCACCCCGCGCAGCTTGGTGTCCGAGTCCAGGATCGCGGTCAGCTCCGCGATCTCGCTGTTCAGCTTGGCCTGCTCGCTCTCCAGCTCCACCCGGTCGAACCGGGTCAGCCGCCGCAGCGGCGTGTCCAGGATGTACGAGGTCTGCGTCTCCGACAGCGAGAAGCGCTCGATCAGCCGCTCCTTCGCCTGGGTGGCGTTCTCGCTCGACCGGATGATCGCGATGACCTCGTCGATGTCCAGCAGGGCGACCAGCAGCCCCTCGACCAGGTGCAGCCGCTCCTGACGCTTGCGCCGCCGGAAGTCGCTGCGCCGGCGCACCACCTCGAAGCGGTGGTCGACGTAGACCTCCAGCAGTTCCTTCAGGCCCAGCGTCAGCGGCTGGCCGTCCACCAGCGCCACGTTGTTGATGCCGAAGGTCTCCTCCATCGGCGTCAGCTTGTAGAGCTGCTCCAGCAGCGCCTCCGGCACGAACCCGTTCTTCACCTCGATCACCAGCCGCAGCCCGTGCTCGCGGTCGGTGAGGTCCTTGACGTCCGCGATGCCCTGCAGCTTCTTCGCGTTGACCAGGTCCTTGATCTTGGCGATCACCTTCTCCGGGCCCACCGTGTACGGCAGTTCCGTCACCACGATGCCCTTGCGGCGCGCGGTGACGTTCTCCACCGTGGTGGTGGCCCGGATCTTGAAGGTGCCGCGGCCGCTCTCGTACGCGTCCCGGATCCCCGACAGGCCGACGATCCGCCCGCCCGTCGGCAGGTCCGGGCCCGGCACGAAGCGCATCAGGGTGTCGAGGTCCGCCGTCGGATGCTTGATCAGATGCCGGGCCGCGGCCACCACCTCGGCCAGGTTGTGCGGCGGCATGTTCGTCGCCATCCCGACCGCGATCCCGGACGTGCCGTTCACCAGCAGGTTCGGGAACGCCGCCGGCAGCACCGACGGCTCCTGCTCGCTGCCGTCGTAGTTCGGCCCGAAGTCGACGGTGTCCTCGTGGATCGACTCCACCAGCGCCATCGACGCCGCGGTCAGCCGCGACTCGGTGTACCGCATCGCCGCCGGCGGGTCGTCGTTGCCCAGCGAACCGAAGTTCCCGTGACCGTCGATCAGCGGCAGCCGCATCGAGAACGGCTGCGCCATCCGCACGACCGAGTCGTAGATGGACGCGTCACCGTGCGGGTGCAGCCGGCCCATCACCTCGCCCACCACGCGCGCGCACTTCACGTGCGCGCGGTCCGGACGCAGGCCCATCTCGTTGGCCTGGTAGAGGATCCGCCGGTGCACCGGCTTCAGACCGTCCCGCGCGTCCGGCAGCGCACGCGAGTAGATCACCGAGTAGGCGTACTCCAGGAAGGAGCCCTGCATCTCGTCCACGACATCGACGTCGAGGATCCGCTCCTCGAAATCTCCGGGCGGCGGGGTAGGCGAACTGCGGCGGGCCATCGCGGCGGGGCTCCCTTGCGTCTGTCGGCTTCGTCTGCCGCTCCGGTCCGTGGGCCCGGGGCGGCGCTGTGCTCTGGGACTGCTCTCTGTGCACTGCGGACTGCGTCGGTACTGCGTGGACGGCGCCGTTCCGGCGGACCGGGCGGCGCCCCCGGGCCACTCCCGGTCAGTCGTTCGGCGCCCCCATTGTGAACCCTACGGCCGACAGACCCCGCCAAGGGCCGCCACCCCACCCGGCCGCCACCCGCGCCGCCGCGCTTCCGCCCGTGGCGAACGCCCGCCCCGCGCGGACACAACCACGGCTCCCACGCGTTGCACCACAATGGGGGACGCCCAACGAACCCCCCGACCCTAGACGACGGGAAGGACCCGAGCGCATGGCCAACCCGGCCCCCGCAGCCGCCTCCACCGGAGGCACTGGCGCTGCCATCGCCATCACCGAACACCGCCTGGCCAACGGCCTGCGGGTCGTCCTCTCCGAGGACCACCTCACCCCGGTCGCCGCCGTCTGCCTCTGGTACGACGTCGGCTCCCGCCACGAGGTCAAGGGCCGCACGGGTCTCGCCCACCTCTTCGAGCACCTGATGTTCCAGGGTTCCGCCAACGTCTCCAACAACGGGCACTTCGAACTCGTCCAGGGCGCCGGCGGCTCGCTCAACGGCACCACCAGCTTCGAGCGCACCAACTACTTCGAGACCATGCCCGCGCACCAGCTCGAACTCGCGCTCTGGCTCGAAGCCGACCGGATGGGCTCGCTGCTCTCCGCCCTCGACGACGCCTCGATGGAGAACCAGCGCGACGTCGTCAAGAACGAGCGCCGCCAGCGCTACGACAACGTGCCGTACGGCACCGCCTTCGAGAAGCTCACCGCGCTCTCCTTCCCGGACGGCCACCCGTACCACCACACCCCCATCGGCTCGATGGCCGACCTGGACGCCGCCACGCTGGAGGACGCCCGCGCGTTCTTCCGCACCTACTACGCGCCCAACAACGCCGTCCTGTCGGTCGTCGGCGACATCGACCCCGAGCAGACCGTCGCCTGGGTCGAGAAGTACTTCGGCACCATCCCCGCCCACGACGGCAAGCAGCCCCCGCGCGACGGCAGCCTGCCCGACACGATCGGCGCCGAGAGCCGCGAACTCGTCCAGGAGGACGTCCCCTCCCGCGCCCTGATGGCCGCCTACCGGCTCCCGCACGACGGCACCCGCGAGGCCGACGCCGCCGACCTGGCCCTCACCATCCTCGGCAGCGGCGAGTCCAGCCGCCTCTACAACCGCCTGGTGCGCCACGACCGCACCGCCGTCGTCGCCGGCTTCGGCCTGCTGCGCCTGGCCGGCGCCCCCTCGCTCGGCTGGCTCGACGTGAAGACCTCCGGCGACGCCACCATCGACCAGATCGAGAGCGCCGTCGACGAGGAGCTCGCCCGCTTCGCCGCGGAGGGCCCCACCCCGGAGGAGCTCGAACGGGCCCAGGCCCAGATCGAGCGCGAGTGGCTCGACCGGCTCACCACCGTCGCCGGCCGCGCCGACGAACTCTGCCGCTACGCCGTCCTGTTCGGCGACCCGAAGCTGCTGAACGACGCCCTCCCCAAGGTCCTCGACATCACCGCCGAGGAGGTCAAGGCCCTGGCCGCGGCCCGCCTGCACCCCGACAACCGCGCCGTCCTGGTGTACGAGCCCACCGACGACACCGACGGCACCGACGACGCGACCGCCGACGACACCGACGAGGAGACGGCCGCATGAGCACCGACCCCACCCCCGCCATGACCTTCCACCCGCAGCCCCAGCCCGGCACCCCCACCCCGTGGGCGTTCCCCCGGCCCGACCGCACCACCCTCGCCAACGGCATCACCGTCCTCCACTGCGACCGCCCCGGCCAGCAGCTGGTCGCCGTCGACGTCCTCCTGGACGCCCCGCTCGCCGCCGAGCCCGAGGGCCTCGACGGGGTCGCCGGCATCCTCGCCCGCGCCCTCAACGAGGGCACCGACACCCTCACCGCGGAGGAGTTCGCCGCCGAGCTGGAGCGGGCCGGCGCCACCCTCGACGCGCACGCCGACCACGCCGACATCAGGGTCTCCCTGGAGGTCCCGGCCTCCCGCCTGCAGCGCGGACTGACCCTGCTCGCCGACGCCCTGCGCGCCCCGGCCCTGCCCGCGAACGAGATCGAGCGCCTCGTCGCCAACCGGCTCGACGAGATCGTCCACGAGCAGGCCAACCCGTCCCGCCGCGCCGCCAAGGCCCTCTACGCCGAACTCTTCGACGCCGCCGACCGGCTCTCCCGCCCCCGCGGCGGCACCGCCGACACCGTCAAGAGCATCGACCGGGCGGCCGTGCAGGCGTTCTACGACGCGCACGTGCGCCCCGCCACCACCACCGTCGTGCTGGTCGGCGACCTCACCGGCACCGACCTGCCCGCCCTGCTCGAAAGCACCCTCGGCACCTGGACCGGCTCGGCGGCGGAGCCCAGCGCGCACGCCCCGGTCACCGCCGACGACACCGGCCGCGTCGTCATCGTGGACCGGCCCGGATCCGTCCAGACCCAGCTGCTCATCGGCCGGATCGGCCCCGACCGCCACGACGACACCTGGGCCGCGCAGATCCTCGGCACCTACTGCCTGGGCGGCACCCTCACCTCCCGCCTCGACCGCGTCCTGCGCGAGGAGAAGGGCTACACCTACGGTGTCCGTGCCTTCGCCCAGCCGCTGCGCTCCGCCGCGGACGGCTCCGGCCGCGCGATGCTCGCCATCAGCGGCTCGGTGGACACCGCCTCCACCGCCCCGGCGCTCGCCGACACCTGGACGATCCTGCGCACCCTCGCCGCCGAGGGCCTCACCGACGCCGAGCGCGAGGAGGCCGTCCAGTTCCTGGTCGGCGTCGCCCCGCTGAAGTACGAGACCGCGGGCTCCGTCGCCGGCACCCTCGCCGACCAGGTCGAGCAGGACCTGCCGGACGACTACCAGGCCGAGGTCTACCGCCGGCTCGCCGAACTCGGCACCGCCGCGGCCACCGAGGCCGTGGTGGCCGCGTTCCCGCCGGAGCGCCTGGTCACCGTCCTGGTCGGCGACGCCGCGGTGATCGCCGACCCGGTCCGCAAGCTCGGGATCGGCGAGGTCACCGTCGTCTCCTGAACCGACGCGTCTCTGAACCGGCGCGTCTCTGAACCGGCGCGCCACCGAACCGAACCGACGCACCACCCGAAGGGGCCCGACGGAGCATCAGCTCCGCCGGGCCCCTTCGCGTCCGCCGGAGAAATTCCCTTGCCGCGCCCGGCGCCCCCGTGGGTAGATACATCCCGCAGCCGAACGTGCTGCGCAGGTGCCAGGACGACGGAAGGAGGCGGTCACCATGCGGGTCGAGCCCACCCTGCGCCCCACCGGCGCTCAGCGCTCCCCGAGACTGCCCCGTCCCGCCTCGCGCCGACGCCGCAGCTCCTGAGCGCCGCGTCCAGGTCGTACCCGAGCCACGCCGGAAGCTTCGCGCGGCACCCCCCGAACTAGCATGGAAACCAGTCGACCCCGGAGGTCGTTCAGTCATGTCGCAGACCGCAGTACCCGCCCCGTACGAGATCGCCGGAGCCCGCGTCCCGATCCGGATGTGGACCGACCCGGCCACCGTCGAGGGCCAGGCCATCCAGCAGTTGCGCAACATCAGCACGCTGCCCTGGCTGCACGGCCTCGCCGTGATGCCCGACGTCCACCTGGGCAAGGGCGCGACCGTCGGCTCCGTGATCGCCATGAACGGCGCCGTCTGCCCAGCCGCTGTCGGCGTCGACATCGGCTGCGGGATGAGCGCGGTGAAGACCTCGCTCACCGCGAAGGACCTGCCGGACGACCTCTCCCGACTGCGTTCCAAGATCGAGCAGGCCATCCCGGTGGGCCGCGGACTGCACACCGACCCGGTCGACCCGCGCAAGCTCCACGGCTTCGGCGCGACCGGCTGGGACGACTTCTGGGAGCGGTTCGACACGGTCGCGCCCGAGGTGAAGTGGCGGCGCGAGCGGGCGATGCAGCAGATGGGCTCCCTCGGGTCGGGCAACCACTTCATCGAGGTATGTGTGGACATGTCCGGTTCCGTGTGGCTGATGCTGCACTCCGGCTCGCGCAACATCGGCAAGGAGCTGGCCGAGCACCACATGGGCGTCGCCCGCTCGCTCCCGCACAACCAGGGGCTGGTCGACCGCGACCTCGCGGTCTTCATCGCGCAGACCCCGCAGATGGAGGCCTACCGGCAGGACCTGTTCTGGGCCCAGGAGTACGCCAAGAAGAACCGCGCGGTGATGATGGCGCTCTTCCAGGACGTGGTGCGCCGCGAGTTCGCGAAGGCGCGGGTCGGCTTCGACCAGGTGATCAGCTGCCACCACAACTACGTCGCCGAGGAGCGGTACGACGGCGTCGACCTGCTCGTCACCCGCAAGGGCGCGATCCGGGCCGGCTCCGGCGACTTCGGGATCATCCCCGGCTCGATGGGGACCGGTTCGTACATCGTCCGCGGTCTGGGCAATGAGACGGCCTTCAACTCGGCTTCGCACGGAGCGGGCCGGAAGATGAGCCGGACCGCGGCCAAGAAGCGGTTCACCACGAAGGACCTGGCCGAGCAGACCAAGGGCGTCGAGTGCCGCAAGGACAGTGGCGTCGTGGACGAGATCCCGGGTGCCTACAAGCCGATCGAGAAGGTCATCGCCCAGCAGAGGGACCTGGTCGAGGTGGTCGCCCACCTGAAGCAGGTCGTCTGCGTGAAGGGCTGACCGAAGGGCCCTGCGTCATGGGCGGATCTCCGTGCAGCGGGGGCCCGCCCATGACGGGCGGCGCGGTCGTCCCGCTGCCGCACGCGCGAACTGCCCGGCGCCCGCCCGGTCCGGGCATGCCGGAGGGGTGCGCCGTCCCGCTGTGGCGCACCCCTCCGGCCGGCGACGGCTCAGGCTGCGGGCAGCTCGTCGAGGCCCTCGTGGACGAGCTTGGCGACGCGGTCCAGGGCGCTGTCGGCGCCTTCGGCGTCGGAGGCGAGGACGACCTCCTCGCCACCCTCGGCGCCGAGGCCGAGCAGGCCGAGCATCGACGCGGCGTTGACGGCCTTGCCGTCGGGCTTGGCGATGGTCATCGGCACGCCCGTGGCCGTGACGGCGCGGACGAAGATGGAGGCGGGACGGGCGTGCAGGCCCTCGGCCCAACCGATGGTGACGCGGCGCTCAGCCATGAGACGTGCCTTTCGGTGTTGCTGGCCATGTTACGTAGACGGCCATGTTGTCTAGACCAGTGTCGCATGCGCGCCGGACTGCTCCGCCGCCGAGCGCGGCCGCGGCGGCCCGCTGACCGGCGGTGTCACCCCGGCCGGGCCACCGGAGGCCGTCCTTCCACACTGCCGCCGGTGCGCGCCCGGCGCCATGCGGCTCGCCGCCGGATAACCTGACGAATGTGGACGACTCTCCGGTACCGCAGGCGAAGCCGACCGACGAGCAGGGCTACCCCCGGCACTGGGAGGCCGACGTCCTGCTGCGGGACGGCGGGACGGCCCGGATCCGGCCGATCACCACCGCCGACGCGGCGCGACTGGTGGAGTTCTACGAGCAGGTGTCCGACCAGTCGAAGTACTTCCGGTTCTTCGCGCCCTACCCCCGGCTCTCCGACAAGGACGTCCGGCGCTTCACCCACCACGACTACGTCAATCGGGTGGGCCTGGCCGTGGTGGTCCGCGACCGCTTCATCGCCACGGTCCGCTACGACCGCATCGACGAGAACGGGCGCCCCTCCGAGGACGGCACCGACGCCGAGGTCGCCTTCCTGGTGCAGGACGCGCACCAGGGCCGGGGCGTCGCCTCCGCGCTGCTGGAGCACATCGGGGCGGTGGCGCAGGAGCGGGGCATCCGCCGCTTCATCGCCGAGGTGCTCCCCGAGAACCGCAAGATGGTCAAGGTGTTCACCGACGCCGGCTACACCCAGCGCCGCAGCTTCGCCGACGGCGTGGTGCACCTGGAGTTCGACCTGGAGCCGACCGCGGCCTCGCTGGCCGTGATGCGCGCCCGCGAGCACCGCGCGGAGGCGCGCTCGGTGCAGCGGCTGCTCACCCCCCGCTCGGTCGCCGTGGTCGGGGTCTCGCGCAATCCGCAGACCGTCGGCCGGGCCGTCCTGCGCGACCTCAAGGGCTTCCGCGGGCCGGTGTACGCGGTGAACCGCAACCTCCCGCCCGGGTCAGAGCTGGACGGCGTGCCGGTCCACCGCTCGGTGCTGGAGATCCCCGGGCCGGTTGACCTCGCGGTGATCACGGTGCCGGCCGCCGCCGTGCCCGCCGCCGTCGCGGACTGCGGCGCCCACGGCGTGCAGGGCCTGGTGGTGGTCACCGCCGGGTACGCGGAGACCGGCCCGGAGGGCCGCGACCAGCAGCGCGCGCTGGTCCGCCAGGCCCGGGCGGCGGGCATGCGGGTGATCGGCCCGAACGCGTTCGGGCTGGTCAACACCGACCCGGAGCAGCCGCTGAACGCCTCGCTCGCGCCCGTCCTGCCCGAGCGCGGCGGTTTCGGGATCTTCTGCCAGTCCGGGGCGATCGGCGTCGCCCTGCTGGAGGCCGCGCACCGCCGCGGCCTGGGCGTCTCCTCCTTCGCCTCGGTGGGCAACCGCTCGGACGTCTCCGGCAACGACCTGCTGCAGTACTGGGAGGAGGACCAGGCCACCGACGTGGTGCTGCTGTACCTGGAATCCTTCGGGAACCCCCGCAAGTTCACCCGGATCGCCCGTCGGCTGGCCACCGTCAAGCCCGTGGTGGTGGTCAAGGGCGCCCGGCACACGGGGAGCCTGCCGCCGGGGCACGCCGTCCAGCCGGCCGCGAGCGGCCTGCGCGACGCCACCGTGGACGCACTGTTCCAGCAGGCCGGGGTGCTGCGGGTGGACACCATCACCGAGCTGTTCGACGCCGGCGAGCTGCTGGCCCGCCAGCCGCTGCCGCCCGGCGACCGGGTGGCCGTGGTCGGCAACTCCGACTCGATGGGCCTGCTCACCCATGACGCCTGCCTCAGCGCGGGGCTGCGCCCGCGCACCCCGGTCGACCTGACCACGGCCGCCACCGGCGAGAACTTCCGGATAGCCCTGGACACCGCGCTCGCCGACCCGGCGGTCGACGCGGTGATCGCGGTGGCCATCCCGCCGATCGGCACCGCCGCGCACGCCTTCATGGGCGGCCGGCTGCACGAGGACGACCCCGGTTCGGACGACCCGGAGATCGCCGAGGCCCTCCTCGAATCCGCATCCAGGGCCAGGGAGTTGGGCAAGCCCCTGGTACTGGCCCACCTGGCGCTGACCGACCTGCCCGGCCGGCTCCGCACCGGCGGCATCCCGGCGTACCCGGCGCCCGAACGGGCCGTGCACGCACTCGCGCACGCCGTCCGGTACGCCGACTGGCGGCGCCGTACGGCCGAGGCCGAGGAGACCGCGCGAGTCCCCGAGCTGGACCGGATCGACGAGGGGGCGGCGCGAAGGCTGGTCGAGACGGCGCTCGGCACCCGGGCCGCCGCGGCCGCCCGCCTGCAGCCGGGCGGCGCCCGGATCACCCTCCCCGAGGCGGACGGGAACGCCCTGCTGGCGACCTACGGCATCGACGTCCACCCGACGCTGCCGGCGCCCGACGAGGAGAGCGCGGTGCGCGCCGCCGCCACCCTCGGCTACCCCGTCGCGCTCAAGGCCACCGCGCCGCACCTGCGCCACCGCCCGGACCTCGGCAGCGTCCGCCTCGACCTCACCGGCGAGCCCGGGCTGCGCCGGGCCCACCGGGAGCTGGACGCGCTGCTGGGCGGCGCCGCCCAGGCGCGGCTGGTGGTGCAGGGCCTGGCGCCGCGCGGGGTGGACACCGTGATCGGTGCCACCGTCGACCCCGCGGTCGGCACCATCCTGTCGTTCGGCCTGGCCGGCGCCCCCGCGGAACTGCTCGGGGACGTCGCCCACCGGCTGGTCCCGGCCACCGACCAGGATGTGGCGAGTCTCATCCGGGAGGTCCGGGCGGCGCCGCTGCTGTTCGGCTGGCGGGGCTCGGACCCGGTGGACACCGCGGCGCTGGAGGAACTGCTGCTGCGGGTGTCCTGCCTGGTGGACGACCTGCCGGAGGTGGCGGCGGTGGATCTCGAACCGGTGGTCGTGGCCCCGCACGGACTGGCGATCCTGGGGGCGCGGGTACGGATCGCGCCGCTGCCCGTACGCAGCGATCTGGGCCCGCGTGCCATGAGCAGCCTGTAACCTTCCTTGGTTGCGCCCCATCCGGGGCGCCCGTGCGCCGGGATCCCCGGCGCCGTGCCGCCCGCTTCGTCGGCGGACCATGCCAGGATGGAGCTATGGCCAAGACCGGTACCACCACTCAGGACCTGCGCTCGGCGATCGAGCGCAGCGGCTACTACCCTGCCCTGGTGTCCGAGGCGGTCGAGTCCGCGGTGGGTTCCGAGCCGATCAGCTCCTACCTGGTGCACCAGGAGACCACCTTCGACGCCAACGAGGTCCGCCGGCACGTCACGGTGCTGGTCCTCACCCAGACCCGTTTCGTGGTGAGCCACACCGACGAGCAGTCCGGCGACGCGAACAGCCCGGTGCCCTACGCGACCACCTCGACGGAGTGCGTGCGGCTCGACCGGATCGGCTCCGTCGTGCTCAGCCGGATGGTCTCCAACCCGGAGACGTACACGCCGGGCACCCTGCCGCGCGAGGTCGTCCTCACCATCGGCTGGGGCGCGGTGCAGCGCCTGGACCTGGAGCCGGCCGGCTGCTCGGACCCGAACTGCGAGGCCGACCACGGCTACACCGGGTCGGCGACGGCTGACGACCTGTCACTGCGGGTCAGCGAGGCCGGCGACGGACCCGAGACGGTCGCCCAGGCACTGGTCTTCGCCCGGGCGCTGTCCGAGGCGACGATCAGCAGCGGCCGGGCCTGACCACCGCTCCCGGACAGCCCAGGAAACAGACACCTTCACGATGACTCTCGCACCCGCCGACGGCTACGACTCCTACGAGATCCTGGATCCGGCCGACGCCCCCGCGCCGTTGTACGGCAGCGGGTCGCTCTGCGACCTGCTGCCCTCGGTCGCGGCCGGGCTCGGAGTGGCCGGCTTCACCTCCACCCTGCCGATCGCGCCGGCCGACCGGGTCGCCGTGTTCCTGGTCGACGGCCTGGGCTGGGAGCTGCTGCTGCGCCACCCCGAGTACGCGCCCTTCCTCAGCTCGCTGATCGGCAGCTCGCTCGGCAACACCGGCCGCCCGCTGACCGCGGGGTTCCCGGCCACCACCGCGACCTCGCTGGCCTCGGTGGGCACCGGTCTGCCGCCGGGCCTGCACGGGCTGGCGGGGTACACGGTGGCGGTGCCCGGCGCCGGGTACCTGATGAACCAGCTGCGCTGGCAGCCGCCGACCGAGCCCAGCGTGTGGCAGCCGTACCCGACGGTCTTCGAGCAGGTCCACGCGGCCGGCGTGGCGACCTGCCAGGTGTCCTCGCCGCTGTTCTCGACCACCCCGCTGACCAGGGTGGCGCTGTCCGGCGGCACCTTCCTCGGCCGGACCACCGGCGAGGAGCGGATGGACCTGGCGGCCCGCTGGCTGACCGACCACGACCGGGCGCTGGTCTACACGTACGTGAGCGAGCTGGACGGCGCCGGCCACCGGTTCGGGGTCGACTCGGACGACTGGCGGATGACCCTCGACAGCGTCGACCGGCTGGCCCGGCGGCTGGCCGACCAGCTCCCGCCGCGCTCGGCGCTCTACGTCACCGCCGACCACGGCATGATCGACATCGCGCCGGAGGACCGGATCGACTTCGACGAGGACTGGGAGCTGAGCGCCGGCGTCGCGCTGCTCGGCGGGGAGGGCCGGGCCCGGCACGTGTACGCCGTCCCGGGGGCGGCCGCGGACGTCTTCACCGTGTGGAGCGAGGTGCTCGGCGACCGGATGTGGGTGGCCACCCGCGAGCAGGCGATCGCGGCCGGCTGGTTCGGCCCCTCGGTGGACGACCGGGTCTACCAGCGGATCGGGGACGTGGTCGCGGCGGCCCGGGACGACGTGGCGGTGATCGCCTCCCGCAGCGAGCCGGGCGAGTCGACGATGATCGGCCTGCACGGGTCGATGACGTCGGTCGAGCAGCACGTGCCGTTGCTCGAAGTCCGCGGCTGACCTTCCCGATACCGTCCGACCTCAACCGAAGGGCCTCTGCACCACCCATGGCTGAACTGGTGTTCTTCTCGGGGACGATGGACTGCGGCAAGTCGACGCTCGCGCTCCAGCTGGACCACAACCACGCCGCGCGCGGGCGGCAGGGGATCATCTTCTCCCGCCACGACCGGGCCGGTGCCTCGACCATCTCCAGCCGGCTCGGGCTGCGGGCCGAGGCGGTGGAGGTGACGGACGCGTTCGACTTCCACGCCCACGTGGTGCAGCTGCTCTCGGCGGGCGGCCGGGTCGACTACCTGATCTGCGACGAGGCCAACTTCTACGCGGCCGAGCAGGTCGACCAGCTGGCCCGGGTCGTCGACGAACTGGGCATCGACGTGTTCACCTTCGGCATCACGACCGACTTCCGCACCCGGCTGTTCCCCGGCTCGCAGCGCCTGATCGAGCTCGCCGACCGGGTCGAGGTCCTCCAGGTCGAGGCGCTCTGCTGGTGCGGCGCCCGGGCCACCCACAACGCCCGGACGGTCGGCGGCGTGATGGTCGTCGAGGGCGCGCAGGTGGTCGTCGGCGACATCTCCGTCAGCGAGCACGAGATCGGCTACGAGGTGCTCTGCCGCCGCCACCACCGCCGGCGGCTGACCGCGGCGACGGCCCGCGCCTCGGTGCTCTCGCCGGACGTCCTCCCGTTCGAGCAGCAGGCCTGAGGCCCCCGGCGGCCCGGCCGGATCAGGTCGGTCCGACCACCGAGAACAGTCCGCCGCGCGGGTCCGCCAGGTGCACGACGCGTTCGCCGGCGGGGTCGTGGCCGGTCGCGCGGGCCCCGGGGTCCCGGCCGGGCGCGCTCACGGCCGTACCGCCCGCCGCCACCGCGAGGGCTGCCGTCCGGTCCGGATCCGCGACGGTGAAGCACGCCCGCCAGCGCGCCGGGGCCCGGCCGTAGGTGCGGCGGATCCCGGCCACCGGCCTTCCGGCGGCGAGGAGTTCGCACGCTTCGGTGCCGGCCGTCCGGTCCCGCACCTCGCAGGCCAGCACGGCGCGGTAGAACGCGCGGGCACCCGACGGGTCGGGGGTGAGCAGCGAGGTCGCGGCGGGGGTGCCCGGCTCGCCGGTCCGCTCCCAGCCGAGGTGCTCCTCGCCCTGCCAGAGCCCGAACACCGCGCCCGAGACGTCGGCCGCGATGGCGAGGCGCCCGGCCCCGCCGGCCTGCACCGGTCCGACCGCGACGGTGCCGCCGCACTCGCGCACCCGCTGGCTCGCCTCGTCCGCGTGGTCCGCCGCGAAGTACGTGGTCCAGCCGACCGGGTGGCCCGGCGCGCCGGGGGAGACCCCGAGGCCCGCCACCGGCGAGCCGTCGGCCCGGGCCCGGACGTACGGGCCGATCCGGGCGGGGCCGGGGGAGTACTCCCAGCCGAACAGCCGGCCGTAGAAGGCCCGGGCGCCCTCCAGGTCGTCGGTCAGCAGGCTCATCCAGCAGGGCGTGCCCTGGGCCAGACGGAGTGTCACCGCGGGCATGGCAGGCCTCCTCACGGAGCGACGAAGCGATCGACGCGGCCGGTGCACGCGTAGGGGGCGATGCTCGCACCACCGGTGCGCCGGCGGTGGCCGGCCGCGCGGAGGAGGCGGGCAAAGAAGGGACAAAGAGCTTCCGTGCGGCGCCGCTGCGCGAGAATGTCGGCCATGGACAGCTTCCCGAAGAACTCGCCGTTGATTTCCGTGGCCGATCTGGCGGCGGCGCTCGCCGCCGACCGGCCGCCGGTGCTGCTCGACATCCGTTTCCAGCTGGGCCGCACCTCCAGCGTGGGCGACTACGAGGCCGGGCACCTGCCCGGCGCGTACTTCGTCGACCTGGACCGCGAGCTCGCCGCCCCGCCCGGCACCGCGGGCCGGCACCCGCTGCCCGACGAGGAGACGCTCGGCGCCGCGCTGAGCCGCGCGGGGGTCGACGCCGACCGGCCGGTGGTGGTCTACGACGCGGGTCCGGCGATGTCGGCGGCCCGGGCCTGGTGGCTGCTGCGCTGGGCCGGCCACCCCGACGTACGGGTGCTGGACGGCGGCCTCGCCGCCTGGGAGGCGGCCGGCCTGCCGCTCAGCACCGAGGTGCCGCCGGCGGCGGCGGGCGACTTCAAGCCGGTGCCGGGCCGGATGGCGACCGTGGACGCGGACGGCGCGGCCGCGTTCGCCCGCCGGGGGCTGCTGTTGGACGCCCGGGCCGGCGAGCGCTACCGCGGGGAGGTCGAGCCGATCGACTCGAAGGCGGGGCACATCCCCGGCGCGGTGTCGGCGCCGACCACCGAGAACACCGGTCCGGACGGGCGGTTCCTGCCGGCCGCCGCTCTGGCCGCCCGCTTCGGCGCGCTCGGCGCGGGTGAGCGCGAGGTGGCGGTCTACTGCGGTTCGGGTGTGACGGCGGCGCACCAGGTGCTGGCGCTGGAGCTGGCCGGGTTGCCGGCCGCGCTGTACCCGGGCTCGTGGAGCGAGTGGTCGCGCGACCCGCAGCGCCCGGTCGCCACCGGGCCCGAGGAGGGCTGACCCGCCGTCACCACCGGCCGCACGGCCGGGCGTACGCGAGGGCGGCCGCCCCCCGTCGGGGGAGCGGCCGCCCTCGTGCGCACCTGCGCCCTTCGCGGGCCGGGCCGCTACTCCTGCTTCTTGCGGCGGCTGCCGAAGACGATCTCGTCCCAGCTGGGCACGGTCGCCCGCCGCCCGGGGCGCACGCCGTCCGCCTCGGCCTGCCGGTCGGTGGTTCCGACCAGCCGCTCGCGGTGCGGCGCGACCGCGCGCGGCATCAGGATGTCCGCGTACGCCGAGCCCGCGCCGATGCCGGCCGCCGGGGCCGCCGGCTCCTCGACCTCCTCGACGACCTCCGCGACGGCGGGCTCCACCGGGGCGGGGGCGCCGACCGCGAGGTCACCGCGGAAGGCGGGCACCACGTCCAGCAGGCTGGTCAGCGAGTCGCGCGACTCGGCCGTGGCCTCCCGCGACTCCCGTACCTCACGGGCCGACATGATGCGGTCCGCGGAGGGGCGGTCGATCATCGGGCGCAGCGGCCGGTCGTGCGGCAGCCTGGCGATCCGCGGGATGAACGGGAAGACCTGCTCGTCCTCGCGCTCGACGTTCTCGCCGATCAGCGCGCGGGCCTCGTCGTCGTTGGGCTGCACGAGCCGCCGCGGCGGGTCGTACGTCCAACTGGCGGTGCGGCCCTCGCCGTCCGCGCGGTAGCCGAGGATGACCTCCCAGGTGCCGTCGTCGCGACGCCAGGAGTCCCACCGCTCGGTGTCCTTCTCGGCGCCGCGCAGGGCGAGCCGTTCGGCGACGGCCTCGCCGAGCTGGGGCCCGGTGGACTCGCCGTGCCGGCGGATGGCGGTCTTGCGGGCGCGCTCGGCCATGAAGGCGCGCTCGGCCAGCACCGGACCCTCGAAGCGGCGGACCCGGTCGACGGAGATGCCGGCGGCCTGGGCGACCTCCTCGGCGGAGGCACCTGCTCGTATCCGCGCCTGGATGTCCCGGGGGCGGAGGTGGCTCTCGACCTCGATCTCGATCTGACCGAGGCGCGGCCGGTCCCCGCGGATGGCGGCGCGCAGCCGCTCGTCGATGGGGAGGGTGTACTCCGTGCTGTCGGCAGCCTTGAGCACCAGCCGTGTGCCGTCGTTGCTGACGGCCACGACGCGCAGTTCGGGCACGGTTACCTCCCGGGTGGTGCCTGCCGACGTCACCTGCGTCGCTGCTCCCGTACTGAGTGTGGCCTGCCCACTGGCGGCTGGCCACAACCTTGCTGAGTTCCCCGGCGTGTCGGGCTGTTGCCCGGGCACGCCGCTGTGGCACGGTTGCCTTTTTGCCACGTCACCGGTCGACGTCGCGCCTGGGTGTCCCGGCCGTCCTCGCACGTGGAGTGACGCGACGATCCGGGACGGGCGCCGCCGTGCGTTCCTGTTCCGTGGTCGTCGGGCGATCTGCCGGTTGATGGGCAGTCGACAAGTCGACCGAAGGCTCAGGCTCCACGAACAGTACTCCATTCGTGGCATCCGGAGGGGCGGCTCGCCGCTCAAGTCTCCCGCGATTCACGGGAATCTCAAGAGCTGCCACTTCAACGGCGGACCGTTGGCAACCGGACGGTGATCATCTTCACATATATCGACTGCAAAGAACCGGACATTCGCCCCTTGTGTCCTTCTTTGGGCAAGATGGAATGACTTGTTCGAAGAATGGTCGAACCGACTGAGGGATGTCGATGCCGGAGCAGAAGTCCGCCGAGGAGGGCGGAAAGGGCGGGAAAAGGATTGATCTGAGCATGGCTCAGGTCGCGGCCAGCGCCCTCGCCACCATGGTCGGCGCGCTGCTCGCCTCCGAACTCGGGGTGGCCGGAACCGTCATCGGCGCGGCGGTGGTCAGTGTCGCCGCCACCACCAGTACGGCCGTGTTCCACCACCTCTTCCGGCGGACCGGGGACCAGCTGCGGGTGGCGACGGACCGCGGCTCGACCGATCGCGGCGGAACCGATCGCGGCGCGACCGGGCCCGGCGTGACCCGCCGTGGGGAGAAGGCCAGCCGGCCGGACCTCGCGACGACCGATGGCGGCCCGGCGGCCGGCCCGCCGGCCCCGTCCGCGGACTGGAACAGCTCCCGGGTGCTGCGGTCCCGGCCGCGGTGGACCTGGAAGTCCTACGCGGCGGCCTCCGGGCTGGTCTTCCTCCTGGCGATGGTGCCGATCGTCGGATTCGAGCTGGCGACCGGCCAGCCGGTGTCGGCGACCGTCCAGGGCGGGACGGGGCAGGGGACGTCCTTCGGCGGGACGGTGCACGGCACCCCGTCGACCCGGCCGTCCGACCGGTCCACCCCGTCCGACCAGTCCACCCCGTCCGACCAGTCCACCCCGTCCGGCGCGTCGCCGGCCTCGCCGCAGCCCTCGCCGTCCCCGGCCGGCCCGGGCGCCTCGCCGTCGGCCGCACCCTCCGGCGGAAAGTCCCCGGGGCCGTCCGCCGCACCGTCCACGGGCGGGCCGGCGTCCCCGGAGTCCGGCACTCCCGCCGGGAGCGCCGCCGCGACCCCGTCCGGCGGTGCGGGCTCCGGCAGCGGATCCTCGCCGGCCCCCGGTGGCCCGGACGTCGGGCCCGCCTCCGCCGCCCCGACGCCGTGAGGCGGCCGGTCCCGTCCCGTGAGCGCGCGGCCCGTCCCGGCGCCGCCGCGCCTACTCGCCCAGCACCCGCCGCAGGTAGTCGTTGCCGAACAGCCGCTGCGGGTCGACCTTGTCGCGCAGCGCGGTGAAGTCGGCGAACCGCGGGTACACCCCCGCCAGGTACTCGGCGTCCCGGGTGTGCAGCTTGCCCCAGTGCGGGCGGCCCCGGTGGGCGGTCATCAGCCGCTCCACCTCGGTGAAGTAGCCCTGCTCGGCGGTGCCCCGGTAGAGGTGGACGGCGATGTAGACGCTGTCGCGCCCGCTCGCGGTGGAGAGCCAGAGGTCGTCGGCGGGGGCGAAGCGCACCTCGACGGGGAAGCTGATCCGCCAGTCGGAGCGCTCGACCAGGGCCTTCAGCTCGCGCAGCACGGTGGTGGCCGCCTCGCGGGGCACCGCGTACTCCATCTCGGTGAAGCGCACCGTGCGCGGGCTGGTGAACACCTTGTACGCGGTGTCGGTGTACGTCCGCTCCGACCAGGCCCGGCTGGCGAGGGCCGCGATCGAGGGCACCGAGCCGGGGAACCGCCGGCCCACCCGGCAGGCGCCCTCCCAGACCGTGTTGGAGAGGAACTCGTCGTCCAGCCAGGCCTTGAACCGGGGCAGCGGCGCGGCCGGCCCCTGGCTGCGGTTGTTGCGCTTGGTGGAGCAGCGGTCGGTGTGCGGGAACCAGTAGAACTCGAAGTGCTCGTTGACGGCCGCCAGGTCGTCCAGCCGCCCGAGCACCTCGTCGAAGCGCATCGGCTGCTCGTGGGCGGTGAGCAGGAAGGCGGGCTCCACCCCGAAGGTGATCGCGCTGACCACGCCGAGCGCGCCGAGGCCGAGCCGGGCGCCCTGGAACAGCTCGGGGTTCTCGGTCGGCGAGCAGTGCTGCACGCTGCCGTCGGCGAGGACGATCTCCAGGGCCCGGATCTGGGCGGCCAGCGAGCCGGAGTCGCGACCGGTGCCGTGGGTGCCGGTGCTGGTGGCGCCGGCGACCGTCTGCACCTCGATGTCGCCCATGTTGGTCAGCGACAGGCCGGCCGACTCCAGCAGCCGGTTCAGTCGGGAGAGCGGCAGGCCGGACTCCACGGTCACCGTCCCGGCCTCGCGGTCCAGGCCGCGGACGGCGGTGAGGCCGTCCGGGCGGACCAGGACGCCGTCGCCGGCCGAGGCGATCGCGGTGAAGGAGTGCCCGGAGCCGACCGCCTTGACCGTCCGGCCCGACTCGGCGGCCCGCCGGACCAGCTCGGCCAGCTCGGCCGCCGAGGCCGGCGTCGCCACCTCGGCGGGGTGGGTGCTCTGGTTGCCGGCCCAGTTGGTCCAGCGGCCGGCGGTGATGGCCTGGGGCATTGCGGTGCCTCCTGCTCCGTGGCCGAACGGCGTCGGCACTGTCCAGCGTGGAGCGGTGCGCCGCACGCCCGACCGCTACCCGTGGGTAGGGAGCGTAGCCAGTTCAACGCCCCAGGTCTACGGTCTGCGGGGCCTCTTCGCCGGTACCCGAGGCGGGCAGCCCGGCGTGCAACCGGCCCAGTCCCGCCAGCGCCGTGAGCGCGGCGAAGGCACCCGCGCCGACCGGCACCCAGTAGCCGGCGGGGGCGCCCGCGGCGTCCACCAGCCAGCCGGCCGCGGAGGAGCCGAGGGCCACGCCGAGGGCCAGCCCGGTGGTCGTCCAGGTCATCCCCTCGGTCAGCCGGGCGGCCGGGACGAGGCGCTCGACCAGGGCCATCGCGGTGATCAGGGTCGGGGAGATCGCGGTGCCGGCGAGGAACAGCGCGCCGCCGATCGCGACCAGGCCGGCCGTGCCGGACACCGTCTGTCCGACGATCACCAGCGGCACCATGCTGACCGCCATCACGGCGACCCCGAGGATGAACCGGCGGGCCATCGACCCCGCCAGCTTCAGCGTGCCGAACACCACGCCGGCCAGGCAGGAGCCGAGGGCGTACACGGCGAGCACCAGGCTGGCGGCGGCGGTGTGGCCCTGTTCCTGCGCGAAGGCCACCGTCACCACCTCCACCGAACCGAAGATCGCACCGGTCGCGACGAAGGTCAGCACCAGCACCTGGAGCCCGGCGGTGCCGATCGCCGATCCGCGGCCGCCGTGCGCCGACGGGTGGACCGGCGGCTCGGTGCCGCGCTGCGCGGTGAACAGCACCACGCCCACCGACAGGAACACCCCGGCGAGCAGCACCCCGGCCTCCGGGAAGACGGCGGTGGCCAGGCCGATGGAGAGGATCGGTCCGACGATGAAGCAGACCTCGTCCACCACCGCCTCGAACGAGTACGCGGTGTGCAGCCTGGGTGCCTCCTCGCGGTAGAGGTGCGCCCAGCGGGCGCGGACCATCGCACCCGTACTGGGCATCGTGCCCATCACCGCTGCGCAGACGAACAGCGTCCAGTCCGGGGCGCCGAACCTGGCGCAGAGCAGCAGTCCGGTGGTGGCGGCGACGGCGAGCGCGGTCGCGGGCAGTGCCACCCGGCGCTGCCCGTAGCGGTCCACCAGCCGGGAGACCTCCGGGCCGGCCGCCGCGGCCGCCAGCGCCAGCGTCGCGGCCACCGCGCCGGCCACCCCGTACGAGCCGCGCAGCTGCGCCAGCATCGTGACGATCCCGATGCCGGTCATCGAGATCGGCAACCGGGCCACGAACCCGGCCGAGGAGAAGGCCAGGCTGCCGGGGGCGGCGAAGATCCGGCGGTAGCTGGACAGCACGGGGGGCTCCGAGTGAGGGTAAGGAACATTGCAGGCAAACACAGCTTACGTAGCCTGGCAAAGGGAATTTCACCGGACGCGGCGGCCCGGACCTGCCCGCGGCCCCGGCCGCCGCAGTGGCAGGATCAGTGGCATGTCCGACGCGCACACACCCTCAGTCTCCGGCACCGGGGCCGACGCCGCCCGGGCGGCCGGCGCGGCCGCCCCGGCCGCCCCCTCCGGTGCGGCGGCGCCCTACGACGCCCTGCTGCTGCTCTCCTTCGGCGGGCCCGAGGCCCCCGAGGAGGTGGTGCCCTTCCTGGAGAACGTCACCCGGGGCCGGGGCATCCCGCCGGAGCGGCTGAAGGAGGTCGGCAAGCACTACTTCCTGTTCGGCGGGGTCAGCCCGATCAACGAGCAGAACCGCGAACTGCTCGCCGCCCTGCGCAAGGACTTCGCCGGCCACGGCCTCGACCTGCCGGTCTACTGGGGCAACCGCAACTGGGCGCCCTACCTGGTCGACACCCTGCGGGAGATGGCCGCCGACGGCCACCGCCGGATCGCCGTCCTCGCCACCAGCGCCTACGCCGGCTACTCCGGCTGCCGCCAGTACCGCGAGAACCTCGCCGACGCCCTGGCCCGGCTCGCCGCCGAGGGCCTGCCCGAGCTGCGGGTCGACAAGCTGCGCCACTTCTACAACCACCCGGGCTTCGTCCGCCCGATGATCGACGCCACCCTGGCGGCCCTGGCCGAACTGCCCGCGTCCGTCCGGCCCGGCGCCCGGCTCGCCTTCACCACCCACTCCATCCCCGACACCATGGCCGAGGCCTCCGGCGCACCCGACGACCCGGCCCGCGGCACCCCCGGCGGCGCGTACGTGGCCCAGCACCTGGAGGTCGCCCGGCTGATCGCCGACGCCGTCGCCGAGGCCACCGGCGCGCCCGAGCGCCCCTGGGAGCTGGTCTTCCAGAGCCGCAGCGGCGCGCCGCACGTCCCGTGGCTGGAGCCGGACATCTGCGACCACCTGGAGGCCGTGCAGCAGGCCGGCGCCCCCGCCGTGGTGATGGTGCCGATCGGCTTCGTCTCGGACCACATGGAGGTCAAGTACGACCTCGACACCGAGGCCCGCGCCAAGGCGGCCGAGCTCGGCCTCCCGGTCGCCCGGGCCGCCACCGTGGGCGCCGACCCCCGCTTCACCGCCGCCGTCCGCGACCTCGTCCTGGAACGGGCCGCCGCCGAGCGCGGCGCCGCCCCCGAGCGCTGCGCCCTCGGGCGGCTCGGCCCGGCCCGGGACGTCTGCGCCGCCGCCTGCTGCCCCAACCCGCGCGCCCCGCGCCCGGCCGCCGCCGGCGCCTGAGCGCCCACCACCCCGCCGAGAGGACCGACCCGTGCCCGACCGCGTGCCCAGCCCCGAACTGCTCGACGAACTGCTCTCCGTCGCGCTGGAGGCCGCCGACCTGGCCGGCGCCCTGCTGCACGACGGCCGCCCCGCCGACCTCGGGGTGGCCGGGACCAAGAGCAGCCCGGTCGACGTGGTCACCGAGATGGACCTGGCCTCCGAGAAGCTCGTGCTGGAACTGATCACCGGCCGCCGCCCCGACGACGGCTACCTCGGCGAGGAGGGCGCCGACCGCCCGGGCAGCAGCGGGGTGCGCTGGGTCGTCGACCCGCTCGACGGCACCGTCAACTACCTGTACGGCCTGCCCTCCTGGGGTGTCAGCGTGGCCGCCGAGCTGGACGGCCGGGCGGTGGTCGGCGTGGTCGCGGTGCCGGCCCGCGGCGAGGTCTTCCACGCCGTGCTCGGCGGCGGGGCCCACCTCAACGGCCGGCCGGTGCGCACCCGCCCGGCCGCCCCGTGGGGCCGGGCGCTGATCGGCACCGGCTTCGGCTACGTCGAGTCGGTGCGGGTGCGGCAGGCCGAGGTGCTGCTCGCGCTGATGCCGGAGGTTCGCGACATCCGCCGGGCCGGGGCCGCCGCCGTCGACCTCTGCGACGTCGCCGCCGGCCGCCTGGACGGTTTCTACGAGCGCGGCCTCCAGCCCTGGGACCGCGCGGCCGGACTGCTGATCGCCGCGGAGGCCGGCGCGCTCTGCGGCGGGCGCCCCGGGCAGCCGGCCGACGGACGGCTCACCGTCACCGCACCGCCCGGTGTCTTCGAGCCGCTGCAGGCCCGGCTGGAGGAGCTCGGCGCCTGGCGCGACTGACCCCGCCGCCCCGGGCCGGCGCGGCGCCGCGCCGGCCCGGGGCAGCGAAGAGCCCTGGCGCGGGGGCACCAGGGCTTGGGTTTTCGCGGACCGCTGCGGGTCGGACCGGACTTCCGGCGGGTCGGGCAGCGGTGGGTCCTGCGTGTGGTGGGTCGGACGTGTGGCGGTGTCAGGCAGCGGCGCGGTGCCGCTCCAGCACCGTGTCGACGCCGTGGTCGGCGGCGAGCCGGCGGAGGTCGTCCAGCTCGGACTGCTCGACCTCGGCGAGGAACTCGTCCCCGGACTCGATTGCGCGGTGCAGATCCTGTTCGGCGTTCTGTATGCGCTGCAGGATTCCGGCGGTGAAGGCGTCCATACGGGCCCCCTTACTGTGTCGGACGTGCACGGTCGTGTGTTCCCCGGCGAGTGGGTCCGGTGCCAACGAAAGCGTCCGGGACCGGGCCTGTGCTTCTCCGGTCGGGCGCGGAGACGGCCTGCGGCCGCTCCCGGTGACGTCCCAGCCCCCAGGCCGGTGCGGATGAACGCACGGCGGGTGGGTGCGACCGGCCAACAGCCAGATCGCGGGTGTGCACGTGTCCTCCCCCGCCCCCGGCGGGGGAAACCTCCCCGGCTGAGAAAGTTGCCCGCGTCACAGTCCAAGCGGAGCGCGACCCTCTGATTGGCGGCCGGGGCTCTTACCCGAGCTTTACCCGACCACCAGGCAGGATGGACCCACCGTCGGAGTCGTGCGTCCGCTCCCGGTGGACCCCGGCCGCGCCCGCGCGGCACGCCGGGCGGACGGTCCACGGTGGGCGGGGCCAGGAGAAGGGACAACCATCGTGCGGGTACTCGTCGTCGAGGACGAGCAGCTGCTCGCCGAAGCCGTCGCCACCGGACTGCGCCGCGAGGCGATGGCCGTGGACGTGGTCTACGACGGGGAGGCCGCACTGCAGCGGATCGCGGTGAACGACTACGACGTCGTCGTCCTCGACCGCGACCTCCCCCTGGTGCACGGTGACGACGTCTGCCGCAGCGTGGTCGACCAGGGCCTGGCGACCAGGGTGATCATGCTGACCGCCTCCGGCGACATCAGCGACCGGGTCGAGGGCCTGGAGATCGGCGCGGACGACTACCTCCCCAAGCCGTTCGCCTTCAGCGAGCTCGTCGCCCGGGTGCGGGCCCTGGGGCGCCGCGCGACCGTCCCCCTCCCGCCGGTGCTGGAGCGCGCCGGGATCTCGCTCGACCCCGGCCGTCGCGAGGTGATCCGGGAGGGCCGGCCGATCCAGCTCGCGCCCAAGGAGTTCGCCGTGCTGGAGGTGCTGATGCGGGCCGGCGGCGCCGTCGTCTCGGCCGAGCAGCTGCTGGAGAAGGCCTGGGACGAGCACACCGATCCCTTCACCAACGTCGTCCGGGTCACCGTGATGACCCTGCGCCGCAAGCTCGGCGACCCGCCGGTGATCATCACCGTCCCGGGGTCCGGCTACCGGATCTGACCTCCGCCGGCCCCACCCCGCCGGGCCCCACCCCGCCGGGCCCCGCCGCCCGGACACCCCCCGAGAGGACCACCATGACCACCCCGCCCCCGGCCGGCGGGCCCCACGGCGCGCCCGTCGGTGGCCCGCGCGCCGTGCCGCCCCGCCCGGCGCAACCCCCGCAGCCGCCCAGGATCGAGTCCCACCGGCACGAGCAGATCTACACGCCGGGCGACGGGCTGCTGGCCTGGATGCCGTTCCGGCCGACCATCCGGATGCGGCTGACCCTCCTGTACGGCGGCATGTTCCTGATGGCCGGGGTCGTGCTGCTGCTGCTGATGTACGTCTTCATGCAGCAGGCCTTCCACGACGCGGCCCCGCCCAAGCTGCAGATCGGCCAGGGCGTCTCGATCCTCACGCCGGACGGCCAGAGCGTGACGGCGCAGACCTTCAACCAGTGGTTCAGCAACTACCAGTCGGTCCAGTCCCAGCACGCCCTGGACACCCTTCTGCGCAAGTCGCTCACCGTGCTGGTCTGCCTCGCGGTGATCGCCTTCGCGGCGGGCTACGCGATGGCCGGCCGGGTGCTGCGCCCGCTCGGCCGGATCACCCGCACGGCCCGCGAGGTGGCCGGCTCCGACCTGCACCGCCGGATCGAGCTGGACGGCCCCGACGACGAGCTCAAGGAGCTCGCCGACACCTTCGACGACATGCTGGACCGCCTCGACCGCTCGTTCGACTCCCAGCGCAAGTTCGTCGCCAACGCCTCGCACGAGCTGCGCACGCCGCTGGCGATCAACCGCACGCTGCTGGAGGTCCAGCTCTCCGACCCGGCGGCCTCGACCGACCTCCAGCAGCTCGGCAAGACCCTGCTCGCCACCAACGAGCGCAGCGAGCAGCTGGTGGAGGGCCTGCTGCTGCTGGCCCGCAGCGACAACGAGCTGGTCGACCGGCGGCCGGTGGAGCTCTCCGAGGTGGCCACCAGGGCGCTGGAGCAGATCCGGCCGGAGGCGGCGCGCCGCGAGGTGGAGCTCAGGGCGGACCTGGCGCCGGCGGTCGTCTCGGGCAACGGGGTCCTGCTGGAGCGGATCGCGCTCAACCTGATCCAGAACGCGGTGCGCTACAACGCGGCCGACGGCTGGGTGGAGATCTCCACCGCGGAGGCCCCGGGCGGGGGCGGTGAGCTGGTGGTGAGCAACACCGGGCCGGTGGTCCCGGGCTACGAGCTGGAGCACATCTTCGAGCCGTTCCGCCGGGTCAAGGGCGCGGACCGGACCCGGAGCGACAAGGGCGTGGGCCTCGGGCTCTCCATCGTCCGCTCGGTGGTCCGGGCGCACGGCGGGGCCATCGAGGCCACTCCGCGCGCCGGAGGCGGCCTCACGATGCGGGTGCGCATTCCGGGCGCCTGATCCCGTCCGCGGGCCGTAGGCGCCCGCACACGCCCTCGGGTGTCCCCGCGCTCCGTGCGCGGACCATCCCCGCCGCCTCCGCCGGCCGTGTCAGAACGACATAAGTGCTGGCGGGGGCGGCTTGTCTTTTCCGGTCCGAGCAACTTACGGTGTCGTAACCTACGCATCCGTAAGTGTGGCCCCCGGGTGCCCGTCCCTCAGGAGCAAGAGCCGTGACCATCGCCCCCGTGCAGCGCACCGCATCGACCGGTTCGACCGCCTGGACCGACGCGCGTCTGATCCTCGCCCTCGAAGAGGTGGTGGAGACCGAGCTCAACCGCCACCTCAAGGTCGCCAAGGAGTGGATGCCCCACGAGTACGTCCCGTGGAGCCAGGGGCGCGACTTCGACGGTGTGCTCGGCGGCGAGGCCTGGGCGCTGGAGCAGTCCAAGGTCACCCCGCTCGGCCGGATCTCGCTGGTGGTCAACCTGCTGACCGAGGACAACCTCCCCAGCTACCACCACGAGATCGCCACCATGTTCGGCCGCGAGGGCGCCTGGGGCACCTGGGTGCACCGCTGGACGGCCGAGGAGGGCCGCCACGGCATAGCGCTCCGCGACTACCTGCTGGCCACCCGCGCCGTGGACCCGGTCGAGCTGGAGCGGGCCCGCATGATCCACATGTCGGAGGGCTTCGAGTCCGACAACGCGCACAGCATGCTGCACTCGGTCGCGTACGTGGCGTTCCAGGAGCTCGCGACCCGCATCTCGCACCGCAACACCGGCCACTTCGCCGGCGACCCGCTCTGCGAGCAGCTGCTGGCGAAGATCGCGAACGACGAGAACCTGCACATGGTCTTCTACCGCAACCTGCTGAAGGCCGCCCTGGAGATCGCCCCGGACCAGGCCATGCGCGCGATCGCCGACGTGGTGATCAACTTCCGGATGCCCGGCCACGGCATGCCCGGCTTCGAGCGCTCCGCCGCCCAGATCGCCATCGGCGGCATCTACAACCTCCGGATCCACCACGACGACGTGCTGCAGCCGGTGCTGCGCCACCTGAAGGTGATGGAGATCGGCGGCCTCGGCCCGGAGGGCCTGCAGGCGCAGCAGGAGCTCGGCCTGTTCCTCGACGGGCTGGACGCCCAGGCCACCAAGTTCGACGAGCGGCAGGCGGCCCTGCTGGCCCGCCGGGCGGCCAACGCGGCGAGGAAGTAGTCCGCCGGGGGCGCCGTCGGGGTGTCGACGGTGGGTGGATTTCCCAGATTTCGCCCGAAAAATTCATAACGTGAGCAAGGTCACACCAGGTAGCGCCACACGATCGGGCGACCCCGTAGGGTGATCATGTCGCCAGCCGGGCCGGTCGCTTTCCGTGACCGGATCGCCGGCCCCCCGCTCGTGCTCCGTACGGAGTAGTGCCTGGTGGGACGGCATCCCGACGGCGATCAGCCCGCTCCCCGACTACGGGGAGTGTTCGCGGCGGGCGCCGGCGGGGGAGCCCGGGACGCCCCCGGGCGAGGCCGTTCGGGGCCCCCGGGAGCACCCCGACCGGGCCGCGGCTGAGTGTCGATTGAGTAACAGGGCTTGAAGTAAGGCAAAATCTCGGCCTCGGGTCGGGCACAAGACCGGCCCCCCGTGCGTTACGTGCGCTGGAGATACCGCACACACCGCAGACACCCGGAGGGGGAGAGCGAACACATGGCAACGGACTACGACACCCCACGCAAGACCGATGACGACCTCAACGAGGACAGCATCGAAGAACTGAAGGCTCGTCGCAACGAGAAGTCGACCAGCTCGGTCGACGTCGACGAGTTCGAGGCGGCCGAGGGCCTGGAGCTCCCCGGCGCGGACCTCTCGAACGAGGAACTGTCGGTCCGGGTGCTCCCGCGCCAGGCCGACGAGTTCACCTGCATGAGCTGCTTCCTGGTGCACCACCGCAGCCAGCTGTACAGCGAGAAGAACGGCAACCCGATCTGCCGGGACTGCGGCGCCTGAGCACCGGGCGGTCAGGGCCCGGGCCCCACGGCTTCCGTGGGCTCGGCACACCGCCCCGTCCGGCCCCGGGCAGCGGGGCTGGAGGCAGAATCGGCGGCCGTTCCGTCGGCCGCACCGGCAGGCTGGTCCTGCAGTACACGGCAGCAACAGCACCACCGGCGGTAACAGCAGTAACAGCAGTAGCGGCAGTCGTGACAGCGGCTGCGGCGCCTGCGCCCCCGGGGCCCCCGACGGCACCGGAGGCACGGGAAACAGGAGGGACGGTCCCGCAGCGGCGGAACCGTCCCTCCTCCCGTTCTGCCGGCCCCGGAGGGCTCAGGCGGTACGTCGTCGGGCCTGGGCCAGCGCCGCGGCCAGCCGCTCGGGCGAGCGGGTGGACAGGTACAGGTACGGCGTCGGGTCGGCCGGGTCGGTCACCTCGACCCGCAGCGCCGTCGGGACGTAGCTGCGCAGCAGCATGAACGCCCGCGGGTCGGCCTTCACCCCGCGCCAGGCCACCGCCTCGACCGGGGTCAGCGCGTGCGCCTCGCCGAGCGCCTCCACCGGGATCCGGGCCTGGCCGGCCACCAGCGAACCCTGCACCACCCGGATCCGGGCGGACCCGTAGCTGTTGACCGCGGCCGCGCCGGCCGCCACGCCGACCACCAGGCCGATCAGTGCAGCCACCCCGCCGACCCGCAGCAGGATGAGCGCGAGCGTCAGCCCGAGCGCGACCGGGAGGAGCCACCAGGAGCGGGGAGCGGTGAGGCGTTCGTCGTACATGCCCCCATTGTGGGCACCGGCCCCTGAGGACGCGGACGGCGCCCCCGGCGCCACAGTTCCTACCGGTCGGTAGGGTTGGTTCCGTGACCGGATCCATAGCCTCCCAGCCGGCGCCGACGGGCTCGGAGCAGCCCACCGAGCGCCCCGCCGTCCAGCCCTCCCCGACCACGCCGCCGCCGGACGCCGTCCTGCCGCCCCGGGCGCCCGAGGCCCCCGCGCCGGGCACCCCGCTGGGCTCGCACTACGACCACTGTTTCGGCTGCGGGCCCCAGCACCCGGCCGGGCTGCGGATGAACGTCGTGGCCGGCGAGGGGCTGGACGTCGTCGCCGAGTTCACCGTCGGGTCCGGCCACCAGGGCGGTCCCGGGCTGGCCCACGGCGGCCTGCTGACGACGGCGATGGACGAGACCCTCGGCTCGCTGAACTGGCTGCTGCACTCCGCCGCCGTCACCGGCCGTCTGGAGACGGACTTCGTCCGCCCGGTACCGGTCGACTCGGTGCTGCACATCCGGGCCAGGATCACCGGCGTGCACGGACGGAAGATCTACAGCGCGGCCGAGGGCCGGATCGGCGGCCCGGACGGGCCGGTGGCGATCACGGCGCAGGCGCTCTTCATCCAGGTGAAGCTGGAACACTTCACTCGGCACGGTCGGCCCGAGGACGTCAAGAAGGCCTTGGACGACACCGACCTGCTGAAGCGCACCCGAGCCTTTGAGGTGAATCCGTGAGCACCACCGCCCGCCCGCCGGTAGACGTTCTGATCAGGCGAATCGACCCGGAGCTGCCCCTGCCCGCCTACGCCCAGCCCGGCGACGCGGGAGCGGACCTGCGCACCACGGTCGACGCCGAACTCGCCCCCGGCGAGCGGATCGTCCTGCCGACCGGCATCGCCATTGCGCTGCCGGACGGCTACGCGGCGTTCGTGCACCCGCGCTCGGGGCTCGCAGCTCGTTGCGGAGTTGCCCTTGTGAACGCCCCAGGGACGGTCGATGCCGGGTACCGTGGGGAGATCAAGGTGATCGTCGTCAATCTGGACCCGCGCGAGGGTGTCAGCTTCCGCCGTGGGGACCGGATCGCCCAGCTGGTCGTCCAGCAGGTCGAGAAGGCCCGCTTCCACGAGGTGGCCGAACTGCCCGGATCGGCACGCGCCGAAGGCGGGTTCGGGTCGACCGGTGGCCATGCCGCGGTCTAGGCTGCCCGCGGCCGAGCAGGTATTCGTGTCGGTCTTGGACCGGGAAGGACAGTGACCGTGTTCCGTCGTCGCCAGAAGAGCGAGGACGCTGTCGAGCAGCTCGCCGACGACGCCATCAGCGCCGACGAGACGGCCGATGACGTCGAAGGTTCCGCCGACTCCGAGAGCGAGAACGTGACCGAGCCGGACCCGACCGAGCGGGTCGGCCTGCCGCCGGCGCCCCGTCCGGACGGTCCCTGGGACCACTCCGAGCTGGAGCAGCCGGAGGAGGGCCGAGTCGACCTCGGCGGTCTGCTGGTCCCCGGAGTCGAGGGCATGGAGCTGCGGGTGGAGGTGGCCGGCGACTCGATCGTCGCCGCCACTCTCGTCCTCGGCAACAGCGCAATCCAGCTGCAGGCTTTCGCCGCCCCGAAGTCCGAGGGCATCTGGGGCGAGGTCCGCGAGGAGATCGCCACCGGCATCACCTCGCAGGGCGGTCTGGTCGAGGAGGAGGAGGGCCCGCTGGGCTGGCACCTCCGCGCCCAGGTCCCCGTCCAGCTTCCGGACGGCACCCAGGGTGTCCAGCTGGTCCGGTTCGTGGGCTGCGACGGCCCGCGCTGGTTCCTGCGCGGAGTGATCTCCGGCCAGGCTGCGGTGCAGCCCGAGATGGCCGGCATCCTGGAGCAGGTCTTCCAGCAGACCGTCGTCGTTCGCGGTGACATCCCGATGGCGCCTCGCGACCCCATCGTGCTGAAGCTCCCGGAGGACGCCCAGATGGTCGCCGACGGTGGCGCCGTGCCCGCCGAGGACGCCGCCGGCAACCGCTTCGGCGGTGCCGCGCTCGACCCGTTCGCGCGTGGCCCGGAGATCACCGAGGTCCGCTGAGCCGCAGCTCAACGCACAGATCGCCCCTGCCCGGGAGACCGCGGCGGGGGCGATTTGCTTGTGGCGTCCCGCCCCCGTACAGTTCTCCGGGTTGCCCCAGTGGCGACACGCTTCCCCTCCGGTGGAATTCGGATTCAGGTTCGGATTCGCGAGGGAAAGCAGCCCGAGAAACTCTGCTAGAGTTCGGGAGCGCCGAAAGGCCCCAGGGAATTGGATGAACGAAACTCCGGTAAACGGAGCGGAGAACGTCTGATAAGCTGGAAACACGAAAGAACGAAGCGCCCGGAGAGTTCACGAGAGTGGCTCGAAGGAAG
>NZ_JBHUSG010000035.1:0-37328 GCF_042673745.1 Kitasatospora sp. NPDC057015
GACGATCTTCGCGGAGGTGGTGGCGCGGGTCGCGGCGGCCGCGTTAGAGCTTGCGAAGTCCACTGAGGACCCTTTCGAGCAGCGTGACGTCGGGCGTTCCGCCCGACTCGCCCGCGGCGGCGGGCTGGTGGATGGCGACAAGACCGGCCTCGGCGAGGTCGGCCACGAGGATGCGGGCCACCCCCAGCGGCACACCGGCGAGCGCGGAGATCTCCGCGACGGACTTGACCTCGCGGCACAGGCCGACGATCCGGGCGTGCTCGGGGAGCAGCCCTCCGGTGCGCTCGGCGGACGGCGTGGTCGAGATCAGCGCCTCGATCGCCAGCTGGTACCGCGGCCGGGTGCGGCCGCCGGTCATCGCGTACGGACGGACCAGTGGCTGCTGCTCGTAGCCGTCGGACTGGCCACCGTAGCCGCTGCCGTACCCGGAGCCGTACGAGCCGGCGGGTGTCGGGGGCGGGGTCATCTGGGTCCTCCTTGCGCTGCAGCCGTCCGCAGCCGGTTCCAGCCGGGGCGGTGTCCGGCTGAGGCGATGTCAGCGGCCCGGGGGTCGCTGACTGAGGGTGGGGACGCCGGGTCCGGTCGGGCCGGACCCGGCGTGGAGGTGGATGGTGACAACTGCTCAGTGCAGGAGACTGCCCTGGAGTTCGGCGCGCAGTGCGGGGGTCAGGACGGTACCGGCGCGGTCGACGAGGAGGGCCATCTCGTATCCGACGAGGCCGATGTCGGAGTCGGGGGAGGCCAGTACGGCGAGCGAGGAGCCGTCGCTGACGGCCATCAGGAAGAGGAAGCCGCGCTCCATCTCGACGACGGTCTGGTTGACCTCGCCGCCCTCGAAGATGCGGGAGGCGCCGGACGTGAGCGAGGTGAGGCCGGAGGCGACGGCGGCGAGCTGGTCGGCGCGGTCGCGGGGGAAGCCTTCGGACATGGCGAGCAGAAGCCCGTCGGCGGAGACCACCACTGTGTGGGACACCCCGGGGGTGTTGTCCACGAAATTGGTGATCAGCCAGTTCAGGTTCTGTGCGGCCTGGCTCATCTGACTCAACTCAACGCTCCTGATGATCTGCGCCGTTGCCGAAGCTGGTGTTGCGGCCGGCCTCGTTGCCGTCCCCCCGGGACCCGAAACTATCGAATCCGGCCTGCTGAGCACCATGGCCGGTGCCCGCGGGATTGCCCGGACCGGTCTGCTCGGCCCCGGCGCGCCGGCCCTGCTGGATGCCGCGCCGCAGGTTGGTGAGCCGGCCGCGCACCTCCTCGGGGGCACGGGACACCTGCGGACCGGTCAGCGGGGCCTGCTCGGCGGTACCGGAGACCAGGTTGGCCTGCGGGGTCCGCCGGGGGAGACCGGACAGCGTGATGCCGTTGGTCGAGGGCTCGCGGACCTGCTCGGCCCGGCGCCAGCGCTCGTCGTTCGCCGACGGGCGCCACGGAGCGTCACCCGGGCCGGGCTGCTGGCCCTGCGGGGCCTGGCCCTGCTGGGCCGGACGGCCCTGGGGCTGCTGACCCTGCTGGGGGCGCTGCTGCTGGCCCTGCTGCGGCGCCTGCTGCTGGGCCTGGTAGGGCGAACCCTGCTGGGCCGGCTCGGGCTGCCCGTCGAAGCCGGGCGCGCTGGTGCCGGGACGCTGCGGCTGGTACTGCCGCGTGCGGACCTGCTGGTCGCCACCGGGCCGGCCGTCCTCGCGGAACCACCGGGAGTCGGCCTGCTCCTGACCGTGGCCGGCGGCCCCGGAGGGAGCGGTCGGCAGGGCCATCGGCTCCTGGCGCAGCTGCTGCTGGACCTGCTGCTGGGCGGCCTGCTCCTGACGGGCGGGCTCGCGCACCTGCTCCGGCCGGGCCGGGTTCGGCACGGTCGGCAGCACCGGCTCGACCAGCCCGAGGCCGAGCGGGTCGCGCGGGTCGATCTCGCTGGCCTCGAACCGCGGACGGGCGAACTGCGCGGTGGTCTCCACCGGCGCGGGCTCGGCCTGGGCGTGCGGCGCGGGGGCCTGGGCACCCTGCGGCAGCGGTCGCTGCGGCAGGCCCTGGGCCGGCCGACGGCCGGCGTCGGGGCCGCCCTGCGGACCGGCCTGCTGCGGCTGGCGGCGGACGGGCGGGCCGTCCTGCCGGCCGTCCGGGCGGCCGCCGCGGGTGGGCTGGTCGGCCCAACCGTGCTGCGGCTGCTCGGCGGGGCGGGCGCCGCCCGCGTCCGGGAGCTCCGCGCCGGGGCGCGGGCGCTCCTGGGCGGGGCGCCTGGCGCCGGGCTGCTGCTGGTTGCCCTGCTCGGGCTGCTGGCCGCGGCGGGGCAGCGGTGCACCCGGACGACCGCCGGGGCCGCCCTGCTGCTGGCCCTGCTGCTGACCGGGCTGCTGACCCGGGCGGCCGGAGCCGCCCTGCTGCGGGGCACCGGTGGGCGGGTTCTCGCGCAGCGACTGGCCGGCCTGGCGGGTCGGCAGGCCGCCGGGGGCGCCGGCGGGGGCGCCGGGACGGCCGCCGGGGCCGCCCTGACCGAGCTGCGGACGGCTGCCGGGAGCACCCGGGGCGCCGGGGGCACCGCCGGGGCCCTGCGGCAGCGCGGCCGCCGGGCCCTGGCCGGGCACCTGGCGCTGGCGCGGGGTCGGTCCGACGCCGCGCGGCTGCTTGCTCGGGCCGCCGGGGCGGCCGCCGCGGCGGTCGGCGGAGTTGGTGACGTCCACCGGGAGCATGACGAGCGCGGTGGTGCCGCCCGAGTCGCTGGGGCGCAGCTGGATCCGGATGCCGTGTCGCAGGGACAGGCGGCCGACCACGAACAGGCCCATGCGGCGGGAGACGGAGACGTCCACCACGGGCGGGTTGGCGAGGCGCTCGTTGATGTCCGCGAGGTCGTCGGGGCTGAGGCCGATGCCGGTGTCGTGGATCTCGATCAGCACCCGGCCGTCGGGCAGGGCGTGACCGGTGACCCGGACGCGGGTCTGCGGGCTGGAGAACGACGTGGCGTTCTCCAGCAGCTCGGCGAGCAGGTGGACGAGGTCGTTGACGACCCGGCCGGCGACCTCGGCGGAGGGCACGGAGGCGAGCTCGATGCGCTCGTACTGCTCCACCTCGGAGGCGGCGGCGCGCAGCACGTCGACCAGCGGGACGGGCCTGGTCCAGCGGCGGCCCGGGTCCTCGCCCGCGAGGACGAGGAGGTTCTCGCCGTTACGGCGCATACGGGTCGCGAGGTGGTCCAGCTTGAAGAGGCTGGCCAGCTGGTCCGGGTCGGCCTCGCGGCTCTCCAGCTCGGAGATGAGCGACAGCTGGCGCTGGATGAGGCCCTGGCTGCGGCGCGAGAGGTTGGTGAACATCGCGTTGATGTTGCCTCGCAGGAGGGCCTGCTCGGCGGCGAGGCGGACGGCCTCGCTGTGCACCATGTCGAACGCGTGGGCCACGTGGCCGATCTCGTCCGTGGAGTCGACGCCGACGGGTTCGACGGTGACGTCGACGTCGTGCGGGTCGCTCTCGGAGAGGGTCTTGACGAGCTCCGGCAGCCGCCGCTCGGCGACGTCCTCGGCCGCGGTCTGCAGACGGGTCAGCGAGCGCACCATGGAGCGGGCGATGACGGCGGCGCCGGCGATGGCGACGAGCAGCACGAGGGCGACCAGGCCACCGGTGATGAGCGCCTCGGTGTCCGCGGTGGACTGCAGGGCCTGGGCCTTGCCGTCCAGTTCCTCGATCAGCCGGCTCTCGATCCGGCGCTCCTGCGTGATCTTCGCGCTGGACTGGTCGTACCAGTCCTTGTAGCTGCGGCTCTCGGTCTGCTTGATACCGCTCTGCTGCAGGATCGAGCGCGAGTAGCGGTCGGCGTCGGCGATCAGCGAGTTGTAGCTGAGCTGCTCGCGCAGGCTGTCCAGCTCGTGGCTCGTGTAGATGCTGTTGAAGTTGCCGATGGCGTTGTCGTACGCGCCGCGCAGCCGGATGCCGAAGGACTCGTCGCTCAGGCTGAGGTCGGGGCCCTTCTTGTTGGCGAGGGCGGCGCTGATCAGCGCGCGCTGCTGCGAGGTGACGTCCTTGGCCAGCGAGAACTGCTGCAGGGCGCGGGTGGCGCGGACGAGGTCGCTGTTGTTGGACGCGAGCGCGATGTCCTGGGTGATGGACAGCAGGTCCTTGATGATCACGTCGTAGGACGTGATGGTGGCCTGGATGTTCTGGTCGTTGGTGTAGGCGTCGCGGCGGGCGTCGGCGACCGAGTTGAGGTCCTTGCGGACCTGGAGCAGCAGGGCCTTTCCGCCGGAGAGTTCGAGGTTCTCGAACTTGTCGGCGGAGGCGGTGAAGGTCCGGCTCAGGTCGTCGGTGTTCTTGCGCGAGGCCTCGACCTCGTCGTCGTCCTCCTGGCCGCCGCGGGTCCGCGGGCCGGCGCTGATGTCGCGCTCGGTCTGCAGGGCGTCGGCGAGGTTGGTCGCCTTCTTGGCCAGGTCGCTCAGGTTGGCCATCTGCGCGAGTTGCTGCGAGGCCTCCATCGAGGTCTGGATGCGCAGGCCACCGAGCACCAGGGCGACCATGACGGGCAGCGCCAGCAGCGCGATCAGTCGGGTCCGGATGCGCCAGTTGCGCATGGCCAGTCGGCTCAGACCGGTGGCCCGGCGTCGGGTCAGGGTGCTGCGGAGCTTCGCCCGCTTGGACTTCTGGTCGTCCTGTTCGATGGTGTCGGCGTTACCCGGTTCGGCCTGGCCGCCGGCTGCCCGGTCACCCGGGCCGCCGTGGGCCACTGCCTGGTGGGGGGCTGCTGCGGGCTCTCGCGACTCGGGGTCGCCCGCGGCGCCGCTACCCCTCTTGAAACGTCCCTGCACTGGCGTCGCAACCTCTGGACCGGGCGTCCGCCGCGTTGCCGCGGCCTGGACGGTGTCGAGTTTCCATCCGCACCCCGGCCGGTCCGGGAGAGCGGGTCTACCGGGGTGGACGGGTCCTTTCCCACGGTCCGTGGCATTCCAGCACAGCGGGGGGAGTCCAACAAGGGGCGCTGTGGAGCATTGCCGGGTACTACCCAGTGCGTGCGGAGTTTCACGGACTGTGCGGTAACGGGACCGGAATACCGCCTTTTTCGGACACTCGCCGGATACATGTCAAAAAGACCACTGATCAACAGAGGCTGCAAGCCTTCCCGTTTGTCCGAAATAAGACGGATGTCGGAATATCTGCTTGCGGCGATTTGCCCACTATGGAGGAATTAATCTTCAATTTGTGAGCAAAATCACAGTCCAATGTGTAGCTTTGGTCACGGCGACTGTGGAAAGAGATCCTTAATCTGACTCAGTCGGACACGGGGCCCGGTCGCACGGCCGAATCCCGCCGTCCGGCACTCCCCGCCCCGAAGAGTGCTGCCCCGAACAGTGCTCGTCCGAAACGTGCGGCCGCCGTCTTCCGGCCGGCCCTCCCTAGCCCAAGGTGTGACGCGATGTCCCAGCCGGCCCAGAACGCCAACCCGTCCACGCTCGTCAGCCGCTCGACGGCGAACCCGCGCCGGACGACGCTGGCCTCGGTCGCCGACTTCGCCCAGCTGCCCGGCGCGCGCCGGCCCGAGGACGCCGTCACCTACGCCACCGCGCTGCCGGGCAACACCGCGAACCCCCGCCGGACGGTCCTGATGGTCGCGCCCGCGGTGGCCGTCCCGCAGGGCTGACACCGGCGGCCCCGCGCGGTACGCCCGCACGGCCCCTGACGCCTCCCGACGGGCGCCGCCCCGCACCTCGTGCGGTGGCGGCGCCCGTCGGCGTACCCGCGCCCTGCCGGCGCCCGGCCGCCCGTCGTCGCATGCCGCCGTCCGTCGCCCGGGCGGGTCGGCGGTGGGCCGCGCCCCGGATGGCCCTGCCGGCCCGTGCACCTATGGGGCAAAGCGGGCAGCCTGGGGCCCACGCGATAGCCTGGGAGGCGATTGAGCGGGGCCGCGTCAGGCCGAGCGTCCCGCCAGCGCCCGGGCGCGCCCCGGGCGTCCGACGAAGCGAGGGGTACCCCGACCGTGCGCATTGCCAGGTTTTCCGTCCGGGAGGGTCGTGCCGCCGAAGGCGGGGCAGCCGCCGGCACCGTCTCCTTCGGCGTGGTCGAGGGGGACGCCTCCCAGCCGGAGTCGCTGGTCCTGCACGCCATGGCCGGCCACCCGTTCGGCCAGCCGCAGCTGACCGGCGAGAGCTACCGCCTGCAGGACGTGCGCCTGCTCACCCCGATGCTGCCCAACAAGATCGTCGCGGTCGGGCGCAACTACACGGCGCACGCCCAGGAGCTGGGCAACGTCGTCCCCGACGTCCCGCTGACCTTCTTCAAGCCCTCCACCGCGGTGATCGGCCCCACCGAGTCCATCGCGTACCCGCCGTTCTCCTCGGACGTCCAGCACGAGGCCGAACTCGCCGTGGTCATCGGCCGGATGTGCCGCGAGGTCCCGCTCGACCGGGTGCCCGAGGTCATCTTCGGCTACACCTGCGCCAACGACGTGACGGCCCGCGACGTCCAGCAGCGCGAGGGCCAGTGGGCCCGCGCCAAGGGGTTCGACACCTCCTGCCCGCTCGGTCCGTGGATCGAGACCGAGCTGGACCCGGCCGACCTCGCGATCACCTGCACCGTCAACGGCGAGCTGCGGCAGGCCGGCCGGACCTCGCTGATGGTCCGCTCGATCGCCGAACTGATCGTCCACATCACCGAGGCCATGACCCTGCTCCCGGGCGACGTCATCCTCACCGGCACCCCCGCCGGGGTCGGCCCCATCAACGTCGGCGACGAGGTCGCCGTCTCCGTCGAAGGCATCGGCACTCTCACCAATAAGGTCATCTCGCGTGGATAAGGCTGTAAGCGTGGCTAACGCATCCGCAGACCTGGACCCGACGGTCCGGGTCCGCTTCTGTCCGTCCCCGACCGGCAACCCGCACGTGGGTCTGGTCCGCACCGCCCTCTTCAACTGGGCCTTCGCCCGCCACCACGGCGGCACGCTGGTCTTCCGGATCGAGGACACCGACGCGGCCCGCGACTCCGAGGACTCCTACAACCAGCTGCTCGACGCCATGCGCTGGCTCGGGTTCGACTGGGACGAGGGCCCCGAGGTCGGCGGCCCGCACGCGCCGTACCGGCAGTCCCAGCGGATGGACGTCTACGCGGACGTGGCCCGCCGCCTGCGCGAGGCCGGCCACGCGTACGAGTGCTACTGCACCACCGAGGAGCTCGACGCCCGCCGCGAGGCCGCCCGCGCGGCCGGCAAGCCCTCCGGGTACGACGGCCACTGCCGTGATCTGACGGAGGATCAGCTCGCGGTGTACCGGCAGGAGAAGCGCCCGTCCATCCTGCGCTTCCGGATGCCCGACCGCACCATCGCCTTCGACGACCTGGTCCGCGGCACGCTCAGCTTCGAGCCGGAGAACGTGCCCGACTACGGCATCGTCCGGGCCAACGGTGCGCCGCTCTACACCCTGGTCAACCCGGTGGACGACGCCCTGATGGGCATCACCCACGTGCTGCGCGGCGAGGACCTGCTCTCCTCCACCCCCCGCCAGGTCGCGCTCTACGCCGCGCTCGCCGAGATCGGCGTCGGGGACGGCTCCACCCCGCGCTTCGGCCACCTCCCGTACGTCATGGGCGAGGGCAACAAGAAGCTCTCCAAGCGGGACCCGCAGGCCTCGCTCAACCTCTACCGCGAGCGCGGCTTCCTGCCCGAGGGCCTGCTCAACTACCTGGCGCTGCTGGGCTGGTCGCTCTCCGCGGAGGACGACCACTTCTCCATGGACGAGCTGGTCGCCGCCTTCGACATCTCGAAGGTCAACGCCAACCCGGCGCGCTTCGACCTGAAGAAGTGCGAGGCGATCAACGCCCGCCACCTGCGCGAGCTGGCTCCGGAGGAGTTCGTCCGCCGGCTGGTGCCCTACCTCCAGGCCCCGGGTCTGCTGCCGGCGGAGCCGAGCGCCGAGCAGCTCGACCTGCTGGCGAAGGTGGCCCCGCTCACCCAGGAGCGGATGGTCGTCCTCAGCGAGATCGTCAACATGGCGGGCTTCCTGTTCGTCGACCCGGCCGACTTCGCGCTGGACCCGGAGGACGCGGCCAAGGTCCTGACCGCGGACGCCCGACCGGTGTTGGAGGCCAGCATCAAGGCGCTGGAGGCGCTCGGGGACTTCACCCCGGAGCCGATCCAGGCCGCCCTGCGCGAGGCCCTGGTGGACGGCCTGGGCATCAAGCCCAAGTTCGCCTTCACCCCGCTGCGGGTGGCCGTCACCGGCCGTCGGGTCTCGCCGCCGCTCTTCGAGTCGATGGAGCTGCTCGGCCGGGCCGAGACGCTGCGCCGGCTGGCCTCGGCCCTGGACGCCGTCCCGGCCGCCTGAGCCCCGCCCCGCGCCCGTCCCGGTGGGCGGCGCCCGCGGTCACCTCGACCGCGGGCGCCGCTCACCGGGCGTTTGCCCAGCTCCCGCGGGGCGGCGGGTACCCCCGCGCGGTTATCGATTTTGGAGCGGCGCCCGGCATCGGGTAATGTTCTTTCTGCGCCGCCCGGGAGGGAACGGCGAGGGACCAGAAACCTCGTCAGCACCGAACCTCAGGCGCAACACCGAGCAAGGCCCGCAGGGGTTGAACTCAGGTGGGGTATGGTGTAATTGGCAGCACGAGTGATTCTGGTTCATTTAGTCTAGGTTCGAGTCCTGGTACCCCAGCGCAGTACCCAGCAGTACAAGCCCCCGTTGTGTAGCGGCCTAGCACGCTGCCCTCTCACGGCAGTAGCGCCGGTTCGAATCCGGTCGGGGGTACTGGTCCCGCAAGGGATCATGCACAGGTCAGCCTGTGTGTATCGAGCAGTACCCAGCAGTACAAGCCCCCGTTGTGTAGCGGCCTAGCACGCTGCCCTCTCACGGCAGTAGCGCCGGTTCGAATCCGGTCGGGGGTACCAGATCCTTACCACTGTCACCATCCGGATGATGTGAAACCCCGGAGGCGGCGAAGTCGGGATCACTAAGTTTGCCCCCGTTGTGTAGCGGCCTAGCACGCTGCCCTCTCACGGCAGTAGCGCCGGTTCGAATCCGGTCGGGGGTACCAGAGCAGGAAGGCCGATGGGCTCGCCCATCGGCTGAATGCTTTGTTGGGGTATGGTGTAATTGGCAGCACGAGTGATTCTGGTTCATTTAGTCTAGGTTCGAGTCCTGGTACCCCAGCCAGTAGGTCGCAAGCCCCGGTCTCCGGGGCTTTTCGCATGTCCGGACGCTTTTCGGCCGCCACCGACACCCGCGCGCCACCGCCCGCGCCGCCGGTTCCCCCGCGCGAGCCGCCTGCTGCCTGCTGCCTGCCGTTTCGACGCGGTGCTGGGCCGGCGCCCACCCCGCGCCCTCCCGGGCGCTCGGCCCGATCTCCGGCCGCCTTCCGACGATCGGCCCGCTTCCCTTCCGTACGGCCCGACCGTCCGGTGCGACCCGCCCGCCGACGGACGGCTCCGACGTCACGGGCGCCGCCCGCCGGCCGTGGAATTCGTCCGGCGCCGGAATGACCCGGGAAATGGCCGGCCGGGGGAGTGCCGAAAAGGGTCCGCCCCCGGAATTCCGGGGGCGGACCCTTTTCCTGTCGTTTCCGGCGGCCGCGTCGCTCAGCTGCGCCGCAGGGCCTCGGTCAGCCGGTTGGCGGCCTCGATGATGGCCTGGGCGTGCAGGCGGCCCGGGTGCCGGGTGAGGCGCTCGATGGGCCCGGAGACCGAGACGGCGGCCACCACGCGGTTGGAGGGGCCCCGGACGGGCGCGGAGACCGACGCCACGCCCGGCTCGCGCTCGCCGATCGACTGGGCCCAGCCGCGGCGCCGTACGCCGCTCAGCGCGGTGGCGGTGAACCGGGCGCCCTGCAGGCCGCGGTGCAGCCGCTCGGGCTCCTCCCAGGCCAGCAGGACCTGGGCGGCGGAGCCGGCCTTCATCGGCAGGGTGCTGCCGACCGGGACGGTGTCCCGCAGGCCGGAGAGCCGCTCGGCGGCGGCTACGCAGATCCGCATCTCGCCCTGCCGGCGGTAGAGCTGTGCGCTCTCGCCGGTGACGTCGCGCAGGTGGGTCAGGACCGGGCCCGCGGTGGCGAGCAGCCGGTCCTCGCCCGCCGCGGCGGAGAGTTCGGAGAGTCGGGGGCCGAGGATGAAGCGGCCCTGCATGTCCCTGGTGACCAGGCGGTGGTGTTCGAGTGCGACGGCGAGACGGTGGGCCGTGGGCCGCGCCAAACCGGTGGCGGCGACCAGCCCCGCCAACGTGGCGGGGCCCGACTCCAGTGCGCTCAGCACCAGAGCGGCCTTGTCGAGAACGCCGACGCCGCTAGAGTTGTCCATGCCCTGATACTGCAGTCTCATTCCGCGAGACGCAAGTTCAATCTTCCAGGAAAAGCGCCACTCTTGAGGAAGCAGCCCGGAAGACACCCCCGCCGGCGCCGACAACAGCGGCGTGCGCCGGGGCCGACGAACCGGCGTGCAGGTTGCCCGGCGCGAGCCTCACCAGGGCGGCAATGGCAGTGACCTCGACCACACGAGAAGGCCGGCAGAGCGGCCGGCTGGAGGGAACCCGATGGGACGGACACTCGCAGAGAAGGTCTGGGACGACCACGTCGTCCGGCGCGCCGAGGGCGAGCCCGACCTGCTCTTCATCGATCTGCACCTGCTGCACGAGGTGACCAGCCCGCAGGCATTCGACGGCCTCCGGCTGGCCGGCCGCAAGGTCCGCCGGACCGATCTCACGATCGCGACCGAGGACCACAACACCCCCACCCTCGACATCGACAAGCCCATCGCCGACCCGGTCTCCCGGGTTCAGCTGGAGACGCTGCGCCGCAACGCGGCCGAGTTCGGCGTGCGGATCCACTCGCTCGGCGACGTCGAGCAGGGCGTCGTCCACGTGGTGGGCCCCCAGCTGGGACTGACCCAGCCCGGCACCACCGTGGTCTGTGGCGACTCTCACACCTCCACCCACGGCGCCTTCGGCGCGCTGGCGTTCGGCATCGGCACCAGCCAGGTCGAGCACGTCCTGGCCACCCAGACGCTGCCGCTCGCCCCGTTCAAGACCATGGCGATCACCGTCGAGGGCGAGCTGCCCGAGGGCGTCACCGCCAAGGACCTGATCCTGGCGATCATCACCAGGATCGGCACCGGCGGCGGCCAGGGCTACGTCCTGGAGTACCGCGGCTCCGCCATCCGCAGCCTCTCCATGGAGGCCCGGATGACCATCTGCAACATGTCCATCGAGGCGGGCGCGCGGGCCGGCATGATCGCCCCCGACCAGACCACCTTCGACTACCTGGAGGGGCGTCCGCACGCTCCGAAGGGCGAGGACTGGGACGACGCGGTCGCGTACTGGAAGACGCTCGGCACCGACGAGGACGCGGTCTTCGACCACGAGATCTTCATCGACGCCACCGAGCTGACCCCGTTCGTCACCTGGGGCACCAACCCGGGCCAGGGCGCCCCGCTCGGCGCCAACGTGCCGGACCCGGCCTCGTTCGCCGACCCGCAGGAGCGCGTCGCCGCCGAGAACGCGCTCAAGTACATGGGCCTGGAGGCCGGTACGCCGCTGCGCGAGGTCAAGGTCGACGCCGTCTTCGTCGGCTCCTGCACCAACGGCCGGATCGAGGACCTGCGCGCCGCCGCGGCCATCCTGGACGGCAACCGGATCGCCGACGGCGTGCGGATGCTGGTCGTCCCCGGCTCCGTCCGGGTCGCCCTGCAGGCCATCGAGGAGGGCCTGGACAAGGTCTTCACCGCGGCCGGCGCCGAATGGCGGCACGCGGGCTGCTCGATGTGCCTGGGCATGAACCCGGACCAGCTGGCCCCGGGCGAGCGCTGCGCCTCCACCTCCAACCGCAACTTCGAGGGCCGGCAGGGCAAGGGCGGACGCACCCACCTGGTCTCGCCGCAGGTCGCCGCCGCCACCGCACTGCTGGGCCGGCTGGCCGCACCCGCCGACCTCACGTCCGACATCACCGTGGAGGCCTGAGCCGCATGGAGAAGTTCACCACCCACACCGGCCGGGCCGTTCCGCTGCGCCGCAGCAACGTCGACACCGACCAGATCATCCCGGCCCACTGGCTGAAGAAGGTCACCCGTACCGGTTTCGAGGACGGCCTCTTCGAAGCCTGGCGCAAGGACGAGTCGTTCATCCTCAACCAGCCCGAGCGCAGCGGCGCCACGGTGCTGGTGGCCGGCCCGGAGTTCGGCACCGGATCCTCGCGTGAGCACGCCGTCTGGGCGCTGCAGAACTACGGTTTCCACGCCGTCATCTCCTCGCGCTTCGCCGACATCTTCCGGGGCAACTCGCTGAAGAACGGCCTGCTCACGGTGCTGCTGCCGCAGGAGACCGTGGAGCGCCTGTGGGCCCTCACCGAGGCCGACCCGACCGCCGAGATCACGGTGGACCTGGAGGCCCGCGAGGTGCGCGCCGAGGGCATCACGGCGGCGTTCGAGCTGGACGACAACGTCCGCTGGCGGCTGCTCAACGGCCTCGACGACATCAGCATCACGCTGCAGAACGAGGCCGACATCGCGGCCTTCGAGACCACCCGCCCGGCGTTCAAACCGCGTACCCTGCCGGTCGCCTGAGAACCCGCTTTCCGAGCCGTGCCGCGATGGCCCGTCCCCCCTCGGGGGGGCGGGCCATCCGCTGTTGCGGGCCCGACTTAGGGCCTGACGTGGGCTCCCGATAAACCCGCGCGCAGCACAACTCCGCGCAGATGGCACAATCAGTACATGCACCGGCACCATGAACCTCCGTACGCGGGCAGCGAACCCGCGTCGTCGGAGACCACGGGCCGGGGAGCCGAACGCCGAATTGACGATCGGCCGGACGACGACGGCACCTCGCCGGACGAGGTGCCGGACGACCCGGAAGTCGCAGCGCTCTTCGCGCTTGTGGCCGAGCGGTTGAAGCAAGCTCACGCCCGCGTGCATGCGCTGAACGTGTCTGCCGAAGCAAAGACCGCTCTCACCCGTCAACTGCTGATCGTCACCGAGACCGCCAAGCGTGATCTTCCGGGGGCGGCAAGGCGGTTGAGTCGCTTTGTCCAGGACCTCGACGAGGGGCCCCCGCCCGTCCGCTGAGGTCGCAGACGCGCAAATCCATTGCGACACTAGGGTGATTCGCGCGTTTGGTAATTGAAAGTCCGCAGATACATACCTAACGTGCGAATTGAACGGATGGAATCATCCGGCGCCCGTTTCTGAAGGGGAAGACGTGAACAAGGCTCAGCTTGTCGAAGCGGTGGCCGAGCAGCTGGGCGGTCGCAAGGCTGCCGCAGAGGCCGTCGACGCAGTGCTCGACACCATGGTGCGTGCCGTTGTCGCGGGTGACCGGGTCTCGGTCACCGGCTTCGGCACCTTCGAGAAGGTGGAGCGCTCCGCGCGCTTCGCCCGCAACCCGCAGACCGGCGAGAAGGTCAAGGTCAAGAAGACCTCGGTGCCCCGCTTCCGTCCCGGCCAGGGCTTCAAGGACCTGGTGAGCGGCAGCAAGAAGCTGCCGAAGGAGGGCCCGTCGGTCAAGAAGGCCCCCAAGGGTTCCCTCACCCCGGGCAAGTCCGGTACGACCGCCGCCGTGAAGCGTGCCGCCACCAAGCGCGCCGCCACCGCCGCGGCCGCCGCCCCGGCCGCGACCAAGAAGACGGCCGCGAAGAAGACGGCCACCACCGCCGCCGCGAAGAAGACCACGGCCACCACGGCCAAGAAGGCGGCCGCGGTCAAGAAGACCACCACCGCCGCCGCGAAGAAGACCACGGCCACCACCGCCAAGAAGGCCGCCGCCGTCAAGAAGACCGCGGCCACCCCCGCCGCCGCGGCCAAGAAGACCACGACGGCCAAGAAGGCCACCACGGTCAAGAAGACCGCACCGGCCAAGAAGACCACCACCCGCAAGACCACCGCGCGCAAGACCACCGCGAAGTAGTCCACGCGTTCGGTCTTCGGGCGACGACCCCGCACGGGGTCGTGAGCCGTGGCGGCCCGCCCACTCGGAACTCCGGGTGGGGGGCCGCCACGGCTCTTTCGCGTGCGGTGCGGTGCGGTGCCGTGTGCGTGGTGGCACGGTGCCGCGGCGGCCTGCCGCGCCGGGCGCGACGCCGCGCGCGGTGGGGCCCGGTGCGCCTGCGCGGGTCGGTCAGCGGCGGTCGATCGGGAACTCGTACGCGATCTCCCACAGGGCGTCGGGGATGACGATGTCGGCGGTCTCCACGGCGCGGCCGTCCAGGTCGAAGTACGTCCGCTCGACCAGCGTGACCAGGTCGCCGACCGAGATGCCGAGCAGGTGGGCCTGTTCGGTGGTGGCGCGGCCCGGGCGGGGCAGCTCGACCGCGAAGTCGACCACCACGCCGATCGAGGCCATCCGCTCGACCACGCCCCGGCCCGCCAGCGGCCCGAATTCGGGCATCAGCACGGGGGTCTCGGCGGTGACGGCCATCGGCTCCCAGCTCTCGGCGAGTTGTGCCGGCCGTCCGTCGGCGAGGAACTCGTAGCAGGTCCGTACCGTGAGGTCGCCCGGGGCGATGTTCAGCCGTTGGGCGACGTGTTCCGGGGCCGGGGTGCGCACATGGCTGTTCGACTCCCAGGTGCCCGTTCGGCCCTGCTCGCGCAGCCGGGCGCGGAAGGGTGAATCCGTCCGGCGGTCGCTGAGCCGGGCGCGGACCATCCGGGAGCGCTCGGTGGGGGTTCTGACGTACGTGCCTGAGCCCGCCCGCCCTTCCAGCAGGCCTTCGGCGATCAGCCGTTCCTGGGCCCGTTGCAGCACGTTGGCGCCCACTCCGTAGGCCAGTGCGAGCTGGGCGCGGGAGGGCAGGCGCTCGCCGGGCGGCCACTCGCCCTCGGCGATGCGACGGCGCAGGTCGTCCGAGATCTGCAGGTACGGGGGCACCTCTGAGGGCATCTGGCTCTCCCGGCGGCAGGCTCCACCTCTGCCCGTTGCGGCAGGGCGGGTATTTCAGCGTTGACAATCTAATGCATCAGGTGGAATCTAATGCTTTAGATTCACAGTCTGTGACTGTCTGCTCTCGGGGAGAGTCGGTGCGTGCCCACACCAAGGCTTTTGACCTGGCGGTTCGTCTCGCCGCGGCGGCGGGTACCCGGGCACGCGTCCGCTGCCGCCGGGAGGGCGGGTTCCTGGTGGAGGCGGCGGTGCCCGCGGATCTCGGGGACGAGGCGCACCGGGCCGTGCTCGCCGTCCTGTCCGGCGCCGACCGCTACGGGCACCAGTACACGGACGCGGCCCAGGCCGTCTGGGCCGAACTCGACGAGGAGCGGGAGCAGCCAGGGTGAAGTGCGAGCAGGACGGCGGAGCCGGCGGCGCGGTGACGGTGGAGATCGAGGACATCGTCCGACCGGCGGAGTTCAACCGCCTCCCGGACGCGGTGGCGGCGCTCTGGGCGGCCCTGCGGATGCTGCCGCTGGGCTGGACCCAGTACGAGGCGTACCGCCGCTTCCTCGGCCCGGGCGCGGTCCGCCGGGTGGAGGAATCCATCGAGCGGGACGGCGAATTGACCCTGGCCTTCCGGATGGCGGGGCGGGTGCACCTGATCCGGATCGCGCCGGTGGCGCGGACGCGTCGAGCCGACGGCGTCCGGTCGGCGGGAACGGACCGGTGCTGAGCGGACCGGTGCGATCCTGACCGGTGCCGAACCGGCCGGTGCCGAACCGGCGGTGACGGTGCCGGCGGGCCGGGCGGCGGGGCCCGGTGGACTCGGGCCCGGGCGCTCTCAGGCCAGCGGGTCGGGGAAGGTCTGCAGGGTCACGAACACCACCCGGCGGCCCTCGCCGTCGCCCTCGGTGCGGATCCGCACCCGCTGGCCGGGCCGCAGCAGCCGCAGGCCGCCGGCGTCGAAGGCCGCGGCGTCGAACGGCACCGGGGTGCCGTCGTCGAGCAGCACGGAACCGGCCCGGGTGTCGGGGTCGAAGGTGAACGCGGTGGCCTGCATGGCAGCAGCATATCGAGGGCCCGCAGCCGCCGTCCCGGCGGCTGCCGGTGCCCGGGCGGCTGTTCGGGCGGGTGTTTCGGGCGGGTGCCCGGGCCGGCGACGGGCGGGGTGCCGACGGCCGGTCAGACCAGGGCCGCCGCGGCCACCGCGGTGTGCCGCCCGACGCCGAGCGCCAGTGCCTGCGCCAGATCCTCCCCGGTGTCCACGTCGCGGCGCACCGACGGCACGTCCGGCAGGGCGATCTCGTACGCGCCGCCGGCCAGGTGCCGGGCCCGGGAGCCGTCGCCGAAGGCCGGCGCGAGGGGCGCGCCGGGGGCGCACGCCAGCAGGGTGGTGCCGAGCCCGGGGGAGTCGGCGAGGAAGGCCCGGCCGCCCGGGCCGCCGGTGGCGGACACGGCACCGAGGACGCGGGCGAGTTCGGCCGGGCGCAGCGCGGGCAGGTCCGCCGAGAGGGCGGCCAGCGGGGCGTGCGGGGCGATCCGGCGAGCGGCCGCGGCGCCGTGCGCCAGCGCGGGGTTGAGGCCGCCGCCCGGTTCGTCGGCGACCACCACCGCGCCGAGCGCCGCCAGCCGCCGCCCGGCCAGCGGGTCGCGGGTCACCACCAGGACCCGGGACACGCCCGGACAGGCGAGCGCCGCGGCCACGGTGTCGAGCGCGAACGACAGCGCCAGGTCGGCGCGGTGCGGCCCGGCGAAAGGGGCGAGCCGGCTCTTGGCGAGCCCGAGCGGCTTGAGCGGGAGCACCAGCGACCACCCGGTGGCGGGTGCGGGGGGCGGGAGGGTGCCGTCGGGGCGTACCGTGTCCTGGGTCATCGGCGCCATTGTGGCGCCGGTCCCGGAGCCCCCGCCAGGCCGCCCCGTCCGGGCTGACGTGCGATAGGTCACGTGAGCCGGACCGGTCCGGAGGGGCTGCTCGACAGCCGGTGAGCGGTCGGGTGAGACTGTTCCGCGCTCGGTCCCGAGCGCCGGACCCCCGGCCGGGGACACCGGGAGGCGACTGACCTGCGGCACCCCACGTGTCGCACCGGATGAGGAGGACCTGGGGTGGCCCGCCGCTCGTACGCCGCTTTCGGCAACGCCGACTACGGCATCTGGTACCGCTTCGCGGCCGTGCTGGTGAAACCGGTGACGACCGCTCTGGTGAAGCCGGACTGGCGGGGCTGGGAGCACCTGCCCGCGAAGGGCGGCTTCCTCGCCGCGGTCAACCACAACTCGATCATCGACCCGGTGGTCTACGCACACTGGCAGTACAACAGCGGGCGGCCGCCCCGGATACTGGGCAAGTCCTCGCTGTTCTCGGTGCCGTTCATCGGGTTCATGCTGCGCAAGACCGGCCAGATCCCGGTGTTCCGCGACTCCACCGACGCCGCGCAGGCCTTCCGGGCGGCCATCGACGCCGTCAACGGCGGCCAGTGCGTGCAGTTCTACCCCGAGGGCACGCTCACCCGGGATCCCGACCTGTGGCCGATGACCGGCAAGAGCGGGGTGGCCCGGGTCGCGCTGATGACGGGCGCCCCGGTGATCCCGGTCGCCCACTGGGGCGCGCACGAGATCATCCCGCCGTACGGCCGGGGAGGCGCGGGGAAGAGCAGGTTCAACCTCTTCCCGCGGCACCGGGTGGTGGTGGCGGCCGGACCGCCGGTGGACCTCAGCCGCTACCAGGGGCTGGAGCTGACCCCGCAGGTGCTGCGCGACGCCACCGAGGACATCATGGCCGCGATCACCGAGGTGCTGGCCGGCATCCGCGGCGAGCAGCCGCCCGCCGAGCGCTACGACATGCGCACCGCCGCCCGGGCCCGCGCGGTCAAGGCCACCGCCGAGCGGCACCGGGCGGCCGACGGCCGGGCACCCGGCGCGGGCCCGGCCGGGAGCACCGACGACAGCACCACCGAGGAGAGCAGCAAGTGACCCGTTGTGCGGTGTTCGGTACCGGTTCGTGGGGCACCGCCTTCGCGATGATCCTCGCCGACGCGGGCTGCGAGGTGGCCCTGTGGGGCCGCCGGCAGGAGCTGGTCGACGCGGTCAACGCGACGCACGAGAACCCGGACTACCTCCCGGGTGTGCGGTTGTCCGGCTCGATCACGGCGACCACCGATCCCGCCGTGGCGCTGGCCGGCGCCGAGTTCGCGGTGCTGGCCGTGCCCTCGCAGACCCTGCGGCAGAACCTGGCCGCCTGGGCGCCGCTGCTGGAGCCCGGCACGGTGCTGGTCAGCCTGATGAAGGGCATCGAACTCGGCACGGCGAAGCGGATGAGCGAGGTCATCGCCGAGGTCGCCGGAGTCGGCCCGGAGCGGGTGGCGGTCGTCAGCGGCCCCAACCTGGCCCGTGAGATCGCCAACCGGCAGCCCGCCGCGACGGTGGTGGCCTGCACCGACGAGGTGGTCGCCAAGCGGCTCCAGACGGCCTGCCACACGCCGTACTTCCGCCCGTACACCAACACCGACGTGGTCGGCTGCGAGCTCGGCGGCGCGGTCAAGAACGTGATCGGCCTGGCCGTCGGCATGGCGGACGGGATGGGCCTGGGCGACAACACCAAGGCGACGCTGATCACCCGCGGGCTGGCCGAGACCACCCGGCTGGGCGCGGCGCTCGGCGCCGACCCGTACACCTTCGCCGGCCTCGCCGGGATGGGCGACCTGGTCGCGACCTGCTCCTCGCCGCTGTCGCGCAACCACACCTTCGGCACCAACCTGGGCCGCGGCATGACGCTGGCCGAGGCGGTGGCGGCGACCAGCCAGACCGCCGAGGGCGTCAAGTCCTGCGAGTCCGTGCTGGACCTGGCCCGGCGCACCGGGGTCGACATGCCGATCGTCGAGGCGGTGGTGGACGTGGTGCACAACGGGCGTCCCACCCAGGAGGTGCTGGCCGCGCTGATGGCCCGCTCGGCCAAACCCGAGCGCCGCTAGCGGCCCCACCCGGGGCGACGCCGGTGCCGCCGCCGACGCGGACCCGGCGGGTAACACGGGCGAAAAGGCTCGCACGGTAGTCTCATGGCCGATATGAGCATCGAACAGACCCCCCCGAACCAGTCCGCCGCCGCCAAGCCCCGGGTGGCGATCGTCTTCGGCGGGCGAAGCTCCGAGCACGCCATCTCGGTCTCCACCGCGGGCAGCGTGCTCAGGGCCATCGACCGCGAGACCTACGACGTGCTGCCGATCGGCATCACCCACGAGGGCCGCTGGGCCCTGGTCAGTGACGACCCGGCCCGGATGGCCATCACGGACGGCAGGCTGCCGGACGTCGCCCAGGTCGCCGAGTCCGTGGAGGGCCAGGTCGTCCTGCCGGTCGGCCCGGACAGCCGCGAGGTGGTCTGGGCCGAGCCCGGCGCCGTCCCCAAGGCGCTCGGCGAGGTCGACGTCGTCCTGCCGCTGCTGCACGGCCCCTGGGGCGAGGACGGCACCCTGCAGGGCCTGCTGGAGCTCTCCGGGGTGCCGTACGTCGGCAACGGCGTGCTGGCCAGCGCGGTCGGCATGGACAAGGAGTTCACCAAGCGGATCCTGGCCTCGCACGGCATCGGCGTGGGCAGCTACACGGTGATCCGCCCGCGCGAGTGGGACTCCGAGGAGGGCCGAGCGGCCGCCCGCGAGCGGGTCGGGGCACTGGGCCTGCCGCTGTTCGTGAAGCCGTGCCGGGCCGGCTCCAGCATGGGCATCACCAAGGTCAAGGACCTCGCCGACCTCGACGCCGCGATCGAGGAGGCCCGCCGGCACGACCCCAAGGTGATCGTCGAGGCCGGCGTCACGGGCCGCGAGATCGAGTGCGCCGTGCTGGAGTTCGAGGACGGGCCGCGGGCCAGCGTGCCGGCCGAGATCCTGGTCGGCGGCGGCTACGAGTTCTACGACTTCGAGGCCAAGTACATCGACTCCTCCGAGGTGCAGATCCCGGCCCGGCTCACCGCCGAGGAGACCGCGGAGATCCGCCGGCAGGCGATCGCCGCCTTCGAGGCGCTCGGCTGCGAGGGTCTGGCCCGGGTCGACTTCTTCCTGCTGGAGGACGGCGGCTGGGTGGTCAACGAGATCAACACCATGCCCGGCTTCACGCCGATCTCGGCCTTCCCGAAGATGTGGGAGGCCACCGGCCTGGCGTACCCGGAGCTGATCGACCGGCTGCTGCGCACCGCGCTGCGCCGCTCCACCGGCCTGCGCTAGCCGGTCGACCGCGCCGCCCGGTTCGTCCGGTTCGTCCGGGCCGTTCGGTCCTTCCGGGCCGTTCGGGTCGGGCCCCCAGCGGGGTCCGACCCGAACGCGTCACGGCGTGGCGGTGGCGGTGGCAGTGGCGCTCGCCGTGCCCGGCACCGGCTCGTTCCAGACCGGCACGGTGGCCTTGACGACGTCGGAGAGCACCGGCAGCGGGTCGGCGCTGTAGGGGTAGGCCCCGGCCGGGACGCTGACCTCGACGTTGGCCTCGCGCAGCGTGGTGGTGAAGCGGTAGCCGCCCTCGCCGTCGGGCTCGTCGAACCACTGGACGCCGTTCACCTCGGGCGCGCTCTTCAGCGCCTGCGGCCCGTTGAGCGCGTCCGGCCGCGGTACCCCGCAGCGCAGCACCGTCCGCGGGGAGCTGCCCCAGATCACCACGTACGGTGAGTCGGAGTGCTCGCGGCCGTGCCCGATCAGGGTCTGCGGCAGGGCGCGCGCCAGCGCCTCGCAGTAGGGCACCTCCCGCGCCCGGGGCGTCGGCGTGACCGGCGCCGGCGCGGTTCCCCAGTCGCCCAGCAGCAGCACGATGCACCCGAGCAGTGCGACGGGCGCCGCCGACCACCGGACGGAGGCGGGCAGGGCTCTCAGGGCGTGGGTCACCCGGGCGGCGAGGTTCACCCGTCGATGGTAGATCGGCCCGCCGGCCGGGCCGCGGCCGGGCCGTGACGGGGCGGACCGGCCCTAGAGGTGGACCACCGGACAGGTCAGCGTGCGGGTGATTCCCTCGACCTGCTGAACCTGGGCGACGACCATCCGGCCGAGGTCGTCCACGCTCTCGGCCTCGGCCCGCACGATCACGTCGTACGGGCCGGTGACGTCCTCGGCCAGCACGACGCCGGGAATCTCGGAGATCGACCGGGCCACCGACGTGGCCTTGCCCACCTCGGTCTGGACCAGGATGTACGCATTTACCACGGGGACCTCCAGGGCGGCTGGGTACGGAGATCGCCGCCGTGATCGCCCGTGGAGCGTGGTGGGGGTGGGTTCACCGGCAGTCTGATCACCACGCTACCGCGCAGCGGGGCGGGGAGGGGAGACCCGTGCACCGTCGGAGGGCGTACGCTGCGCGCTGGGGGCGCGCCCCGGCCGCGGGCCCGCGGAGGGAGCGCGGAGCCGGACGGACTCCGGCGCGACCCGGACGACGTGAGAGGACGGCACATGCAGGGGACCGTGGGCGAGCTCGGCGAGTTCGGACTCATCAAGGAGCTGACCGCCAGGCTTCAACCCACGGCGGCGGTCGACCTCGGTCCCGGCGACGACGCCGCGGTGGTCCGGGCACCGGACGGCCGGGTGGTCGCCACCACCGACGTCCTGGTCGAGGGCCGGCACTTCCGCCGGGACTGGTCCACCGCCTACGACGTGGGCCGCAAGTCGGCCGCCCAGAACCTCGCCGACATCGCCGCGATGGGCGCGGTGCCGACCGCGATACTGCTCGGCCTGGTCGCGCCCGCCGACCTCCCCACCACCTGGGCCACCGAACTGATGGACGGGCTCCGCGACGAGTGCCAGGTGGCCGGCGCGGCGGTGGTCGGCGGTGACGTGGTGCGCGGGGACACCATCACCCTGGCGATCACGGCGCTCGGGGACCTCCAGGGGCGTGCGCCCGTGGTCCGCTCCGGCGCACAGGCCGGTGACGTGGTCGCGGTGACCGGCTGGCTCGGCTGGTCGGCCGCCGGTCTGACCGTCCTTCAGCGCGGATTCCGCTCGCCGCGCGCCTTCGTCGAGGCGCACCGCCGTCCGGAGCCGCCGTACCACGCCGGGCCCGCCGCCGCCGAGCTGGGCGCCACCGCGATGATCGACGTCAGCGACGGCCTGGTCGCCGACCTCGGCCACGTCGCCAAGGCCAGCGGGGTGGACATCGACCTGCGGGCCGCGGACTTCGACATCCCGGCCCAGATGGCGGACATCGGCCAGGCGGTCGGCGTGGACCCGCTGGTCTGGGTGCTCTCGGGCGGGGAGGACCACGCGATCGTGGCGACCTTCCCCGCCGCCGCCCAACTGCCCGCCCGCTGGCGGGTGATCGGCGAGGTGGTGCGGGTGGCCGGCCCCTCGCGCGGCGGCCGGGTCACGGTGGACGGCGCGCCCTGGGACCGGGTCGGCGGCTGGGACCACTTCGCCGAGTGACCCGGCGCCCGCCGGGGCAGGACCTGAGGGCGGGACCGACCGCGTAGGCTTGCCGTCAATGTCAGGCCCTGCCCTGGTTCGTCCGGTTCACGAGGACCGGACGGGTGGCGCGGCCGGCGACGATCGGCATCCATCTACTCGGGGGCGTACGCGTCCACGGAGCGGGAGAGCTCAGCCACCATGCGAATCGGCGTCCTGACCAGCGGCGGCGACTGCCCCGGCCTCAACGCGGTGATCCGGTCCGTGGTGCACCGCGGCACCGACGTCCACGGCGACGAGATCATCGGCATCGAGGACGGGTTCCTCGGCCTCCTGGAGGGCCGCAGCCGGCCCGTCTCGCACGACGACGTCACCGGCCTGCTCACCCTCGGCGGCACCATCCTCGGCTCCGCCCGGGTCAAGCGGGAGCGGATCGAGTGGGCCGTCGAGAACGCCCGCACGCTCGCCGGGAACCTCGGCATCGACGCGCTGATCGCGATCGGCGGCGAGGGGACGCTCACCGCCGCCAAGAAGTTCAGCGACGCCGGCCTGCCGGTGGTCGGGGTCCCCAAGACCATCGACAACGACATCGACGCCACCGACGTCACCTTCGGCTTCGACACCGCCGTGCACGTGGCCACCGAGGCGATCGACCGGCTGAAGACCACGGCCGAGTCGCACCAGCGGGTGATGGTGGTCGAGCTGATGGGCCGGCACACCGGCTGGATCACCCTCACCGCGGGCATGGCCGGCGGCGCCCACGGCATCCTGATCCCCGAGAAGCCCTTCGACATCGAGGCGGTCGCCAGGATGGTCGAGGACCGCTTCGACCGGGGCAAGAAGTTCGCCATCATCGCCGTCGCCGAGGGCGCCGGGCCGACCGAGGGCACCATGCGCTTCGACCACGGCTCCCTCGACCAGTACGGGCACCAGACCTTCGGCGGCATCGGCACCCGGCTCGCGCACGAGCTGGAGGACCTGCTCGGCAAGGAGGCCAGGCCGGTCATCCTGGGCCACACCCAGCGCGGCGGCACCCCGACCGCCCGGGACCGGGTGCTCGCCACCCGCTTCGGCTGGCACGCCGTCGAAGCCGTCCACAAGGGCGCCTTCGGCCACTTCACCGCGCTGCGCGGCACCGACATCGCGCTGGTGCCGATCGCCGACGCCGTCACCCGGCTCAAGACCGTGCCGGTGGACCGCTGGGCGGAGTCCGAAGCCGTCCTCTGACGGCCCGGCCCCGGACGCCGGCGCGACCGCGCCCACCGGCGGTCCGCCCGACAGGCGCCGTCCGACACCGGCCCGTCCGCCCGCGTCGCCCGCCCGCGCCGTCCGACAGCGGCCGTCCGACACCGGTCGGACGGCCCGGCCGCGGTCGGTGCCGGGCCGGGTAGGTTGTCGGACATGGCTCTTCCGTCGCGCGGCCCCGCCGCCGCCCCTCCGCGTGTGCTCACCGTCGCCGGCTCCGACTCCGGCGGCGGCGCCGGGATCCAGGCCGACCTCAAGGCCATGCTCGCCCTCGGCGTGCACGGCATGAGCGTGATCACCGCCGTCACGGCGCAGAACTCGCTCGGCGTCCAGGGCTACTGGGAGCTGCCCGCCGAGGCCGTCCGGGCCCAGTTCCGCAGCGTCGTCGACGACATCGGCGTGCAGGCCGTGAAGACCGGCATGCTCGCCTCGGTGGAACTCGTCGAGACCGTCTCCGAACTGCTCGCCGCCGTGGACGCCCCGGTGGTGGTCGACCCGGTCGGGGTCTCCAAGCACGGCGACGCGCTGCTCGCCGCCGAGGCCGTCGCCACCGTCCGGACGAAGCTGCTGCCCGTCGCCACCCTCGCCACGCCCAACCTGCACGAGGTGGCGCAGCTCACCGGGATCACCGTCCGGGGGCAGGAGGACATGGCGCAGGCCGCGCGGGCGCTGCTGGACCTCGGCCCGCGCTGGGTGCTGGTCAAGGGCGGCCACCTGGAGGGGGAGGCGGCCGACCTGCTGTACGGCGGGCCGGGGGAGGAGCACTGGTACCGCGCGCCGCGCTACGACAACCGGCACACCCACGGCACCGGCTGCACGCTGGCCAGCGCCGTCGCCGCGGAGCTCGCCAAGGGTCAGGAGATGCCCGGCGCGGTGGCGGCGGCCAAGGAGTACGTCACCGGCGCGATCGCGGCCGGGTTCGCCCTGGGGGCGGGGATCGGACCGGTCGACCACGGCTGGCGGACGCGCGTGCGGGCCTGACCCGCCCGCGGGCCCGGGCGCCCGTACCGCGAGGCCCGGGTCGGCAGGGCCCCGTCCGCGCGGTGCGGCGCAGGGGCGAAGCGGAAACGCGAACGCCGCCGGCCCGGGCACGGGGCCCGGGCCGGCGGCGTTCGGCGGTCACCCGGCGGAGACCGCCGGAAAAACAGAAAGCCGATCCATCCGGAGACGGACCGACTTACTGGAGGACCGGCTTACCGGTCTGCGCGTCAGCGCGAGACCTTACCGGCCTTGATGCACGAGGTGCAGACGTTGAGCCGCTTCGGCGTCCGCCCGATCACAGCGCGCACCGTCTGGATGTTGGGGTTCCAACGACGACGGGTACGGCGGTGCGAGTGGGAGATGTTGTTGCCGAAGCCCGGCCCCTTGCCGCAGACGTCGCAGTTGGCAGCCACAGGAGTCACTCCAAGACTTCAGATCATTTACGTTCGAAAACCCCGGCTGAATCAACGGGCCACTCGCGTGGACCGGACCGATTCAAAGGGTGAGCCTGGACTGTTCCAGGCAACCGGAAGAGCATACAACGCTTGCTCCCGTTCAACGAAACTACCACGTCCGGAGGGTTTACCCCGCCTCGAGCCCCGTCCGGCCCTCCCACCGGGCCGGCTCCCGCCCCCGCCCGCCAGGGCTCCTGCCAGCCACGATCCCGCGCGGGCCCGGATAACCTGCCAGCATCGCCCCGCGCCGCCCGCCGTTCACCACCCACAGCCATGCGCGGCGTCCCACCCGGAGGAGACCTGGTGCTGCACACGCTCGACGCCCCGGCCGTGCGGACCTGGTGCCGCCTGGCCCTGGGCTCGCTCGGCCAGGCCCGCGAGGAGATCGACGCACTCAACGTCTACCCCGTACCGGACGGCGACACCGGCACCAACCTCTACCTGACCGTCGAGTCCGCCGCCGCCGCGGTCGAGGACAGCTTCGCCGCCGCCGGCCGGGCCGGCGCCCCCGACGCCGAACCGGGGCTCGGCGACTGCGTCCGGGCGATGGCCAGGGGCGCGCTGCTCGGCGCCCGCGGGAACTCCGGCGTGATCCTCGCCCAGTGGCTGCGCGGCACGGCCGAGACGCTCGCCACCGCCGGCGGCGGCGCCGAGCAGTTGCGCGCGGCCCTGCTGCGGGCCGCCGAATCCGCCTACCAGGCGGTCGCCGAGCCGGTCGAGGGAACCCTGCTCACCGTGGCCGCCGCCGCCGCGCACGAGGCCGACCGGGTCGGCGGCACCCTCGCCCAGGTCGCCGACACCGCCTACCGCTCGGCCCGGCTTGCCCTGCTGCGCACCCCCGAACAGCTCTCCGTACTGGCCGAGGCCGGCGTGGTCGACGCCGGCGGCCGGGGCCTGGTCGCCGTCCTCGGCGCGCTCGCCGACGCCGTCGCGGGCCACCAGCCGATGGGCCCGGTCGCGCTCGGGCAGACCCCCGCGCCGCTCGGCCGCGCCCATCGCCCGGCCGGCCTCGCGGACGACTGCGAGGGCCACGTCCGCCCGGCCGGCCCCGGCCACCCCGCCTTCGAGGTCGTCTACCTGCTCGACGCCCCCGACCGGGAGCTGCCCGGCCTGCGCGCGACGCTCGGCGCCCTCGGCGACTCCCTGGTGGTCGGCGGCGGTGACGGGCTGTGGAGCGTCCACGTGCACGTGGACGACGCGGGCGCCGCCGTCGAGGCCGGCGTCCGGGCCGGCCGGCCGCACCGGATCCGGATCACGCACTTCGCCGAGGCCGCCGCGCAGGCCGCCGCCGCCGACAGCCGCTCTGAGCGCGAGCCCCGGGCCCGCGCGGTGCTCAGCGTGGTCAGCGGCGAGGGCCTCGCCGACCTCTGCGAGCAGGCCGGCGCCGCCGTGCTGCACGCCGATCCGGACCGCCCGCCGGCCAGCGCCGAACTCGCCGAGGCGGTCCGCCGGGCCGGTGCCCGCGAGGTGATCCTGCTGCTCAACGACCCGGAGCTGCGGGCCGCCGCCGGCGCCGCGGCGGACCAGCTGCGCGCGGAGGGGGTGCGGATCGCCGTCCTGCCCACCCGCTCGCCCGTGCAGGGACTGGCCGCGCTGGCCGTGCACGAGTCCTCCCGGCGCTTCGACGAGGACGTGGTCGCGATGACCTCCGCCGCCGGCGCCACCCGGTACGCCGAACTCGCCGTCGCCGAGGGGGAGTCCTGGACGATGGCCGGCGTCTGCCAGGCCGGCGACGTGCTCGGCCTGATCGACGGGGACGTCGCCGTGATCGGCACCGAGCTGGCCGGCACCGGTGAGACGGTGCTCGCCCGGATGCTCGCCGCGGGCGGCGAACTGGTCACCCTGATCCTCGGTGAGGGCGCGCCCGCCGGCCTCGCCGACCGGCTGGTGGCGCACGCCCGCCGGCAGCGTCCGGAGGTCGACGCGGTGGTCTTCGAGGGCGGGCAGGAGTCCGCGCCGCTGCTCATCGGGGTGGAGTGAACGCGGCCCCGGGAGGGTCGCCGCCGCGGGCGGCGCCGCCGGGAGCGCGGGGTGAGCGCCGCCGGGAGGCCGCGTCCGGCCTGCCGGGCCGGCCCCGGACCCGGGCGAATGCGACGCGCTGTCGGTGCGGTGGTGTCCAATAGGGCGTGATGTCCGATCTCACTCTCGACACGCCCCTGACCGCCGTGGTCGGCGACCGCACCGCTAAGGTGCTCGCCGACAGCCTCAAGCTGCGCACGGTCGGCGACCTGCTGCACCACTACCCGCGCCGGTACGCCGAACGCGGCCAGCTCACCAGCCTGGACGACCTGGAGGTCGACGAGCACGTCACCGTGCTCGCCAGGATCGAGAAGGTCACCCTGATCCCGTTCAAGGGGCGCAAGGGCGACCGGCTGGAGGTCGTGGTCACCGACGGGCGCGGCCGCCTCAGTCTGGTCTTCTTCAACCAGGGCTGGCGGCAGAAGGACCTCCGGCCGGGCGCCCAGGGCCTGTTCGCCGGCAAGGTCGGCCAGTTCAACCGCACCCGCCAACTCGTCTCCCCCGACTACCAGCTGATGGACGAGGAGGCGGACACCTCGGCGGCCGAGGAGTTCGCCGGCCGGCTGATCCCGGTCTACCCGGCCAGCGCCAAGGTGCAGACCTGGACGGTGGCGCTGTGCGTGCGCACCGTCCTCGACAGCCTCGCCAAGGACGAGTGGAAGGGCGTCGGCGAGCCGCTGCCCGCCGAACTGCGCGACAAGCACGAGCTGATCCCGCTCCCCGAGGCGCTGGAGCTCATCCACCGTCCGCGCAGCCACGCCGACCGCGAGCGCGCCCAGAGCCGGCTGCGCTGGGACGAGGCCTTCGTGCTCCAGGTCGCGCTGGCCCAGCGCCGGGCGGCCGACTCGGCGTTGCCCGCGGTGCCCCGGCCGGAGCGGGCCGGCGGGCTGCTGGAGGCCTTCGACGCCCGGCTGCCCTTCACCCTCACCGAGGGCCAGCGCAACGTCAGCGCCGAGATCTTCGCCGACCTGGCCACCTCGCACCCGATGCACCGGCTGCTCCAGGGCGAGGTCGGCTCCGGCAAGACGCTGGTCGCGCTGCGCGCCATGCTCACCGTGGTGGACGCCGGCGGCCAGGCCGTCCTGCTCGCCCCCACCGAGGTGCTCGCCCAGCAGCACCACCGCTCGATCGTCGAGATGATGGGCGACCTCGCCGAGGGCGGCATGCTCGGCGGCGCCGAGGCCGCCACCAAGGTGGTGCTGCTGACCGGCTCGATGGGCACCCCCGCCCGCCGCCAGACCCTGCTCGACATGGCCTGCGGCGACGCCGGCATCGCGATCGGCACGCACGCCCTGATCGAGGACAAGGTCCAGTTCCAGGACCTGGGCCTGGTCGTCGTCGACGAGCAGCACCGCTTCGGCGTGGAGCAGCGCGACGCCCTGCGCGCCAAGGGCGAACAGCCCCCGCACCTGCTGGTGATGACGGCCACCCCGATCCCGCGCACGGTCGCCATGACGGTCTTCGGCGATCTGGAGACCTCCGTGCTGGACCAGCTCCCGGCCGGCCGCTCGCCGATCTCCACCCACGTCGTGCCGGCGCTGGAGAAGCCCAACTTCCTCGCCCGGGCCTGGGAGCGGGTGCGCGAGGAGGTCGGCAAGGGCCACCAGGCGTACGTGGTCTGCCCCCGGATCGGCGACGAGGACCAGGGCGATCCGAAGAAGAAGCGCAGGGCGATGCCCGACGACCCGGAGGACCTGGGCGCCGGGAGCGACGACCGCCGGCCCCCGCTGGCCGTCGTGGAGACCGCCGAGATGCTCGCCGAGGGGCCGCTGGCCGGCCTGCGGATCGAGATCCTGCACGGGCGCCTGCAGCCCGACGCCAAGGACGACGTGATGCGCCGCTTCGCGGCCGGCCGGATCGACGTGCTGGTCGCCACCACGGTCATCGAGGTCGGCGTGAACGTCCCCAACTCCACCGCGATGGTCATCATGGACGCCGACCGCTTCGGCGTCTCGCAGCTCCACCAGCTGCGCGGGCGGGTCGGCCGCGGCAGTGCGCCGGGTCTGTGCCTGCTGGTCAGCGACATGCCGGGAGCGAGCCCCGCGCGGGCCCGCCTCGACGCCGTGGCCGGCACGCTGGACGGCTTCGAGCTCTCCCGGATCGACCTCGAACAGCGCCGCGAGGGGGACGTGCTGGGCCAGGCCCAGTCCGGGGTGAAGTCCTCCCTCAAGGTGCTCTCCGTGCTGGAGGACGAGGAGGTCATCACCACCGCCCGGGCCGAGGCGGCGGCCCTGGTGGCCGTCGACCCGCGACTGGAGGACCACCCGGACCTGCGGGCCGCCCTGGCCGGGCTGCTGGACGAGGACCGGGCGGAGTACCTGGAGAAGGGCTGAGCGGGGCGGCCGGCGGCCGCCGGTGACGCATCCGCCGCCCGGGCGCGCTTGAATGGGGGAGCCCCACCGGCCGGCCGGCGGGGCTCCCGCACGAGAGGACCCCCACCCCATGACCCGCGTGATCGCCGGGACGGCCGGCGGCCGCCGCCTGGCCGTGCCGCCCGGCCGGAGCACCCGCCCGACCTCGGACAAGGCCCGTGAGGCCATGTTCTCCACCCTGGAGTCGCTGCGCGGCAGCCTGCACGGGGCCCGGATGCTCGACCTCTTCGGCGGCTCGGGCGCGGTCGGCCTGGAGGCGCTCTCCCGCGGGGCGGAGCACGTCCTGCTGGTGGAGGCGGACGCCCAGGCGGCGAAGGTGATCCGGGAGAACGTACGGATCGTCAACCTGCCCGGCGCGGAGGTGCGGGCCGACCGGGCCGAGCGGGTGCTCGCCGCCCGGACCCCGGAACACCCCTACGACCTGGTCTTCCTGGACCCGCCGTACGCCGTCACCGACGACGAGGTGCGCGAGATGCTGATCACAATGAGCGCCGGGGGCTGGCTCGCGGACGACGCACTCGTCACCGTGGAGCGCAGCACCAGGGGCGGTGAGTTCGGCTGGCCCGAGGGCTTCGACGTGCTGCGCTCGCGCCGGTACGGCGAAGGCACCCTCTGGTACGGTCGCGCCGCCGCCGAGGCCCGGCAACACTCGTAGTCGGGCCACCACCCGCAGCACCGGACCCCACGAGGGAGCTCACGTCATGCGTCGCGCCGTCTGCCCTGGATCGTTCGACCCCATCACCAACGGCCACCTCGACATCATCGAGCGGGCCTCGAAGCTGTACGACGTGGTGCATGTGGCGGTGCTGATCAACAAGAACAAGAGCGGGCTGTTCACCGTCGACGAGCGGATCGCGCTGATCGAGGAGACCTGCGGGCGCTACGGCAACATCGAGGTGGAGTCGCACAGCGGGCTGCTGGTGGACTTCTGCCGGGACCGCGGCATCCCCGCGATCATCAAGGGCCTGCGGGCGGTCAGCGACTTCGACTACGAGCTCCAGATGGCCCAGATGAACCACGGCCTGACGGGTGTCGAGACGTTGTTCGTGCCGACCTCGCCGACCTACAGCTTCCTCTCGTCGAGCCTGGTCAAGGAGGTCGCCTCGTACGGCGGCGACGTCTCCCACCTGCTGCCGCCGGTGGTCCACCGCCGCCTGGTGGAGCGGATCGCGGAGCGCGCCGGCCAGTAGGGCGGCCGGCGCCGGCGAAAAGGTCCCTTTCTGCCGGTTCGTCACCGGACGTCCCCCTCCCGGGCGGTCGGCCGGGCCCGGGCGTTGTGAGCTCCCCCCGCAGTGGCCGTACAGTCTGTATCCCTGCCCTGCGGTGAGGTGCACCGCGCCGGGCCTGCCTCCGCCGGACGTCGGCGGCACACGGAAAGACGAAGCCCCGTGGACGTGCAGAACAAGGTCGACCAGATCGTCGCGGCCGTCGAGAACGCGCGTGCGATGCCGATGTCGGCCTCCTGTGTGGTGAACCGCGCCGAGCTGGTCGGACTGCTCCAGGACCTCCGCGCGGCACTGCCCGCCGAGCTGGCGCACGCCCAGTCGGTGATGGCCGACCACGAGCAGGTGGTGGCCGACGCCGAGGCCGAGGCGGAGCGCATCATCCAGGGGGCGCACGCCGAGCGCGGCTCGCTGATCTCCGACACCGAGGTGGTCCGCCGGGCGCAGGCCGAGGCCGACCGCATCCTCGCCGAGGCCCGGGCCGAGGTGGAGACCAAGCGCGCCGAGGCCGACGACTACGTCGACAGCAAGCTCGCCAACTTCGAGGTCGTGCTCACCAAGACGCTCGGCGCCGTCGGCCGCGGCCGTACCAAGCTGCGCGGCGACTCCAGCGTCTTCGAGACCGAGGGCGAGGCCGAGACCGACGGCGAGGAGTTCCAGCCGCGGGTCAGCCCGAGCCCCGAGGTCGACGAGTACGTCGATGTGAAGCTCGCCACCCTGGAGACCGTCCTCAGCAAGACGCTGTCGGCCGTCGGCAAGGGCCGCGACAAGCTGCTCGGCAAGGCCCCGATCGACGACCTGGGCGCCTACCTGGCCGCCGCCGACCAGGCCCAGCAGCTCAAGGACCGCGCCGAGGCCGTCGCCGCCGGCTTCGCGGACGGCTACGGCGACGGCACCGACGCCGACCAGGAGCCCTGGTACCGGGCCGAGGTGCCGCAGCAGCAGAGCTGGCCCGAGCAGACCCCCGCCGCGGCCGGCTGGCAGGCTCCCGGCGAGGGCCAGTACGCCGCCGCGGCCCAGTACGGCGGGGCGCCCGAGGGCACCCAGTACGCGGAGGTCTACGGGGGCGGCTTCGACCCCTCGGGCCAGGGGCAGCAGCAGGACCCGTACGGCAACCAGTACGCCTACCAGCAGCCCGGCTACGGCCAGCAGCCGGTACAGCAGGACGCCTGGGGCAACCCGGTGCCCGAGGCCGGCGGCTACCAGCAGCAGGGCGGCTTCCAGGGCCAGGGCCAGGCCCCGCAGTACGACGCCTGGGGCAACCCGGTGCCGTCCGCCGGCGGCTACCAGCAGCAGGGCGGCCAGCCCCAGCTGCCGCAGCAGGCCTCGGGGCAGCAGCCCGGTCTGGACGAGACCAGCTTCTTCGACACCAGCATGATCGACATGACCAGGCTGCGGGAGCTCGGCGGCCGCTGACGGCGCCCGGCCGGCCCGGACCGGGCCGGCCGCGACGGCGTGAAGTTGGGCCTGGCCGGAGTGTCCGGTAGTCTGACCACTCCGGCCTGCTCGTGCCGGGGTAGTCCGGCTGCCCGCGCACCGCAGGGACGCGCAGAGCCGCACGCCGTACGAACCACCCGCGCCACGCACCACGCGTGCCGCCTCAGGAAGTCAGGACACCTTGAACCGCCTCGACCACCGCGACCCCCTCGTGTTCGACACGCACGAGCTCGGACGTCGCCCCGGATCGCTGCGCAAGGTGACCCGCACCCTGGAGGCCCCCGAGGGGCTGGGCATCATCGACGTGATCGGTGTGCCCGAGAAGAGCGAGATCGCGCTGGAGCTCCGACTGGAGTCCGTGGTCGAGGGAGTCCTCGTCACGGGCACCGCCGAGGCCAGGGTCGAGGGCGAGTGCGTGCGCTGCCTGGAGCCGGTCGAGGACGAGATCGACGTCGAGTTCCAGGAGCTGTTCTACTACCCGGAGTCCGACGAGAAGGGGCGCGGCCGATCCACCGCCGCCGCCGACGAGCTCGACGAGGACGACGAAGAAGAGACTTACCGCTTGGAGGGCGATTACTTCGACCTCCAGCCGGTGCTGCGTGACGCGGTGGTGCTCGCACTGCCGCTGCAGCCGGTGTGCCAGGAAGACTGCCTGGGCCTGTGCTCCGAATGCGGAGCGCGCCTGAGCGACGACCCGGACCACCACCACGAGGCCGCCGACCCCCGGTGGGCGGCTCTGCAGGGACTCTCCGCCGCCCACGGCGACGAGGGTGACGGAATCAAGACCAGCGATGCCCGTGAGGGTACCGCCGAGAACCAGGAGAAGTAGCCGTGGCTGTTCCGAAGCGGAAGATGTCGCGCAGCAACACGCGCCACCGCCGGTCCAACTGGAAGGCCGTTGTCCCCGCCCTCGTGGCGTGCGACCGCTGCCACGAGCCGAAGCTCGGTCACATCGCGTGCCCCAGCTGCGGCACGTACAACCGTCGCCAGGTCCTCTCGGTCTGATCGGCGGGGTGCACGGATCGATGTCGGATAGCAACTCAACCCGCAAGCAGGCTTCTGCCAACGGAAGCAAGGGCGGCGGGCCGGCTTCGACCGAATACGACGTCCTGGAAGGGCGCCTCGGGTACACACTCGAGCGCGCCCTTCTGGTGCGTGCCCTGACCCACCGCTCGTACGCGTACGAGAACGGCGGGCTGCCCACCAACGAGCGCCTGGAGTTCCTCGGCGACTCGGTGCTGGGCCTGGTGGTCACGGACACCCTCTACCGCGTCCACCCGGACGTGCCCGAGGGCACGCTCGCCAAGCTGCGCGCCGCGGTGGTGAACTCCCGCGCGCTCGCGGAGGTCGGTCGGGGCCTGGAACTCGGCACCTTCATCCGGCTCGGCAAGGGCGAGGAGGGAACCGGCGGTCGCGACAAGTCGTCGATCCTCGCCGACACCGTCGAGGCCGTGATCGGCGCCGTCTACCTCGACCAGGGCCTGGGTGCGGCGACCGCGTTCGTCCACCGCCTGTTCGACCCGCTGATCGAGGAGTCCTCGCAGCTCGGAGCCGGACTGGACTGGAAGACCAGCCTCCAGGAACTCACCGCGGCAGCCGGCATCGGCGTGCCCGAGTACGTCATCGAGGAATCCGGCCCGGACCACGAGAAGACCTTCACCGCCGCCGCCCGGGTCGCCGGCCAGGACTTCGGCAGCGGCGTCGGACGCTCGAAGAAGGAAGCCGAGCAGAAGGCCGCGGAGAGCGCCTGGCGCGCGATCAAGGCCAAGTACGCCGACACCCTGCCCGGCGACAAGGCCTGAGGCCGGCCCGGAGCAGCCCGCCCGCTCCGGGTCGAGGACAAGCGGAGGCACCGACATGCCCGAACTCCCCGAGGTCGAGGTCGTCCGGCGCGGACTGGCCAACTGGGTGGCCGGACGCACCGTCGAGGACGTCCAGGTGCTGCACCCGCGCGCCGTCCGCCGCCAGCCGGCCGGGCCGGCCGACTTCACCGCCCGCCTGACCGGGGCCACCCTGGGACCGGCGCAGCGGCGCGGCAAGTACCTCTGGGTGCCGCTGCAGGGCGCCGCCGGGCGGGCCGGAAGCGGATTCTCGCTGATCGGCCACCTCGGGATGAGCGGCCAGTTGCTCGTCCAGGACCCGTCGGTGCCGGACGAGACCCACCTGCGGGTCCGGCTGCGGTTCACCGACGGCGGCCGCGAACTGCGCTTCGTCGACCAGCGGACCTTCGGCGGCCTCGCGGTCGAGGAGGCCGAGGACGGCGATCCCGAGGGCACGCCGCTGTCCATCGCGCACATCGCCCGGGACCCGCTCGACCCGCGCTTCGACGACGACGCGTTCGTCGCCGCGCTGCGCGCCAAGCGCACCACCGTCAAGCGCGCCCTGCTCGACCAGACCCTGATCAGCGGCGTCGGCAACATCTACGCCGACGAGTCGCTCTGGCGCGCCAGGCTGCACTACGAACGCCCCACCGCCACCCTGACCCGGCCGCAGGGCGCCGACCTGCTCGGGCACGCCCGCGACGTGATGAACGCGGCGCTGGCCGTCGGCGGCACCAGCTTCGACAGCCTCTACGTCAACGTCAACGGCGAGAGCGGCTACTTCTCCCGCGACCTCGACGCCTACGGTCGCGAGGGCGAGCCCTGCGGGCGCTGCGGCACCCCGATCCGCCGCGCCGCCTGGATGAACCGGTCCAGCTACTTCTGCCCGCGCTGCCAGCGGATCCCGCGTCCGCGGTGATCGGTCGTCCGCGCCGAGCCGTCCGCGCCGAGCCGTCCGCGCCGAGCCGGGCGGGTCGGCGCCCCGCGGCGGGCCGCCGACCCGGCGGGCCCGGGCCGGGTCAGCTCTTGGTGAGCTCGGCCGTCGTCCGGTCCTCGTCCAGGCTCTGCTCGCCCTGGCCGAAGTAGGCGACGCCCACGGCGGAGGTCACGGCGAGGACGAAGCCGAGAGCGGCCAGCCAGCCGAGGCCCTCCCGCGAGGAGTCGCCCAGCCAGATCACGCCCACCACGCCGGGCACCACCGTCTCGCCGACCACCAGGGCGGCGGTCGCGCCGTTCACCGAGCCGATCTGCAGGGCGATGGTGTGCAGGTACATCCCGCCGAGGCCGCCGATCAGGATCGCGTAGAGCGCCGGGTCGCTGAGCAGCGTGCCGAGGGAGAACGGGTCGAGCCCGTCCAGGATCCGCACCCCCACACCGAGCGCGCCGAACCCGAGACCCGAGAGCAGACCGGCCACGATCGCGCCGCCCGCGCCGAGCCGGCGCACCACCAGGCTGCCGCCGGCGATCAGCACCACCGACGCGCCCAGCAGCCACCAGTGCACGGACATCGCGACGTGGTGGCCGCCCTCCGGCCCGGCGGCGACCGCCAGCAGCACCAGCGCGCCGCAGAGCACCGCGATCGAGGCCCACTCCGGGCGCTGGAGCCGGATGCCCAGCAGCTTGATGCTCAGCACCGCGGTGATCACCAGGTTGGCACTGATGATCGTCTGGGAGAGGAACAGCGGCAGCAGCCGGGCGGCCAGCGCACCGAGGCCGAAGCCCACTAGGTCGAGCACCGTGCCGAGGATGAACTCCCAGGTGACGGCCGCCTTGGCGGTGGACGCCAGGTTGGGGCCGCCGTGCTCGGTGACGCCCGCCAGGCGGCCCCGGGCGGCGGCCTCCTCGCGGGCGGAGCGGCGGGAACCGACGGCCTGGAGGACGGAGCCGGTGCCGTAGCAGACCGAGGCTCCGACAGCGGTCACAAGGCCGATGATCACCACATACTCCGATCGTGAGGGAAACGGCGCGAGAGCCCGAGGGCGCGGCAGGCACCACTATGCCCGCTCCGGGCGGTCCGGCCGTGCCCGCCCAGCGCGACAGACGTGCCACGGCCGGCCGGGGTTCCCGATCGGGGCGGCGAAGGCGGCCGCGGGCCGAGGATCATCCCCGAGGATGGCGGGCACCCCGACGAACGGCAGGGTGCGGGCGGCGCCCGGGCGCCACCCCCGGTGCCGCCCGGAGCGGTAGCGTCGATGACATGAGAACTCCCGCTCGACGCTCCCGGGCCACCGGGCCCGCCGCCCTGCTGGCGGCCCTGCTCGGGCTCCTGCTCCTGCTGGCCCCGGCCGCCTCGGCCGCCGACGGTCTCGACGCCGCCGCGTCCGCCCTGCGGCAGAGCCAGGTCTACGTCGACCCGGCGATGACCGGACGGTTCAGCCAGAGCCAGGCCGACGCGCTCGCCGCGAAGATCAAGGCGGCCGACAAGCCGGTCTTCGTGGCCGTCGTCCCCGCCGACGACCGGTTCGCCGCCCAGACGGTGTTCCAGGACCTCCGCACCGAGGTCGGCGTCGTCGGCACCTACGCGATCTGGCGCGGTGACCGGTTCCTCGCCCGCTCCGATCCGGCCGCACTGTCCGGCGCCGCCGCCGAGCGGATGGCGGGCGCGGCGTTCCGCTCCCACCCGGACGACGTCAACGGCACCGTCAACGACTTCGTCGACCAGGCCCTGCCGCAGGTCCGGGGCCACGGCGTGACCGGTGGAGCCGGCGGCGTCTCGGCCGCGTCGGTGGTCGTCCCGCTGGCGCTGCTGGCCCTGGCCGGCACCGGCGTCTTCCTGCTGCTGCGCCGCTCGAAGAAGCGCAAGGATGAGCAGCGCAGGGCCGAGCTGGCGCAGCTGCGCCAGGTGGTCGACGAGGACATCACCGCGTACGGCGAGGAGCTCGACCGGCTCGACTTCAGCCCGGGGGCGCCGGACGCGGACGACGATCAGCGGACCGACTACGCGCACGCGCTCGACTGCTACGACCGGGCCAAGCAGACCATGGACGCCGCCACCGGGCCGGCGGACGTCCGGCCGGTCACCGAGGCGCTGGAGGACGGGCGGTTCGCGCTGGCCACCCTGGCGGCCAGGCGCGAGAAGCTGCCGCTGCCCGAGCGCCGGCCGCCGTGCTTCTTCGATCCCCGGCACGGCCCGTCCGTGCAGGACGCCGACTGGGCGCCGGCCGGCGGCGCCGCGCGGACCGTGCCGGTCTGTGCGGCCGACGCCGCCCGGCTCACCGACGGCCTCGACCCGGACATCCGCACCGTGCCGACGGCGCAGGGGCCGCAGCCGTACTGGAACGCCGGGCCGGCCTACGGCCCCTGGGCGGGCGGCTACTTCGGCGGGTACGGCGGCGGCCTGCTGCCGGGTCTGCTGGTCGGCACCATGCTCGGCTCGGCGATGGGCGGGGGGCAGGCCTGGGCCGCCCCGGGCTACGACGGCGGCTACGAGGGCGGTGACTCCTCGGGCGCGAACTTCGACCCCGGGGACTTCGGCGGGTTCGACGGTGGCGGCGGCGGAGGGGACTTCGGCGGGGGCGGGGACTTCGGCGGGGGTTTCTGACCCCCGCGCGGGGCGGGTTTCGGAGCGGGGGGGGCGGGGCGGGGCGGGCCGGCCCCCCCCCCCGGCGCCGCACCCCGCCTCCGGG
>NZ_JBHUSG010000035.1:37338-109278 GCF_042673745.1 Kitasatospora sp. NPDC057015
GGGGGGGGGGGGGGGGGGGGGGGGGGTGGTGGGCCCCCGGGGGGGGGGGGGGGGGGGGGGGGGGGGGCGGGGCGGGGGCGCCCCCCCCCCCCCCCCGCCGGGCTCAGAAGCCGAAGTCCTGGGTCCACCAGGGGCCGCCGGAGCCGGTGTGGACACCCACGCCGAGCTTGGTGAACTGGCAGTTCAGGATGTTCGCCCGGTGCCCCGGGCTGTTCATCCAGGCGGTCATCACGGCCTCCGCGGTGGCCTGGCCGCGGGCGATGTTCTCACCGCCGAGGTTGCTGATGCCGACGGCCTTCGCCCGGTCCCACGGGGTGTGGCCGTCCGGGTCGGTGTGGTCGAAGAACCCGCGTGCGGCCATGTCGTCGCTGAAGGCCTTCGCCAGCGCGTCCAGGCGCGCGTCGGCGGTGACCGGCGCGCAACCCGCCGCCTTGCGCTGCTCGTTCACCAGGGCCAGCACGGCGGCCGCGGGACTGGCCGCCTTGGTGCTCGGGCTCGCGGTGGTCGTGGGAGTCGCGCTCGGGCTCGGCTTCACCGTGGGGGCGGCCGTCGTCGCGGTGGCCGTCGCCGTGGGGGTGCCCGCGGTGGCGCCGGGGGAGGCGAGCGGCGAGCGGGCCTCGCCGCGGTCGGCCGCGGGAGAGGCGTCCGCACGGGTCGGGGTCGCGCTCGGGGCGCTCGCCCCGGCGCTCGCCGTGCCGTCGGGGGAGGCGGTGGGGGAGGAGCCGCCGGGCGTACCGGTGCCGTCGGGGGACAGTGCCGCCAACGGGGTGTCGCCGGCCACCACGGCGGCGTCCGGGGCGGGCAGGACACCGCTGATCACGCCCCCCGCGCCGGCGGCGAGCGCCGTGGCGCAGAGGGCCAGCAGCCCGCCCGTCCGGCGCCGGCGCTTCTGCTGCCTGGCCGCGCGAGCCGCTCGGCGGCCGGCTCGTCCCGGGGGCTCCTCGGTGTCGGCCGGCCGCGCGCCGCGTGCGTGTCGTGCCATCGAGCTGAACCCCTCCCGAAACTGTGAGCGATCGCAGAGGACTCTAGGGCATGCCGGCTGTGACGGGAGGGGAAGGGCGGAGAAGGGGAGGTGTGGGAGGGGTGAAGTGGGCGCGCGCCTGTTGGCTCGGCTCGCCTCCGGGGCGCTTCGATCCGGTGCCGACGGTCATCGCTCTCCCCCAACCTCCGGCCGGGGGTGCCCCCAGCGGTCGCTTCGCTCCCTTCCTCACTCCCTCTCCCCCAGCCTTCGGCCGGGGGTGCCCCCATTTCGGCACCGGCGCGCCCCTTCGGCTCGCTCGCGTCTTTGGGCTCGGCTCGCCGCCGGGCTGCTCGCGGTCGTGTGGCTCGGTTCGCCTGCGGGGTGGGGCCGATAGGGTCGGCCTCATGCATGGTCGTGACAGCAACGAGCCCGTCCGGGCCACCGTCTGGGTGCGGGGCAGGGTGCAGCAGGTCGGCTTCCGCTGGTGGACCCGCGCCCGGGCGCTGGAGATCGGCCTCAGCGGCTATGCGAGCAACCTCGGTGACGGCCGGGTCCAGGTGGTGGCCGAGGGGCTGCCCGCCGACTGCGAGCGGCTGCTCGCCCTGCTGCGCGGCCCGGACACGCCCGGCACGGTCACCGGGGTCACCGAGATCTGGACCGCCACGGGCGAGGGCTACGAGGGCTTCGCGATCCGCTGACCGCCGGGCTCGGGCCCGCCGGCCGGCCTCCTGTCGATCATGCCGGTCACCCGGACGGAGCACCTCCCGGACGGGGCGGACCGGACCCCGCACCGGATCCACGGCAACTGCCGGTGTCATGCGGTTGCCATCTGGGCAGACTCGTGGTTGACTCCGCATCGAGCAGTGATCCACCGCGAGTCGGTGGACCCATCGCGAGGCCGCCCGAGGGACCGCCGGCGTGACACTTCCGCCGTGCAGGTGACAGGGCCGTCGTCGCTTGCGGTGATCGTGTTGACCCGTTCCGTCTTTGGTGAGACGCTGGAAGCCCGCGCACACGACCGCGTTTTCCCGGTAGGCGCATGCCCTTGTGAGCCCAGCTCACAGTGGCTGTTCCGTAGTGCCCAGCCAGCACTGCCGGTGGCGCGAAGCGCGTGCGTCTTCCCTTCCCCCTAGACCCATACCGCACAGGTTCGGTCACTCAGCGTGGAGGACCACTCATCATGGCAAAGGCGCTTCTCGGGTACGTCGGCGGTCCCGACCCGCGAATGCTCTCCGAGATGCGACGGCTTCAGCAGCGCGTCCAGGACCTGGAGTCCGAGCTCATTCGGATGCAGGCCGAGAACGACGCTCTGATCGCTGTCGCGGACGAGCACTCGCTGCTCAGCAGCATCGATCTGGATCAGCGCGAGCCGGCACTCACCTGATCCCCGCCGTACCCTCGTCGGTCGACGCACTGTCGATCGACGGTTGTTCGACGCTGTTGTGCACTGAGCTCCCGTAAGGGACGCAGCTTGCAAGGGACGCCCTGACCGGCGTCCCTTCGTCGTGTCCGGAACCCTTTGCCGGTGAGGTTTCCCCTCCCGGCGCGCCTGAAACCGCCGGACCCCATGCGTCTGGAACCGCCGGATCGCCGGCGGTCGGAACCGCGCGCCCCCGCAAGCCTGGAGCCCTCCCCGTACCCGGCCGGATACAGTCGCGGGGCGGGGGCCGGCGCAGTGACGAGGAGGACCGGCGGATGCACCTGAAGAGTCTGACCCTGCGCGGTTTCAAGTCCTTCGCCTCCGCCACCACACTGCGCTTCGAACCCGGCATCACCTGCGTGGTCGGGCCCAACGGCTCCGGCAAGTCCAACGTGGTGGACGCGCTCTCCTGGGTGATGGGCGAGCAGGGCGCCAAGTCCCTGCGCGGCGGGAAGATGGAGGACGTCATCTTCGCCGGCACGAGCGGACGCAGCCCGCTCGGCCGGGCCGAGGTCAGCCTCACCATCGACAACTCCGACGGCGCGCTCCCCATCGACTACGCCGAGGTGACCATCACCCGGACGATGTTCCGCAACGGCGGCAGCGAGTACGCGCTCAACGGCGACACCTGCCGCCTGCTCGACATCCAGGAGCTGCTCTCCGACTCCGGCATCGGCCGCGAGATGCACGTCATCGTCGGGCAGGGCCAGCTGGACTCCGTCCTGCACGCCGACCCGATGGGCCGACGGGCCTTCATCGAGGAAGCGGCCGGCGTCCTCAAGCACCGCAAGCGCAAGGAGAAGGCGCTGCGCAAGCTGGACGCGATGCAGGTCAACCTCAACCGCGTCCAGGACCTGGTCGCCGAACTGCGCCGCCAGCTCGGACCACTGGGACGTCAGGCGAAGATCGCCCGACGGGCCGCCGGTATCCAGGCCGACCTGCGGGACGCCCGGATGCGCCTGCTCGCCGACAACCTCACCGGGCTGCGGCGCGCCGTCGAGGCCGAGGCCGCGGACGAACTCGCGCTGGCGGTCCGGCGCTCCACCGTGGAGCAGGAACTCGCCCGGGCCCTGCAGCGCGAGGCGGTGCTGGAGGCGCAGGTCCAGCAGCTCGGACCGCGGCTGGAGGCCGCCCGGCAGACCTGGTACCAGCTCTCCGCGCTGACCGAGCGGGCCCGGGGCACCATCGGCCTGGCCGAGGCCAGGGCCCGGCACGCCGAGGCGAGCGGGCAGGCCGAGGAGCGCCGCGGCCGCGACCCCGAGGAGCTGGAGCGCGAGGCGCAGCACGTCCGCGAGGAGGAGGCCGCGCTCGCCGAGGCCCTGGAGGAGGCCCGCTACGCGCTGGCCGAAGCGGTCGAGACCCGGGCCGGGCTGGAGCGCGACCTCGCTGCCGAGGACCGGCGCCTGAAGGCCGCCGCCCGCGCCGTCGCGGATCGGCGCGAGGGCCTGGCCCGGCTGCACGGACAGACCGCCGCGGCCCGCTCCAAGGCCGCCGGGGCCGAGGACGAGATCGGCCGGCTCGCCCGGTCCCGGGACGAGGCGATCGCTCGGGCCGAGGCCGCCGAGGCGGAGTTCCGGCAGCTCCAGGAGCAGGTCGACGGCCTCGCCGAGGGGGACGAGGCACTCGAACGCTCCCACCGGGACGCCCGCGCCGGCCTCGCCGCGGCCGACCGCGACCTCACGGCCGTCCGGGACGAAGCCGCCGCCGCCGACCGGGAGCGGGCCGCGACCACCGCCCGGCGCGACGCCCTGGCACCGGGCCTGCGCCGCAAGGACGGCAGCGGCACCCTCCTCGCGGCCGACGACGACCCGGCCGCCGGCGTGCTCGGCCCCGCCGCCGCCCTGCTGAAGGCCGAGCCCGGGTACGAGAGCGCCGTCGCGGCAGCCCTCGGCGCCGCGGCGGACGCGGTCGCGGTGGACGGCGTCGAGGCGGCCGTCCGGGCCCTCGCCCTGCTCCGCAGTCAGGACGCGGGGCGGGCGGCCCTGCTGATCGCCGGCCGGCCGGCGACGCCGAATGCCGCGCCGGACGAGCTGCCCGCCGGCGCCCGCGCCGCAGCCGACCTCGTCACGGCCCCGGCCGAACTGCTGCCGGCGGTCCGCGGCCTGCTGGCGGGCGCGGTGGTGGTCGACGGGTTGCCGGCAGCCCGGCGGCTGGTCGTCGAACGCCCGGAGCTGACGGCCTACACGCTCGACGGCGACCGGCTCGGCGCGGGCTTCGCCCAGGGCGGCTCGGCCGGCGCACCGAGCCTGCTGGAGATCCGGGCCGCGGTCGACGAGGCCGAGCGGGCCATCGAGGAGCTCGCCGCCCGGTGCGGGCGCCTCGCCGAGCGGCTCGGCGAGGCGACCGCCCGCCGCACTGCGGCGGCCGCCCCGGGGGAGCGCCTCGCGCGGGGCGCCCCCCACGCGCCGCAGGCCCGCGGGGCGCGCGGGGGGGGGGCGGGGCGCGGGGCGGGGGGGGGGGCCCCCCCCCCCCCCCGCCGCACTGCGGCGGCCGCCGAGGTGGAGCGCCTCGCGCTGGGCGCCCGCCAGGCGCAGCAGGACCGGGCCCGGGTCGCCGGCGCCCTCGGCCGGCTCGGCGGACAGGCCCGCGCCGCCGCCGGCGAGGCCGAGCGCCTCGCCGCCTCGGCCGCCCGGGCCGAGGAGGGACTGGAGCAGGCCCGGGCGGCCGCCGAGGAGCTGGCCGAGCGGCTGGCGGCGGCCGAGGAGGCGGCCTGCGCCGACGACCTGGAGCCCGACGGCGCCGAGCAGGAGCGACTGGCCGAGGCCGCCGCCGGGGCCCGACAGGCCGAACTGGAGGCCAGGCTCTCCGTCCGCACCCACGAGGAGCGCGTCCGGGCCCTGGCCGGCCGGGCGGACCAGCTGGACCGCTCCGCCCGCACCGAGCGCGAGGCCCGGGCCCGGGCGGTGGCCCGGCGGGAGCGGGCCGGGCACGAGGCGGGCGTGGCCAAGGCCGTGGCCACCGGCACCCGGCAGCTGCTCCGCTGCCTGGAGGTGTCGCTGGCCCGGGCCGCCGCGGACCGGGACGAGGCCGAGCAGGCCCGCTCCGCACGCGAGGGCGAACTGCGCACCGGCCGCGAGCACGGCCGGGAGCTGAAGGCCGAACTCGACAAGCTGGTCGACACCGGCCACCGGGACGAGGTGCTGCGGGCCGAGAAGCGGCTGCGGATCGAACAGCTGGAGACCAGGGCCCTGGAGGAGTTCGGCGTCGAGGCCGACGAGCTGCTCGCCGGCTACGGACCGGACGTGCCGGTGCCGCCCGGGATCCCGGAGGACGGGCAGCAGCCGGGGGAGCCCGTGCCGTACGTCCGGGCCGAGCAGGAGAAGCGGCTGCGGGCCGCCGAACGCGCCTACCAGCAGCTCGGCAAGGTCAACCCGCTGGCGCTGGAGGAGTTCGCCGCGCTGGAGGAGCGCCACCAGTTCCTCGGCGAGCAGCTGGACGACCTCAAGCGCAGCCGGCGCGACCTGATGGACATCGTCCGGGACGTGGACACCCGGGTCGAGCAGCTGTTCACGGCCGCCTACCGGGACACGGCCGCGCAGTTCGAGGGCGTGTTCTCCCGGCTCTTCCCCGGCGGGGAGGGGCGGCTGCTGCTCACCGACCCCGACAACATGCTGACCACGGGCGTCGAGGTGGAGGCCCGGCCGCCGGGCAAGAAGGTGAAGCGGCTGTCCCTGCTCTCCGGCGGCGAGCGCTCGCTCACGGCGGTCGCCCTGCTGGTCGCCATCTTCAAGGCGCGCCCGAGCCCGTTCTACGTGATGGACGAGGTGGAGGCGGCACTGGACGAGAGCAACCTGCGCCGGCTGATCGCCATCATGGAGGAGCTGCGGGAGAGCTCCCAGCTGATCGTGATCACCCACCAGAAGCTCACCATGGAGTCCGCCGACGCGCTGTACGGCGTCACGATGAAGGGCGACGGCATCTCGCAGGTGATCAGCCAGCGGCTGCGCGTCGCGGCACCGCCCTCCCGCCCGGCCGCCCCGGCGGGGGCCGGTCCGGTCTGAGCGGCGGGGCTGCGTAGGGGGGCTGCGTCGCGAGTCCGAGCGGCGGGTCTGCGCCGCGGGGCTGAGCCCGCCGGGTGATCCGCGCGCCCGACGGCCCCCGGGGCCGGGCGTGTGCCGCTTCCACGGGCCGGTCGCGGATACTGGGAGGGTTGTGACTCCTCCCCCTCGCCCGCGAGGGGGGCTGCGCACTCAGCCGCCCGGCGAAGCCGGAGCGGCCGGCCACGACCTCCGCCGAAGGGCGGCGGTCAAGCAGTGAAGCGGCGGTGCTGCGGCCCGCCGGGCGAAGGATCACCAGCACTCCCGGCCTCACGGACGGGCACCCAGCGAAGGAGTTTGATGTGGAATTCGTGATCCTTGCCGTGGTCATCGCGGTGGCCGTCATCGGCACGATCGCGGGCCTCGTCGTCAGCGGGAGGCGACGCAAGGAGCTGCCGCCGAAGGCGTCGGCACCGGTCATCACGGCGCCGAAGGCCCCGGTCGAGCCCGAGCCGGAACCCCAGGTGGGGGACGAGGCCGCGCCACCGGTCGAGGTACCCGTCCAGACCGTCGAGGAGGTCCAGCTCCCGCCGGCCCCCGCGGTCGAGGAGGCGCCCGCCCTCGAAGTCCCCGAGCCGACCGCCGGGCGGCTGATCCGGCTGCGCTCGCGGCTGTCCCGCTCGCAGAACTCGCTCGGCAAGGGCCTGCTCACGCTGCTCTCGCGCGAGCGGCTCGACGAGGACACCTGGGAGGAGATCGAGGAGACCCTGCTGGTCGCCGACGTCGGGGTGAAGCCGACCCAGGAGCTGGTCGAGCGCCTGCGCACCCGGGTCAAGGTGCTCGGCACCCGCACGCCCGCCGAACTGCGCGGCCTGCTCCAGGAGGAGCTCGTCCTGCTGATCGGTGCGGACACCGACCGCACGCTGCACACGGCCAAGCACGAGGACGGCCGCCCGGCCGTCGTCCTGGTGGTCGGCGTCAACGGCGTCGGCAAGACCACCACCTCGGGCAAGCTCGGCCGGGTCCTGGTGGCCGACGGCCGCAAGGTCGTCCTGGGCGCGGCCGACACCTTCCGGGCCGCGGCCGCCGACCAGCTGCAGACCTGGGGCGAGCGGGTCGGTGCGCGGACGGTGCGCGGACCGGAGGGCGGTGACCCGGCCTCGGTCGCGTTCGACGCCGTGAAGGAGGGCATCGCCGAGGGCGCCGACACCGTCCTGGTGGACACCGCCGGGCGGCTGCACACCAAGACCGGCCTGATGGACGAGCTGGGCAAGGTCAAGCGGGTCGTCGAGAAGCACGGTCCGGTCGACGAGGTGCTGCTCGTCCTGGACGCCACCACCGGCCAGAACGGTCTGGTGCAGGCCCGGGTGTTCGCCGAGGTGGTCGACATCACCGGCATCGTGCTGACCAAGCTGGACGGCACCGCCAAGGGCGGCATCGTGATCGCGGTCCAGCGCGAGCTGGGCGTCCCGGTCAAGCTGATCGGGCTCGGCGAGGGCGCGGACGACCTGGCGCCCTTCGAGCCGACCGCGTTCGTCGACGCGCTGATCGGTGACTGACCGGCGACCGATCGGCCACTGACCGATCGGCGACCGACCGGCCGCGGGTGACCGCGTCCGTGCGAACGGCCGCCGCAGGGGCCGCTTTCCCGAGGAGGGGGAGCGGCCCTTCGTCGTACCGGCACGCGGGCCGTCGTGCGCGGCGAGCGGGCTCCGGCGGGATGGACACGGTCCGACGGGTTGGACCGGGGTCCGACGGGTTGGACCGGGGTCGGACGGGGTGGACCGCGGGGCTCAGGAGGCCAGCCAGACGGGCTCGGCCCGGCGTTCGCGCCCGCGGTGGCAGGCGTAGGCGAGCGTACCGAGCAGCAGGCGGGCCTCCGGCGGGCAGCCGGCGTTGTCCCGGGTGGGGCGGCGCAGCCAGCGGACCGGGCCGAGCCCGTCCAGCACCGTCGGCGGCGCGGCCACGTAGCTGCCCTCGCCGTGACAGGCGAGGTCGAGCGCGGCGTCGTCCCAGCCCATCCGGTACAGCAGTTCGGGCAGCCGGCGGGCGGTGCCGGCCGCGACCAGGAACTGCAGCCGCCCGGTCGGCGGGGCCAGCACCGGGCCGACCTGGGTGCCCATCCGCTCCAGCCGCACCAGGGCCTGCAGCCCGGCCTGCTCGGGGACGTCCAGCACGTCGAAGGCCCGCCCGGTCGGGAAGAGCACGGCGCCCGCCGCGCCGAGCTCCGCGCCGGCCTCCCGGGGGGCCGGCCCGGCGGGGAGCCCGGCCGGGAGGCCGGCGCCAGGGGCGGGGTGCAGGCCCGGGGCCGCGCAGCGGGCGGCGCCGCAGGGGCAGCCCAGCGGTGCGCCGGCCCGGCCGACGGGGCCGGCCGGCCGGCCGGGCGCACCCGGGGCGACCGCCCAGCCCCAGCGCCCGGTGTACTCCGCTGCCGCCTGGAACGCGGTGGCGCGGATGCGGCGCCGGGTGCCGCGAGCCGCGAGCCGCAGGTGTCCCAGTCGAAGATCGCCGAACAGGTTGTCCATGCCTCCCCCAACAGGTTCTCGTTGCCAGTGGTTACGGGATGGTGACGTTGTGTCGATTGTCCGATGTGGTGCGTGTGGTGCGGGGGCGGCGCGCAGTGGCCGGTGTGCGCCAGTTCGTACGGCGCGATCCGGCGGTCGCCCTGCGGCGGCCGGTACGGGGGCGGAACGCCGGGGGCGGGTGCGCCCCCCGGTGCGGCGGGGCCGGCAAACTCGCCTGCGGCTGCTGCCGGTTGTCCTGTCGGTCGGGATATCACAGGTGACTTGGCGGCCCGCATATGCCGGTCCGGCCGGACTACCAGTGAAGCGTGTGCGGACTGCGCACAGTTCACCCGTGGGGGTGGCGAAAGGTGGCGTTTCTCCGGCGATGCTCCCCCGGATGGTCGAAAGAGCGTTACGTTCACCTCACCGAGCGCGACGAGGCATCCGCTCCAGCCCTTCCGGGGGCGGGAGTTGGGGAGTGCGACACCTCCTCGTCGGGCGGTGGCACACCAGTACGAAAGGCGTGAGTGCGAGGAAGCGTGGACACGTGGACCGTGGACGCGTGGAGACAGGCGGGTGCGACCGCACCACTGCGGGAGCAGCGGCGTCGGAGGGCACCCGGGCGGTACGAACAGGTACGGCACGTCTAGGAATCGCCCGCGACCGTCGGGCATCACGAGCGGGGCCCCGTGGGCGGGGCCGGGCGGGATGGGACGTTCCCATGGCAGAGAAGCAACCCAACGAGAAGCTGACCTCGTGGTTCGGCCGAAGCGGCTGGTCCAAGGGCGAGTTGGCCCGGCAGGTCAACCGCAGGGCCCGCCAGATCGGCGCGCACCACGTCTCCACCGACACCTCACGGGTGCGCCGCTGGCTCGACGGTGAACAACCCCGCGAGCCGATCCCGAAGATCATGTCGGAACTGTTCTCCGAGCGGTTCGGCTCGGTCGTCTCGATCGAGGACCTCGGGCTGCGCGCCGCCATCCCGGTCTCCACCGTGGGCGGCGGCGTCGACCTGCCGTGGAGCGCCCCGCAGACCGTCCAGCTGATCAGCGAGTACTCCCGCAGCGACCTGATGCTCAACCGCCGCGGATTCCTGGGCACTTCACTCGCCCTGACGGCCGGCGCCGCGCTGATCGAGCCGATGCAGCGCTGGCTGACCCCCGGCCCCGGCGGCGCCCCCACCCCCATCCTGGCGGCGGCCAACGGCGGCGAGCCGTTCAGCGGCCGGCTCTCCGAGCCGGAACTCGAACTGCTGGAGCAGACCACGGTCATGTTCCGGCAGTGGGACGCGCAGAACGGCGGCGGCCTGCGCCGCAAGGCCGTCGTCGGCCAGCTGCACGAGGTCACCGACCTGCTGCAGGAGAGCTACCCCGAGCACACCACCAGGCGGCTGTTCCGGCTCACCGCCGAACTCGCCCACCTCGCGGGCTGGATGTCCTACGACGTCGGGATGCACCCGAGCGCGCAGAAGTACTACGTGCTCGCCCTGCACGCGGCCAAGGAGGCCGGCGACCGCCCGTTCGGCGCGCTCATCCTCACCGACATGAGCCGGCAGATGATCCACCTCAACCGCGGCGAGGACGCGCTGGAGCTGATCCACCTGGCCCAGTACGGCAGTCGCGACACCGCCACCCCCAAGCAGCAGTCGCTGCTGTACGCGATGGAGGCCCGCGCCTACTCGACGATCGGCGAGGTCAACCGCTGCGCCCGCGCCGTCCGGCTGGCGGAGGACACCTTCACCGACATCCGCGAGGGCGACAACGACCCGGACTGGCTGAAGTTCTTCTCCGCGGCCGAGCTCAACGCCGAGAACGCGCACTCCTACCGCGACCTCGCCTACCACTCCAGCCGCAGCGACCTCTACGCCTCGATGGCGGCGCCGGTGATGGAGCGCGCGGTCGACCTCTTCCGCCGGGACGACGACCACGTCCGCTCGTACGCCTTCAACCTGGTCGGCATGGCCAGCGTCCACCTGCTGCAGAACGAGCCCGAGCAGGCCGCCGTGATGGCCGAGCAGGCGGTGGACATCGCCACCAAGGTGCGCTCGGAGCGGCTCAACACCCGGGTGCGCAAGACCTCGGAGGCGGCCAACCGCAACTTCAGGGGCGTGCCGGGGGTCAGCCGGCTGGCTGACCGGGTGGTGCAGGAGATCCCGGAGTTCGCCTCGGCGGTCTGACCGGGCCGCGGCCCGTCGGCCCCGCCGGGCCGGCGGCTCGCGGTGCCAGGTGCGGGTGCGCGGGCTGCACCGCCGACCGCAGACTTCCGGCCATCGAGGGCCGCCCGGGGCCGCCGCAGGGCCCGTCCCGCCGACCGTGGAGGCCACCGCCTCCACGGTCGGTGATCGTTTGGGCACTCCCGGTGCTGTGCGGCCGTACGGTAACCCAAGATCTGTCATGGCACGGCCGTAGTTCACGTCGGCGTAACCCGTGGGTTCACGTCGTCACGGCGGCGAAACACCGAGCCGCATCGGCCGAAACCCGCCTTCGACACTCTCCTCTTCATCGCCGACACCCCGGGTGGCACGGGACAGGTATCCCGCGGGTGGAGCGGCTTTCATTTACGAGGAGACGCCGATGCCGGACGGCTTCAGCGCAGGCGATACCGCCTTTGTGCTCATCAGTGCGGCCCTGGTCATGTTGATGACCCCGGGCCTGGCCTTCTTCTACGGGGGCATGGTCAGGGTCAAGAGCACGCTCAACATGCTGGTCATGAGCTTCGTTTCGCTCGCGATCGTCACCGTGCTCTGGGTGCTCTACGGCTACAGCCTCAGCTTCGGCCCCGACGCGGGCGCCGGTCTGATCGGCAACCTCGACTTCCTGGGGATGCAGGGCATCGGCCTGAACGACCTGACCGGCACCATCCCGGTCACCACCTTCGCGGTGTTCCAGCTGATGTTCGCCATCATCACCCCCGCGCTGATCAGCGGCGCCATCGCGGACCGGGCGAAGTTCGGTGCCTGGGCCCTGTTCGTCGCCCTCTGGGTGACGATCGTCTACTTCCCCGTCGCGCACTGGGTCTTCTTCTTCGACAAGGGCAACGGCGGCTGGCTCGGCGACCGCAACGGCGTGATCGACTTCGCCGGTGGCACCGCGGTCCACATCAACGCCGGTGTCGCGGGCCTGGCCCTCTGCCTGGTGCTCGGCAAGCGCGTCGGCTTCAAGCGCGACCCCATGCGCCCGCACAGCCTCCCGCTGGTGATGCTCGGCTCCGGCCTGCTGTGGTTCGGCTGGTTCGGCTTCAACGCCGGCTCGGCGCTGGCCGCCAACGGCGTCGCCTCGATGGCCCTGATCAACACCCAGATCGCCACCGCCGCCGCGGTCCTCGGCTGGCTGATCTACGAGAAGATCAAGCACGGCGCCTTCACCACCCTCGGTGCCGCCTCCGGCGCGGTGGCCGGCCTGGTCGCCATCACCCCGGCCTGCGGCTCGGTCAGCCCGCTCGGCTCGATCGCGATCGGCCTGATCGCCGGCGCCGCCTGCGCCGCCGCGATCAGCCTCAAGTACCGCTTCGGCTTCGACGACTCCCTCGACGTGGTCGGCGTGCACGCCGTCGGCGGTGCCATCGGCTCGCTGCTGGTCGGCCTGTTCGCCACCGGCACGGTCGGCCAGACCGCCAAGGGCCTGTTCTACGGCGGCGGCCTCGACCAGCTCGGCAAGCAGGCCATGGGCGTCGGAGTGGTCGCGGTCTACTCCTTCGTCTTCTCCTGGCTGATCGGCCAGGCGATCCACAAGACCATCGGCTTCCGGGTCTCCGAGGACGTCGAGGTGGCCGGCATCGACCAGGCCGAGCACGCCGAGTCGGCCTACGACTTCAGCGCGATGGGCGCCAGCCTGTCCCGCGCCACCCCGGCCCCCGCCGGGAAGACCGAGAAGACCGCCGAGAAGACTGAGGTTGGCGCCTGATGAAGCTCATCACCGCGGTCATCAAGCCGCACCGGCTGGACGACGTGAAGGCCGCCCTGCAGGCCTTCGGGGTGCACGGTCTGACCGTCACCGAGGCGAGCGGCTACGGCCGCCAGCGCGGCCACACCGAGGTCTACCGGGGCGCCGAGTACACGGTCGACCTGGTGCCGAAGGTCCGCATCGAGGTCCTCGTCGAGGACGACGACGCGGAGCAGCTGATCGACGTCCTGGTGAAGGCCGCCAGGACCGGCAAGATCGGCGACGGCAAGGTCTGGAGCATCCCCGTCGACACCGCCGTCCGGGTCCGTACCGGGGAGCGCGGGCCCGACGCCCTCTAACATCGTCTCGATCACTCACGCGGACCTGCGGCCGGTTACCGGTCGCAGGTCCGCTGACGGCATATCAGGACCGTGCACCGCCCGGACGACGGATGGGGATCTCGACATGACCACCGAATCCAGCCCGCCCTCCCCGCCCGCGGACGGACCGGACGGGCCCACCGGCTACGGCGACGCCCGGACCCGGCTGCTCGCCGACCCCGCCGTCCTCGGCGCCGAACGCCGCGCCGCGCTCGCCGCGCTCACCGACCGCTGGCTGGCCGGACTGCTCGACGCGGCCGGCGCCCCGCCCGGCGTCGCCCTGGTCGCGGTCGGCGGCTACGGACGCGGCGAGCTCTCCCCGCGCAGCGACCTCGACGTCCTGCTGCTGCACGACGGCCCGGTCGACCCCGAGCTGCCCGAGCGCATCTGGTACCCCGTCTGGGACGCCGGGGCCGCCCTCGACCACTCGGTCCGCACCCTCGGCGAGGCCCGCTCCGTCGCGGCGGAGGACCTCAAGGCCCAGCTCGGCCTGCTGGACGCCCGGCACATCGCCGGCGACGCCGCCCTCACCGCCTCGCTGCGCTCCGCCGTCCTCTCCGACTGGCGCGCCACCGCCTCCACCCGCCTGCCGGAGCTGCAGGAGCTCTCCGCGGAGCGGGCCGAGCGGCACGGCGAGCTCTCCTTCCTGCTGGAGCCCGACCTCAAGGAGGCCAGGGGCGGCCTGCGCGACGTGGTCACCCTCAACGCGATCGCCGCCTCCTGGCTCGCCGACGCCCCGCGCGACGGGCTGGACGCCGCCGCCCGCCGCCTCAGCGACGTCCGCGACGCCCTGCACCAGACCACCGGACGAGCCACCGAACGCCTCAGCCTGCAGGACCAGGACCAGGTCGCCGCGACCCTCGGGGTGCTCGACGCCGACACCCTGCTGCGCCAGGTGTACGAGGCCGCCCGCACCATCACCTACGCCGGCGACGTCACCTGGCGCGCCGTCGACCGGGTGCTCGCCGCCCGCTCCAGCCGGGGCCGGCGCTCCTCCCGGCTCTCCTTCCCGTTCACCGGCGTCGGCCGCGGCGGCGGCGCCGTGGCCCGGGGCGCGGTGGACCGCAGACCGCTCGCCGAGGGCGTGGTCGAGCAGGACGGCGAAGCCGTCCTCGCCCAGGGCGCCCGCCCCGCCACCGACCCGGTGCTGCCGCTGCGCGCCGCCGCCGCGGCCGCGCAGGCCGGCCTGACCATCTCGTACGCCACCGTGCGGCGGCTGGCCGCCGAGACCAGGCCGCTGCCGGTGCCCTGGCCCGACGAGGCACGCGAGCAGTTGATCACCCTGCTGGGCGCGGGGGAGGCGTGCATCCCGGTCTGGGAGGCGCTGGAGGCCGAAGGCCTGATCACCCGGCTGCTGCCGGACTGGGAGCGGGTCCGCTGCCGCCCGCAGCGCAACGCCGTGCACCGCTGGACGGTCGACCGCCACCTGGTCGAGACCGCGGTGAAGGCCGCCGCCATGACCCGTCGGGTGGCCCGCCCCGACCTGCTGCTGGTCGCCGCGCTGCTGCACGACCTGGGCAAGGGCTGGCCGGGGGACCACTCGGAGGCGGGCGAGGTGATCGTGCGCGACGTCGCCGTCCGGATGGGCTTCGACCGGGCCGACACCGAGACCCTCGCCGTCCTGGTCCGCCACCACCTGACGCTCGTCGACACCGCGACCCGGCGGGACCCGGACGACCCCGCCACCGTCGACCTGATCACCAAGGTGGTCGGCACCCTGCCGCACCTGGAGCTGCTGCACGCACTGACCGAGGCCGACGCCACCGCGACCGGCCCGGCCGCCTGGAGCAGCTGGCGGGCCTCGCTGGTGGACCACCTGGTCTCGCGCGCGGCCGCCCAGCTCGCCGGCGGGGATCCGGCGCCGGCCTTCGACCGCGGCGGCCCCCACCCGGACGCCGAGCCGACCGCGGAGGAGGAGCGCCTCGCCGTGGAGGCGGCCCGGACCCTGGGCCCGGCGCTGTCCCTGCACGCACAGAGCAACCAGGACTCCTTCGCCACCGAGCCGATGGGTGTCGACCTCACCCTCGCCATCCCGGACCGCCCCGGCCTGCTGGGCACCGTGGCCGGCGTGCTGGCCCTGCACCGGCTCACCGTCCGCGCGGCGAGCCTGCGCGAGCTGGACCCGATCGGCGCCGGGGCCGTCCTGCTGCTCTCCTGGACGGTCACCGCCGAGTACGGCGAGCTGCCGGAGGCCGCCCGTCTGCGGGCCGACCTGCGCCGCGCCCTGGACGGCTCGCTGGACGTCGCCCGCAAGCTCGCCGAACGCGACGCCGCCGCGCCCCGGCGGCGCGGCATCAGCACCCCGCCGCCGGTGGTCTCGGTCGCCCCGGGCGTCGCCTCCGCCACCGCCACCGTCCTGGAGGTCCGCGCCCACGACGCGCCCGGCCTGCTGCACCGGATCGGCCGGGCCCTGGACGGGGCGGGGGTGCGGGTGCGCACCGCGCACGTCTCCACCCTGGGCGCGGACGCCGTCGACGCCTTCTACGTCACCGACCCGGCCGGCCGGCCGCTGTCGGCGCAGCGCGCGGCGGAGGTGGCGGCGGAGATCCAGGCGGCCCTGGGGTGACCGTGGGCGTGGGCGTGGGCGAGGGCGTGGCACGGGGACCGGCCGGGTGCGGCCGGCCGCCGTCAGTGCTCGCGGTCGGGGAGTTCGGAGCCCTTCGGCGGGCGGGTCAGGCCCAGCAACCGCTCCTCGGAGGCGCCGAACTCCCGGAAGTTCTCCCGCGCCTGCGTCAGCGTGACCCGGTTGGGGCCGCCGCGGTCCGCGTCCGCGTCCGCGTCGCCCTGTCCCGTGTCCTCCCACCCGCACACCGGGCAGATGTCGTACCGTCCGCGGGACGGCAGGGTCGTACGACGGCAGCAGGGGCAGCCGTGGCGAGGTTCTCCGCGAGTCCCGCTCCGGCTTCGCTCCGGGTTCACTCCGGCGCGGAACGGTAGGTCCGGAGGCCCTCGACGCGTGCGGTGGCGAAGGCGAGCTCCACGCGGGTTCCCGGACCTCGCATCGAGAGCAGGCACTGCCCGGGGCCGGTGCGGGAGAACGCGTACTCGTCCACTCCCTGGTAGCCCCACCCGTCGATGTCCGCGCGGGTCAGGCCGGAGAGCACGACGAAGAACTCCACCGAGTGCCGCGGGGCTTCGTCGATGCCGCCGGACGCCGTGGCCGGCGGAAGCCCCGGACGTTCGAATCCGAGGGTGACCGACTCCCCGCGTTCGTCGGCCAGGAGGGAGAAGAGGTCGAGCTCCTCGAAGGCCGGCGGGCCGCCGAGGGCTCCGACGAGTTCGTCCGGATTCGTCAGCAGCCCCGTCCAGTCAAACCCGCTCATAGTAGTTCTTCTCCCAGGTGGCGGGCGGTGCCGAGTACCGCAGTGCGTCGACTCGGCCGGTGTAGTGGTGGACGGGGGAGGGCCCGTCCGTCGCGGCCTCCCGGGTGCTCAGCCGTCCGACCGAGACGGAGCGGTTGCCGGTGAAGGCGATGCTCGTCCGCCCGCCGTCGATGCGCACCGCGATCCGGTTCTCCGGGAGCTCCCCGATCTCGATCACCGCCTCGGCGGGCAACGGACCGCCGGTGATCCGGACGTCCCCGACGTCCAGGAACTGGAGGTGGAACTCGACGGTGTCGCAGCCCGGTCGGGCCCTGTCCGCCCGCAACAGCTCGCCCTGGTCCGGGAGGCTGGCCCTGAGCGTGAGGGTCGGCCCGCGCCGGTTCAGATGGAGCGAGTGGATGCGCGGCGCACCCGCCCGCGGCCCGGTGCGGTACAGCTCCAGCAGCTTCTCCGGGTTCCGGAGGGTGTCAACCCAGTGCAGGGTCATAGTAGTAGTGCTCCTCCACCGGGGGCCCGAGCTGGCCGTTGCGCGGGTCATCATACGGTCGGACGTGTACGTGGGGAGGCTGGTCGCCGACCCCGTTCGGGTCACCGTAGGAGTGCCCGGTGTGGTGGTCCTGGAACGTCACGAGATCGCCCGAGTCCGTCAGGTAGTCCTCCTCCTTGAAGTACACCGGCTGGTGGTTCTCGTCCAGGATCTGCTTCCCGCGCGGAGTCGTCGACGGGACCCAGCGCTCTTCGAGGGGCTCGGAGCCCTCCGGAACGCCCGCGTCCCTGAGCGCCTGCTCCTTGGCCGCGGCGCGGCAGGGGGCCAGGCCGAGCGGGTCCGACCAGACGGTGGGGTTGGGCACGTACGCGTAGTGGTCGGGGGCCGGCGTGAGGCCGAGCGGGTCGGGGGACGCGTACCGGCCGACCTCGGGGTCGTAGTAGCGGTTGACGTTGTAGTGGAGCCGGCTCTCGGGATCGAAGTACTGGCCGGGGAAGCGCAGCGGCGTGTACGTCGTGCTGCTCTTCGGCCAGGTCGTCGACCCCCAGACGGTGGTCCGTGCGCGCCAGGCGATCGCGCCGGATCCGTCGACCAGCTCGGTGGGCGTGCCGATCAGGTCCGTGACGATCGCGAAGAACCTGCGGTCGACCTCGGCCGGATCCGCATCGCGGGTGATCTGCTCGATCTGGCAGACGGGCCGCGCCCCGCGGTGCTGCCACGTCAGGGTGTGCAGGCCGGCGGAGTGCGGGTGACGGGTCCGCTGCTCGGCCAGCGTGAAGCCGTCCCAGGTGAAGTCGGTCTGCTCGGCGACCCGTCCGTCCTCCCCTTCGAGCCGCTGCTTGGCGATGCGGCGCCCGAGCGGGTCGTACAGGTAGCGCCAGTCCGTTCCGTCCGGGGTGGTGAGCGCGGTGAGGCGGTTCTCCGCATCCCAGGCGAACCGCCAGGTCTCCGGCTTGCGCGACAGCCTGGTCTTCTGCCGGAGCGTCATCCGGCCCTGGGCGTCGTACTCGTAGCGCACGCCGCCCGCGCGGGTCACCCGAGTGCCGGCGTACTCCCGCGGACCGACCGCCGCGGCGGTGTTCGCCGACTCCGGCCAGTGGGCCTCGGTCACCCCGCCCGTCGCGTCGTAGGCGTAGCGCTCGGTCCAGTTGTGCGCGCTCACGGCGCTGATCCGGCCGTTGCCGTCCAGGGCGAAGGAACGCCGCCCGGAGAGCCGGTCGTCCACCTCGGTGAGCATGCCGTCGGGGCGGTAGGTGTAGTCGCGGCTCTGGACCACCCGGCCGCCGGCCGCCGTGGCCGGCTCACTGAGCGGGTCGGGGGCGTCGTCGACCAGGATCGCCTGGCTGCTCAGGCGGTGGTCCTGGTCCCAGAGACTGGCCAGGCTCGCCCGGCCGGCCAGGCTGCGGCTGGTCTCCCGGCCGGCCTCGTCGTAGGTGAAGCCGACGGTGTGGCCGGAGGCGGAGAGCGAGGTGCGGCGTCCCGCGGCGTCGTAGCCCCAGAGGCTCTCGACGCCGGCCGGTGTCCGCCGGCCGGTACGGCGTCCGGCCTCGTCGTAGTGGCTCTCCAACCGTGCGCCGTTGCACACTTCGGCGGTGATCCGGCCGAGCTGGTCGTACTCGCGGACCAGTTCGACGTCCGGGCAGACCGCGCGCAGCAGCCGTCCGGCCCGGTCCCGCGTGTAGGTCGTCGTCGCGCCGTCGACCGTCTTGCGGACGAGGCGGCCGAGCACGTCGTGCTCGTACCGGACCGCCTCGGCACCGCCCGTGCGCCGGGCCAGCACCCGTCCGACGGCGTCCCGGTCGTAGCCGAGGACACGATCGTCGAAGTCGCTCTCGGCCACCAGCCGGCCGGCCGGGTCGTAGCTGTAGTCCCAGGTGAGGCCCTGCGGATTGGTGACCCGGAGCAGTCGCAGTTCGGTGTCGTGGACGAACTCGTGGCGCACGCCGTCCGGGCCGGTGCGGGCGGCGAGCAGGTCGAAGTGCGTGTACTCGTACCGGCTCACGCCCCCGACGGCGTCGACGTGCTCGACCAGGTTGCCCTCGCCGTCGTAGCGCCAGGACTCCCGTGCCCCGCCGGGGGTGGTCCGCCCGGCGAGACGGCCCTCCAGGGTCCAGGAGTAGACGGTGGTGCCGCCCACCGGGTCGGTGCTCGCCACCGGCCGGCCGAAGGCGTCGCGCTCGTAGCGGAGGGTGCCGCCGAGCGGATCGCGGACCTCCAGCAGCAGGCCCGCCGCGTCGCGCCTGAGCGTCGTGGTGTTGCCGAGCGGATCGGTGACCGCGACGACGTGGCCGAGCTCGTCGTGGCGCAGGCGGGTCGTGCGGCCGGCCGGGTCGGTCGTGGCGATCCGGTTGCCCCGGCGGTCGTACCGGTGGCGCCAGGTGGCACCGTCCGGGTCGACGAGCACGAGGGGGACGTTCAGCTCCGCGTCGTAGGCGGCCAGGGCCTGCGCGCCGTCGGGGCGGGTGACGGTGACCAGGTTGCCCGCGGGGTCGTACTCGTAGGCGGTGATCCGGCCGAGCGCGTCGGTGCGGGAGAGCACCCGGTCGTGGCGGTCGCGCCGCCACTGGGCGACGTGGCCGAGCGGGTCGGTCTCCTGCAGGACCTGGCCGCGGTCGTTGACCAGGAAGCGGGTGGCGTGGCCCAGTGAGTCCGTCGCGGTGGTGACGCTGTGGCCGCTGGCCGGGTCGATCTCGCCGTAGGCGTAGCGGTAGTGCAGGTGGCCGGCCGTGCCCCCCTGGTCGGTGCAGCGGTCCAGGTGGTCGTAGGCGTAGCCGTACCGGGAGCCGTTGCGGTCCACCCAGGCCGTCATGCGCCCCCGGTCGTCGTACTCGAACACCTGCGGCAGGCCGGAGGAGTTGACGACGTGGGTGAGCATGCCGTCCGTGTAGCCGTACCGGACGATCTCCAGGTCACCGCCGTCCGGCCCGGCCCCGGTGAGGTGGAGGGCGGTGATCCGGTCACCGGTCACCTCGATGCCCACCCGGTGGCCGCTGTGGTGCCGGATCGCCACCGGCGCGCCCGCGGCGTCGTAGTCGAACGCCGTCCAGCGGCCGTTGCGGTCCCGCAGTTCCGTGAGCGGCGCGTGGGAGGCGTCGTCCGGATCGGGGGTGAACACCCGGGACCGGCCGGTCAGCGGGTCCTCGACCGAGTAGGTGCCCGACGGGTCGAGGGTGAGCGGCCACCTGGCCCCGGACACGGGGAGGACCGCGACGCCGGGGACGGGGTGCGGGTAGCTCAGCAGACCGCCGTCGGCCCTGAGCAGCAGCACGCCCGCCGAGTCCACGACCAGCCGCTCGTCCGCGCCGCAGGCCCAGCGCGGTCCCATCCAGAGGCCGGAGCGGTACCCCGAGTTGTAGGCGCGGCCGAAGGACACCGGGAGCGAGCCCTGGAGCGCGAGGTCGCTCTGGCGCAGGATCACCCGTCCGGTCGCGACGTCGACGGGGTCGCCGCACTCCTTGATGTTCGCCGGCTCCCGGGCCTCCTTCCCGGCGTTCTCCGCCGCGTCCCTGGCCGCCTGGCCGGCGTCCTTGCGGGCGGCGTTCTCGCCCGCGTCCTTCGCGGCGTTCTTCGTGGCGTTCTCGCCCGCGTCCTTGGCCGCGTTCTCGGCGACGTTCTTGGACGTGTTGAGCGCGACGTCCTCGGCGACCGCGCCCGCCTCGCCGGCGCCGCCGGTGGCCACCCCGAAGGCGACGTTGGTGGTCAGCTTCCCGAAGGCCTCGAAGGGGTCGGAGCTCCAGCCGGAGCCCACCACGGCCGAGAGCAGCTCCATCGGATGGTTGGAGGCGTGCAGCAGTCCGGCGGCCGTGGTGGAGACGTGATCGGCGTACTGGGCGGGGTGGGTCAGGTTGTACGGGTCCGTCGGGTTCAGCCCGCGACCGAACTTGACGATGTCCGCGGCCCCCTTCACCAGGCCGCCGGCCAGGTGGAGCTGTCCGACCATGGCGCCCTGGAAGGTGTCGGACAGGTCGTTGCCCATCCGGGACCTGAAGCTCGGCTCGGCCGGCGCGGTGGCGGTGGCCGCGTCGACGGCCGACCTGGCGGTGTCGGCGGCGGCGTCCCGCTGCTGCCGGGCGGTGCGCAGTTTCTCCTGGGCCTGCTTGAGGCCCGCCACGCCCGGGTCGTGGAACTCGCCCGGATCCGTGGGCCGCGGGCCCGGGTCCCTGCCGTCCTGGGAGGCCTTGTTCCAGTCCTGGGCGGCCTGGTTGTAGCGGTCGACGTTCTTGTCGTAGGAGTCGCGGGCCTGTTCCGAGGCCTTCTTCGCGGCCTTGTACGTGTCGATGGCCTGTTGGGCCTGCTCCTGCGCCCAGGTGACGGTGTGGGCGAAGCCGTCCATCGCGTACGCCGCCGCCCGGCAGGCGTCCGCGGCGGTCAGCCAGAGCTTCGGCTGCGGGGCGAACTTCGCCCGGAAGGCGTCGCCGGCCGCGCCCTTCCAGTGCTCGGCGTCCAGCCGGGACAGGCCCTGCCCGGTCTGCTCGAACGCCGCCTGGAACCTCCGCAGGTGCTTGACCGACTCGCCGATCCCCTCGACGTCCCCGTGCACCAGGTCCTTGGGGTCGTCGGACTCGCCCAGCTGGTACTCCCCGACCTGCGCGCCCAGCGAGTCGGCCACGGAGTCGCCGAAGGAGTCGACCGCGTGGGCGGCGCCGTGCAGCCCGACCGCGTCCAGCCCGTCGCCCAGCAGGTGCGCCCCGCCGTCGACGGCCGAGCCGACCGTGCTCTTCACCGAGTCGATGCCGTCCTCGAAGGCGTCCCCGACGCCGTCGACGAAATCCCCGAAACCCATCTCAGCCCCCGCTGTCCGGCCGCTGCTGCGGCACCACCTTCGTGCCGAACAGGTCGGTCTGCGCCTGCTCGTACTCGTCCCCGAGGCCCGCCAGGTCGGCGGCCTTGCGGCGGACGCCCATCGGGCCGTCCATCAGGTCCCGGCCCTCGGCCTGCCAGGTCTCCTTCATGTGCTCGCCGGCCGCCGCGGCGGACTGGGCCGAGAAGTCCGCGTCGCGGACCTGGGTGTACGGGTTGTCCGAGAGGGTCTGACCCCAGGACTGCGCCTCGACCTGCTCCTGCGTGAGGTCCGGGTTGCCCATCGCGGCGTTGACCACGTCCTTGAACGTGCCCGACACGTACTGCTCCTGGTCGTGGTACAGCCCGGCCGACAGGCCCAGCCGCAGCGCGATCTCGTTGCCGTCCTGGACGACGGTGCGCACGCCCCAGGCCCAGCGCTCGGCGAACGCGGCGAAGGAGTCGTGCAGGCCGGCGTGTCCGATCTGCATCCCGGAGAGCTCGATGTTGGAGAAGCCGCGGCCCACCTCGGCGCTCTCGTCGATGCCGAGCGTCTTCAGCTCCGCGATCGCGCCGTTGATGCCGTCGGCGGCGAGCTTCAGGGCCTGCGGGTCCACCGCGTAGCTGTCAGCCACGGCCGTCCTCCCCGGCGAGGTCCAGCGCGGCCGCGTCCGGCACGATCCCGGCCATCGGCGGCAGGAACGCGGGGGCCGGGCCGGCCACGTCCAGCACCACGCCGGTGGGCAGGGGGGCGGCCGGGACGGCGACGTCCAGCAGGCGGGCGCCGTAGACGGTGACGTACGACCACTCCCGCCCGGCGCGGCCGTCCCGCCGCTCGGCGAAGCGGGCCAGCGCCGCCTCACCGGTGAAGGCGTGCAGCCAGCGGATCCCGCCGCTGTCGGCCGCCCACCAGCCGCCGTCCGCGGTGACCGGGACGAGTACGGCGCTGCGCCGGAACTCCCCGATCAGGGCCGCCGGGTCGTAGTCGGCCGTGCCCAGTTCGGCGGCCCGGGCGGCCAGCGCCTCGTTGTGCGGCGTCCCGCCCCCCGGCAGCCCGTCGCTCGGCGCCCCGTCGCCCGGTGCCCCGTGGTGCGGAGTCCCGTGGTGCGGCCCGTCGCCCGGTGCCCGGCTCCCGGGAGGGCCGTCCGTGCTCCAGGAAGGGCCGTCCTTCGACGGACCGCCGCCCGAACCCCCGCCGCTCGATGCCCCGGCGCTCATGAATGCTCCCCCTGTGACGCAGGCATGACGGCACCGACCGTAGCCAAGCGCGGGCGGTCGCGACACCTCGCTTCGGTAAAGAAACCGCCCGCCCGGGCAGCTCTCCCGACCTGGCCGCCACCGGGGTGGAGACCGTACCCGGGGCGGCCGGATACCCTGGGGGCGACGACCGTACCCGTACCGATGCCGCAAGGGACCCGCGACCGACGTGTTCGACACTCTTTCCGATCGCCTCGCAGCGACGTTCAAGAACCTCCGGGGCAAGGGCCGCCTCAGTGAGGCGGACATCGACGCCACCGCCCGCGAGATCCGGATCGCGCTGCTCGAAGCGGATGTCGCACTCCCCGTGGTGCGGGCCTTCATCAAGCAGGTCAAGGACCGCGCGCTGGGCGCCGAGGTCTCCGGTGCGCTCAACCCGGCCCAGCAGATCATCAAGATCGTCAACGAGGAGCTCATCAACATCCTCGGCGGCGAGACCCGACGGGTCCGGTACGCCAAGACCGGTCCGACGGTGATCATGCTCGCCGGTCTGCAGGGTGCGGGCAAGACCACCCTCGCGGGCAAGCTCGGCCACTGGCTGAAGTCGCAGAAGCACACGCCGCTGCTGGTCGCCTGCGACCTCCAGCGCCCCAACGCCGTGAACCAGCTGAGCGTCGTCGCCGAGCGCGCGGGCGTGGCGATCTACGCGCCCGAGCCGGGCAACGGCGTCGGCGACCCGGTCAAGGTCGCCCGCGACTCGATCGAGTACGCCAAGCAGAAGCAGTACGACGTCGTCATCGTCGACACCGCCGGCCGCCTCGGCATCGACGCCGAGCTGATGCAGCAGGCCGCCGACATCCGGGCCGCGGTCAACCCCGACGAGGTCCTCTTCGTCGTCGACGCGATGATCGGCCAGGACGCGGTCACCACCGCCCAGGCCTTCCTCGACGGCGTCGACTTCACCGGTGTGGTGCTGTCCAAGCTCGACGGCGACGCCCGAGGCGGTGCCGCGCTGTCGGTGGCGCACGTCACCGGTCGGCAGATCATGTTCGCCTCCAACGGCGAGAAGGTCGACGACTTCGACGCCTTCCACCCGGACCGGATGGCCTCGCGCATCCTCGGCATGGGCGACATGCTCAGCCTGATCGAGAAGGCCGAGCAGACCTTCTCGCAGGCCGAGGCGGAGAAGATCGCCTCCAAGCTGCAGGGCGGCGGCAAGGACTTCACGCTCGACGACTTCCTGTCGCAGCTGGAGCAGGTCCAGAAGATGGGCTCGATCTCCAAGCTGCTCGGCATGCTGCCGGGCATGGGCCAGATCCGCGACCAGATCAACAACATCGACGACAAGGACGTCAACCGCGTCGGCGCGATCATCAAGTCGATGACGCCGGCCGAGCGGACCGACCCCAAGCTCATCAACGGCTCGCGCCGGCTGCGCATCGCCAAGGGTTCGGGCGTCGGCGTGGGCGAGGTCAACAACCTGGTCGAGCGCTTCTTCGAGGCCCGCAAGATGATGTCCGCGATGGCCTCCGGCAAGGGCATCCCCGGAATGCCGGGCATCCCGGGCATGGGCGGCGGCAAGAAGTCCGCGAAGAAGGCCCCGGCGGCCAAGGGCCGCAAGAAGTCCGGCAACCCGCTGAAGCGCGCGCAGGAGGAGCAGGCCGCCGCCGAGCGCCGGGCCCTGGGCCCCGGCGCGCCCGGGCAGCAGGCGCCGGCCCAGGGCGGGGCGTTCGGGCTCGGCGCGGGCAAGGGCCCGTCCGACTTCGAGCTCCCGAAGGAGTTCAAGGACCTCCTCTGACCCTCCCCGGTCCCCGAGTCCTCGGGTACGGCCCGCCCCCGGCAGACCCGGGTGGCGGGCCGTACGCGTGCCCGAGGGTGTGACCGATGATGGTGGGGTGCGAGTGACGATCCGGGCCCCGAGGCCCGCAGACGTGGAGCAGTACGCCGAGACCGTGCGGCGCTCGGCGGACCACATCGGCCGCTGGAACCCGGTCGAGCCGGACGGACTGCCCGAGCTGCTGGGGCGCCAGGGGTCCGGCCTGCGGACCTACCTGATCATCGACCGCGAGACCGGCGGGCTGGTCGGCAAGTGCAACGTCGCGAACATCGTGATGGGCCGGTTCTGCAACGGGGCGCTCGGCTACGACGCGTACCTGCCCTTCGCCGGCACCGGCCGGATGACCGAGGGCATGCTGCTCGTCGTGGACCGCTGCTTCGCCCACCAGTCCGCGGGCGGTCTGGGACTGCACCGGCTGGAGATCAACGTGCAGCCGGAGAACGAGCGCTCGATCGCGCTGGCCCGGCGGCTGGGCTTCCGGCACGAGGGCTTCACGCCCCGGATGCTCTACCTCGGCGGTGCCTGGCGGGACCACGAGCGGTTCGCCATGACGTCCGAGGAGTGGCCGGGACCGCCCGGGCGCTGACCCGGCCGCTCCGCGCCGTCGCACCCCGACCCGGAGCGTCGCCGAGGGGGCGCACGCGAAACCGTGTGCGCCCCCTCGACGCCGCCGGGGCGGCCGGGTCAGCGGACCCGTTCCGCGACCACGTACCGGAAGACGTTGGCCATCCGCACCGCGCCGCCCGGGAGCAGGTACGGGTGCAGGGTCTCCTCCAGCTCCTTCGCCACCAGCGACCCGCCGGAGAACTCCACCGCCGCGTCGTACAGACCGGTGGAGAGCAGCCCGCGGACGGCGCTGTCCAGGTCCGCGTAGGCGAACGGGCAGGAGACCCGGCCACTGCCGGCCGGCCGGAGGCCGGTCCCGGCCAGCAGGTCCTCCAGACCGCCGGGGGAGCTCAGCGCGAACGGGTCGCGGGCGCTGGTGCGCCCCGCCCGGCGCCGCGCCACGTCCAGGACGGCCGCGCTCTCGCAGCGCTCCGGCGGGCCCCAGGCCGCCAGCACCACCTGGCCGCCGACGAGCGTGTGCCCGGCCGCCTCGACCACCACCCGGCCGGGATCGGCGGCCCCGGGCAGCTGCTCGAAAACCGTGACCAGCGAGTAGGCCGTGCGGGGGACGTCGTCCTCCGGCGTGCCCGGCCGCCCGGCCGCCCCGACCCGTAGCCGGCGGTCCTGGGCGAGCCGGCGCAGCTCCGCCTCCGGCTCCTGCCCGGCGACCTGTGCACCCCGGCCGGCGGCGAGCAGCAGCGCCAGCCCCGACCGGCAGCCGAGCCCGAGCACGCTGGTGGCCGGGCCGACCTCCAGACGGTCGTAGACCGCCTCGTAGAGCGGTACGAGCATCCGTTCCTGGATCTCGGCCCAGTCCCGGGCCCGGCCCGGACCCGGTCCGTGGGCCGCCCTGTGGTCCTCCGCCCGCGTGTGAACTGAGGTTGTGCCGGTCGCCTGCGCTGAAGCCATCGCGGCCTCCCATCCGGTCCTTCGGTGTCCTGTCCGTGGCTCCCCCAAAGTCCCGCCCCACTCCAGCGAACAGCGGCTCGGGCGCGGCGTCCAGAGGGGTGCGGGGTGGTATCCGCGCGCCGTGGTGGTGCGCCCCTCCCCGCGCGCCGGTGAACAGATTCGAAGTCGGGGGCCTACTCCCCGTACCATTCGCCCCATGGCAAAGGCACCCGTTCTCACCCCCCAGGCGGACGACTTCCCGCGCTGGTACCAGGACCTCATCAACAAGGCCGAGCTGGCCGACAACGGTCCGGTCCGCGGCACCATGGTCATCCGACCGTACGGCTACGGCCTGTGGGAGCGGATGCAGCAGGAGATGGACGCCCGCATCAAGAAGGCCGGCGCTCAGAACGCCTACTTCCCGATGTTCATCCCGCAGTCGTACCTGACCAAGGAAGCCGAGCACGTCGAGGGCTTCGCCCCCGAGCTCGCGGTGGTCACCCACGGCGGCGGCAAGGAGCTGGAGGAGCCGGTCGTCGTCCGGCCCACCTCCGAGACGATCATCAACGAGTACTTCTCCAAGTGGGTGCAGAGCCACCGCGACCTGCCCCTGCTGATCAACCAGTGGGCCAACGTGGTCCGCTGGGAGCTGCGTCCGCGCGTCTTCCTCCGCACCACCGAGTTCCTCTGGCAGGAGGGCCACACGGCCCACGCCACCTACGAGGACGCGCGCCAGTACGCCTCGCGCATCCACACCGAGGTCTACGCCGACTTCATGGTCAACGTGCTCGGCATCGACGTCGTGCTCGGCCGCAAGACCGCCCGCGAGCGTTTCGCGGGCGCCATCAACACGCTCACCCTCGAAGGCATGATGGGTGACGGCAAGGCGCTGCAGATGGGCACCAGCCACGAGCTGGGCCAGAACTTCGCCAAGGCCTTCAACACCACCTACCAGCTGCAGGGTGCCGAGCGCGAGCACGTCTGGCAGACCTCCTGGGGCGTCTCGACCCGCATGGTCGGCGGCCTGATCATGTCGCACGGCGACGACAACGGCCTGCGCGTGCCGCCGCGACTCGCCGCCACCCAGGTCGTCGTCCTCGCCATCAAGGGCGACGACGCCGTGCTGGCCAAGGTCCGCGAGATCGGCGCGCAGCTGGAGGCCGCCGGCATCCGGGTGCTCGTCGACGACCGCACCGACACCCCGTTCGGCCGCCGCGCGGTGGACTGGGAGCTCAAGGGCGTACCGGTGCGCATCGAGGTCGGCCCGCGCGACCTGGAGGGCGGCACCGCGATGCTGGCCCGCCGGATCCCCGGCGGCAAGGAGCCGGTCGCCATCGACGCCCTGGCGTCGCTGCTGCCGGGCATCCTGGAGGAGGACCAGGCGCTGCTGCTGCGCCAGTCCCGCGAGCGCCGCGAGGCCCGCACGGTGGACGTCTCGACCATCGACGAGGCCGTCGAGGCCGCGGCCACCGGCTGGGGCCGGATCTCCTGGGCCGAGCTCGGCCCGGAGGGCGAGGCCAAGCTGGCCGAACAGGGCGTCTCGGTGCGCTGCATCATCGCCGCCGACGGCTCGGTCCCGCTGACGGATGACCAGGAAGGCAATATCGCGATCGTCGCGCGTGCCTACTGAATCGATTTCGTCCTAGTTACCGGACGGTTCACTTCCGCCCCGGAAGGCCCGGATCGGCGCGGTGGGGGCATCCGTCTCGCCGGCTGACATGCCTACTGACCGGTCAACTGCCGGTATTAACGGAATAGCGGTACGGTGTACGGCCCGTGGCCCTGTCAACTCGACGAGGGCCCCGGGCCGTACGTCTTGGGGCGACAGCCCGCCCCCGGGCGGAAGCGACGAGCCCGGCGAACTCCGACGGGCACATACTGCAGGGGGTTGGTCTTGCGTCAGATCCAGAGCGCGCAATTCGCGTGCTGTCACGCATTCCTGAGAGTTTCCTGGGAATTCCCGGAGAACGGGAACACGCGGAACATCGGCTCGCACTCCATCGTTGGTCTAGCGTGAGCACGACACAGCCCCTCGTCCTCGCGGCCGAACTGGCCGCCGCCTGGAGTGACATCCAGACCCACCACCAGGATCTCCCCGACCTGGCCTCTCCTGAGGCGCTGATCGGCGAATCCTCCTCGGCCTGTGGCACCCGGCTCGGATTCGAGCGGCTGCTTCACGAGGCCGCCCACGGCCTGGCCGCCGCCCGGGACATCCGGGACACCTCAAGGGCCGGGCGCTACCACAACCGGCGCTTCCTCCTCCTTGCCTCCGAGCTCGGCCTGGCGCACCCGGTGGAGCCGCACGCGAGCAGCGGCTTCTCCCAGGTCACCATGCTCAAGGAGACCCAGGAGCGGTACGCCGACACGATCGAGCGGCTCGACCGTGCGCTCGGTGCGCACCAGGAGGCCGTGGCCGGCGACGGCGCCTCGCGCGCCTTCCGCGGGCCCGCCGCCCGGCACGGTTCGTCCGGGGGCGGCGTCAGGGTCAAGGCGATCTGCGGCTGCGGCCGTAACGTCCGGGTCGTGCCGTCGGTGCTGGCGCAGGCTTCGATCGTCTGCGGCGCCTGCCAGCAGCCGTTCAAGATTGCGTAGTCAGGGGTCTGGTCGGCCGGGGCGGCTGCTCCCGGTCGACCAGACCTTCGTCCGCCCCCAGGCGGGCGAGCCCCCGGATCGGCTCCCGGACGACTGCCCGGGCGGATCCGGACATCCGTGCCGGTGAGTCGGAGCCCGCTGTGCGCCGCCCCTGTCCAGCCCCCGCCCGCGTCTGTGGGCGGCGCCGCGGCCCGCACCCGGTGTGCGGGGGGCACGGGGGATTGCGACGCCGTCGCGACGGCGGTCCGGCTCCGGTGATCGTCCGCCCCCTGGCGGGCCGACCTGCGCCGGTATGGCACAATTGACAGCTGAGTACTCGGCAGCCGAGCAGGACCCCTCTCTCCTACGGCTGGCGTGTCCCTTGAACGGCCGACCCCCGCAACCCCACGCGGAGGACGCGGCCGCTCACCCACGTCAACTCCAGGAGAATCCACTCCCGTGGCAGTCAAGATCAAGCTCAAGCGTCTCGGCAAGATTCGCGCCCCGCACTACCGCATCGTCGTCGCCGACGCCCGCACCAAGCGTGACGGTCGCGCGATCGAGGAGATCGGCATCTACCAGCCGACCTACGACCCCTCGAAGATCGAGGTCGACAGCGACCGCGCCCAGTACTGGCTGTCCGTCGGCGCCCAGCCGACCGAGCCGGTGCTCGCCATCCTCAAGCTGACCGGCGACTGGCAGAAGTACAAGGGCCTGCCGGCCCCGGCGCCGCTCAAGGTCGCCGAGCCCAAGGTCGAGGACTTCTCGCACCTGTTCGCGAAGGCCGTTGCCGGCTTCGAGGACAGCACCACCGGTGTTGCCATCACCCCGAAGGCGAAGAAGTCGGACAAGGCCGAGGCTGAGGCCGACGCCGCTTCCACCGAGGCCTGATCGTGATCGAGGACGCCCTCGATCACCTGGTGAAGGGCATCGTCGAGCACCCCGACGAGGTACAGGTGCGTTCGCGCAACCTGCGTCGGGGGAACACCATCGAGGTGCGGGTGCACCCCGATGACCTCGGCAAGGTGATCGGCCGTGGCGGCCGGACCGCGCGCGCTCTGCGCACCGTGGTCGGCGCCCTCGGCGGTCGCAACGTCCGGGTCGACCTCGTCGACGTGGACAGCATTCGCTGACTACGCCGCTCCGCGGAGCGTGCAGTCTGCTCGGGCCGGTCGGGACGCTTGTCGTCCCGACCGGCCTTCTTTTCGTCGGCCGGTCCGCTGTCCGGCACCCGGCCCGTACCGAACTCAGGAGAGCGATCACCGTGCAGCTCGTCGTCGGCAAGATCGGCCGCGCCCACGGCATCAAGGGGGACGTCAGCGTCGAGGTCCGTACGGACGAGCCGGAGCTCCGGCTCGGCCCCGGCGCCGTCGTGCTCACCGACCCGGCGTCGGCCGGCCCGCTGACCGTCGAATCCGGCAAGGTGCACAGCGGCCGGCTGCTGCTGCGCTTCGCGGGGGTCAACGACCGCAACGCGGCCGAGGCCCTCCGCGGAACCGTCCTGATCGCCGAGGTCGACCCGGAGGAGACCCCGGAGGACCCCGAGGAGTACTACGACCACCAGCTGATCGGCCTGGACGTGGTCCTGCTGGACGGCACCCCGGTGGGCGAGCTGACCGAGGTCGTCCACCTGCCCTACCAGGACCTGCTCACCGTCACCAAGGACGACGGCACGGAGGTCCTGGTGCCCTTCGTCACCAGGATCGTTCCGACCATCGACCTGGAGAACCAGCGGGTCGTCCTCGACCCGCCGCCCGGCCTGATCGACGCGGCGGACGCCGAGATCGCCCGTGGCGAGTCCGAGGAGGACGGCGCCGACGACGAAGGCGTTGCCGAGGGCGCGCCGGGAGCAGGCCAGAGCGACAGTGCCGAGGTGGATGGCGCCGGGGGCGACGAGCGCACCGAGGGTGAGGCATGAGCCGGCCGCTCGGGACGCAGGCAGCCACCGAGGGACTCGGGCTGCCCGGGGACGCCTCGCCGGTCGAAGCCGCCGAGCCGTCGGGGAAGCCGGCCGGAGCCGCCGAGCCGTTGGGGGAGCCGGCCGGAGCCGCCGAGCCGTCGGGGGAGGCAGCGCCGTCCGGGACGGGCGCTCCGACGCAGTCCGCCCAGCACGGGATGCGGATCGACGTCGTCACGATCTTCCCCGAGTACCTTGAGCCGCTGAACGTCTCCCTGGTGGGCAAGGCGCGCGCACGCGGTCAGCTCGACGTGCACGTGCACGACCTCCGCGGGTGGACCACCGACGTGCACCGCACGGTGGACGACACCCCGTACGGGGGCGGTCCCGGCATGGTGATGAAGCCCGAGCCGTGGGCCGCCGCCCTGGACTCGGTGCTGAACCAGGGGCCGGAGGGCACGGTGCCCACCCTGGTCGTGCCCACGCCCAGCGGGCGTCCGTTCACCCAGGAGCTGGCCCAGGAGCTCGCCGCCCGACCCTGGCTGGCCTTCGCTCCCGCCCGCTACGAGGGCATCGACCGGCGGGTGATCGAGGAGGCGGCCACCCGGATGCCGGTGGTGGAGGCCTCGATCGGCGACTACGTGCTGGCCGGCGGAGAGGTGGCCGTCCTGGTGATGGTCGAGGCCGTCGCCCGCCTCCTGCCCGGAGTGCTCGGCAACGCCGAGTCCCACCGGGACGACTCCTTCGCCCCCGGCGCGATGGCCGATCTCCTCGAAGGCCCGGTCTACACCAAGCCCGCCGAGTGGCGCGGACGCGTCGTGCCCGACGTACTGCTCAGCGGCAACCACGGCAGGATCGCCCGCTGGCGGCGTGAGCAGGCCTTCGCCAGGACCCTGGCCAACCGGCCCGACCTGGTCGCTCGCTGGCAGTACGGGGCCTTCGACAAGAAGGACCGCGAGGCGCTCAGCATCCTCGGCCTGGCCTGGGACGAGCGGCTCGGTCGATTTCGGTCCCTGACCGATGATGTGGAAGAATAGGCGGCTGTTGTCTGTCGCTGGGTTCCTCCCGTAGGGACCATGTGGACCGGTGCCCCCGCCACGGGGGGACCACCGCCAGCCGTGCGGCCCGCAACGCACCCCATTGTGACGAACTTCCGTAGGCGGCCCGTGGCGCCTGCGATGGAGAGCAAAATGAGCAACAAGCTCGCTGCTGTCGACGCGCCTTCGCTGCGCACCGACATCCCCGCGTTCCGCGCCGGTGACACCCTGAAGGTTCACGTCCGGGTCATCGAGGGCAACCGCTCCCGTGTCCAGATCTTCCAGGGCGTCGTCATCCGTCGCCACGGCTCCGGCGTCGGTGAGACCTTCACCGTCCGCAAGGTGAGCTTCAACGTCGGCGTGGAGCGCACCTTCCCGGTGCACACCCCGGTCGTCGAGAAGATCGAGGTCGTGACCCGCGGTGCGGTCCGCCGCGCCAAGCTGTACTACCTGCGTGACCTCCGCGGCAAGGCCGCGAAGATCAAGGAGAAGCGCGACCGCTGATCCCCTGCCCGTCTCCGCCTGGCGGAGCGGGTCGGGACGCTCGACGGGGTCCAAGGGCTGCACTGTAAGCTCAGCCCCCGATGAGCACGTACGAACCAATCGCGGACCGCGACGGCAGTCACGCACCCACGGGTGCGGACACGCCGTCGCGGTCCGCGGCTGTTTCCACCCCCGGGGCGAGTGGTGCCGCGGCCGGGTCCACGCGCACCTCCGACGCCTCCGCGGCCGCCGAGGGGGCAGCCGTCGCCGAGCCCGGGGACGAGCCTGACGGCGATTGCGTGCCCGTTCCCGTTCCCGTGACCGATGCCGAACCGGATTCCGGAGCGGAGCCCGGAGCCGGGAGCCGGGCAGCCGGCCCGACCGCAGGGCCCGGCGAGGGACAGGCGGGGCCCGGAGTTCGGGCGCAGTCGCAGTCGCAGTCGCAGTCGCAGTCGGAGCAGGGGGAGGGGCCGGCGGCCGACGAGGACGAAACGTCCGCCGAGCGCGGCGGGCGGTGGGCGCGTGACCTCCTCCTCCTGGCGGGCGTCTGCCTGCTGACACTGCTCCTGGTGAACGCTTTCGTCGCCCGACCGTTCGCAGTCCCTTCGGGGTCGATGGAGAACACGCTGTACCCGGGTGACCGGCTGGTGGCCAACAAGCTGGCCTACGCCTTCGGCGGGCACGTCGAGCGCGGCGATGTGGTGGTGTTCGACGGCACCGGATCGTTCCTTCCCCGGGCCTCCGGGGCCGACGGAGTCGGAGGAACCCTGCGGGGCCTCGGGCAGGAGCTCGGCCTCGCGCCGGCGGGCGACACGGTCTACGTCAAGCGCGTGATCGGCGTCGGCGGCGACAGGATCACGAGCCCCGGGCCGGACGGGCCGCTGAAGGTCAACGGTGTGCCGCTCGACGAGTCGGACTACCTTCGGCTCGGAGACGCACCGTCGAGCGTGGCGTTCGACATCGTGGTGCCCGCCGGCAAGCTCTGGGTGATGGGCGACCATCGCAGTGCCTCCCGCGACTCACGTGATCACCTCGGTGAGCCGGGCGGTGGCTTCGTCCCGGAGGACAAGGTGATCGGGCGCGCCGACTGGGTGGTGTTCCCGGTCGGCCACTGGACCAGCCTGGACCGGCCGGCGGCCTTCGCCGCGCTAGGGGGGACAGGTGGGCATGGGGACCAGGGGTAGAGGACGGGTCGCAACCCCCTCGTCCAGCCGTCCGAGCGCCCGTCCGGGTACGGCTTCGGCCACCACCGGGACAGGGCGCGGCCCGGGCGATGCCCTCGGCGTGGCGGGTGGTATCTCCGAGGGGGCGGCGAGAGGTGATCGGATCACGGCCGCCCCCGGGTCCGTCGGCGACACCCCGGCCGTCCCCTGGCGCGGGCGCGCGGATCGGCGCAAGAGCGCGCGGCGGGCCGCCCGTCGGCGTCGGCGCTCCGTCCTGCGCGAGTTCCCGCTGATCGTGATCGTGGCGCTGTTGGTGGCCTTGGTGATGAAGACCTTCCTGATCCAGGTCTTCGTGATTCCGTCCGGCTCGATGGAGCAGACCATCCAGATCGGTGACCGAGTGCTGGTGGACAAGCTCACGCCGTGGTTCGGCAGCGAGCCCTCACGCGGCGATGTGGTTGTCTTCAAGGATCCCGGCGGCTGGCTGGAGGGTGAGCACAAGCCCTCCACGGACGGGCCGGTCATGCGCGGGGTGAAGTCGGCCTTCACCTATGTCGGCCTGCTGCCCTCGGAGAACGAGCAGGACCTGATCAAGCGGGTCATCGGGGTGGGGGGTGACACGGTCGAGTGCTGCGACGAGCAGGGGCGGGTCAGCGTCAACGGCAGGGCCGTCGACGAGCCGTACCTCTCGCCGGGGAACCCGCCGTCCAGGCAGCCCTTCAAGGTGGAGGTCCCCGAGGGGCGGCTCTGGGTGATGGGCGACCACCGGGACGTCTCCGCGGACTCGCGTTTCCACATGGGGAACCCGGGTCAGGGCACCATCCCGCTGGCCGACGTGGTGGGCCGGGCCTTCGTGATCGCCTGGCCGATCCAGCGATTCCATCAACTGGACGAGCCCGCTTCACTCTCCTCGCTGCCGGCTCGGGCGGCGGCGCCCGGAGTCGTCCGCTACGAGATGGGCGTGTGGCCGCGACCGACGGAACCTCCGCTCGTTATGGGTGTGTTGGGCGTCCTTCCGCTCATTGCCCGCCGCCGCCCGACGGCTTCGGGCTAGAGCCGGCATGTGGCCGCCCGCGGAGCCCGGCGCGTGGGATCACGGGCCGGATGCCTTGGAGTGATAGAGAAGTGCTGGGCCCCGGTACGAAGTACCGGTTTCCCAACGGCCGCGTCTGCGTCAGGTGGGCTCCTTGCGGGCAGGCCTGAGGTGGATTGACGGTCGGATCGTGGTGAGCGTGGTGCCCGCTGTGCGGCACTGGTGAGAGCGGACGCACGAGCGTCCGCACAGCAGGGAGGAGATGTCGTGGGGGATTTGGTGATCGGCGCGCGTTCGGGCGCCGGAGAGCCCGAGGGCGCCGGCGGCCGGACGGCCCGGTCGGCCGAGTCCGCAGAGCCCTTGGGCTCTGTCGAGGACACCGCGGCACAGTCGGCCGAGGATCAGGGCAGTGGCATGGACGACATCCCAGCTGGAACCGCTGACGACGAGCGCTCGGCGGACAACCCGAGCACGGAACGCAAGCAGCGCTCGTTCTGGAAGGAGCTGCCGATCCTGATCGGGATCGCGCTGATCCTCGCTCTGGTGATCAAGACGTTCTTCGTCCAGGCGTTCTCCATCCCGTCCGAGTCCATGCAGAACACGCTGCAGGTCGGCGATCGCGTTCTGGTGGACAAGCTGACCCCGTGGTTCGGGTCCGAGCCCGAACGCGGTGAGGTCGTGGTCTTTCACGACCCGGGCGGTTGGCTGAACGACGAGCCCGCCCAGCAGAGCAACAACTCCTTCGTCAGGGGTCTCCAGGACGTCCTCAGCTTCGTCGGCCTGATGCCGTCGGCCAACGAGAAGGACCTGATCAAGCGGGTCATCGCCGTCGGCGGCGATACCGTCGAGTGCGAGGGCGAGGGGCCGGTCAAGGTCAACGGGATCGCGCTCGACGAGCCCTACGTCTTCCCGGGCAACACCCCCTGTGGGACGAAGCCCTTCGGTCCCGTCCACGTGCCCGACGGCCGGATCTGGGTCATGGGCGACCACCGGGCGGACTCCCTGGACTCGCGCTACCACATGGACCAGCCGGGTGGCGGCACCGTTCCGGTGAGCGACGTGGTGGGGCGGGCGTTCGTGGTCGCCTGGCCGCTCGACCGCTGGGCCACCCTGCCGGTGCCGGCGACCTTCGACCAGAAGGGCCTGGCGGCGGCGGAGCCGTTCGTTCCCCCGGTGGCCGGCACGCTCGGCGCGGTGGGGCTCTTTCCGCTGGTCCGCCGGATGAGGCGGAGGATCGGATCCTGAGCTGAGCCGCTTGGCTCCGCCGTGTGACATCCATCGTGATCGACTCCTTCCGGGCCGGTACGACTGTCCGGTGGATCTGGGTGCACGGGTGTTCGCCGGGTCTTGCGCGGGCCGTGGTACCGACGAGTAATCTGCTCGGACGTGCCACGGCCCGTCGACGTTCGCGCGCCGGTCCGGGGACGCCCCGCAGGTTCCCCAGGTCGGTCAGGGTTGGACGGTATCGATGAGCAGTGTCGCGGAGCAGGCTGTCGACCGTCCGGTGCGAGCACCCCGGCCGAGGCGAGGGATTGGATCCGTGGCCCAGGGCGTGGCCATCGCGCTGGGTCTGGTGCTCCTGTTCGGAGGATTCGGGCTCATAGCGGTCGACTACACCCCCTACCGCATTCCGACGGCCTCGATGACGCCGACGCTGCAGATCGGCGACACCGTCCTGGCTCGTAAGGGCGGAGGTACGGTCGGCCGCGGTGACGTGGTGGTGTTTCGCGACCGGCTCTGGGGCGGAGCGGAAATGGTCAAGCGGGTGGTGGCGGTGGGAGGCGACACGGTGGCCTGCTGCGACGCGGGCAACCGGCTGACGGTCAACGGCAAGCCGATCGACGAGCCGTACGTCGACGAGCAGCAGTTGCAGGGCGCCGCCTTCAGCGTCGAGGTACCGGCCGGCAGGCTCTTCATGATGGGGGACAACCGTCTGGGCTCGCTGGACTCCCGTACCCACCTGGACGTGGCGAGCGGCACCGTTCCCGTGGAGGACGTCGTGGCGCGGGTGGAGGCGACCGTCCTGCCCTTCGGTCGGGTCGGGATGTTCGGGCGTACGGTGGCCTTCGACGCGGTCGGTGGGGCCGTCCCGGGCGGGCGGGGCCCGCTGGAGCCGGCGGCCTACGCCACGGCGGCGGGGGCCGCTCTGATCGTGGTGACGTCTGCGATCGGTGCCGTGGCCGGTCTGGCCCGTCGAATCCGTCGGCGGGCGAGGGCCTGAGCACCGGAGAGCCCGGGCGGTGGTGGGAGCGGGAGGAGGCGCGGGCATGGTGATGCAGCGGCGGACGGCCGCCCGCGTCCTGTTGCTGGACGAGCAGGACCGGCTGCTACTGCTTCGCGGGATCGATCCCGCGAAGCCCGACGTGACCTGGTGGATCACCCCTGGCGGTGGGCTGGAGCCGGGTGAGGGCGTGCCCGAGGCCGCCCTGCGCGAGCTCTTCGAGGAGACGGGCCTGCGTGATGTCGTGCTGGGGCCGCTGGTGGCGTTCGGCACGGTGTCGTTCTCCTTCCGGGGGCAGCGGTTCGAACAGGATCAGTGGTTCCATCTGGCCCGGACGGCGCGCAGCGTCGTGGACCCTCCGCACTCCGGGGACCAGGAGCACGCCCTGCTGCTGGAGTCGCGTTGGTGGACGGCGGCGGAGCTGCGGGACACGGTGGAGACCGTGTACCCGGTCGGACTGGCGGGGTTCCTGGAGCGCCTGTTGGCGGATGGGCCGCCAGTCACTCCAGTACGGCTCTGATGGCGGGTGTGGTGGTCCACAATGGGTGGACTGACGAGTTGAGGGGACACCTGAATGAGTGCCGAGGATCTCGAAAAGTACGAGACCGAGATGGAGCTCAAGCTCTACCGGGAGTACCGGGACGTAGTCGGCCTGTTCAAGTACGTGATCGAGACCGAACGGCGTTTCTATCTCACGAACGACTATGAACTGCAGGTCCACTCGCTCCAGGGCGAGGTGTTCTTCGAGGTGTCGATGGCTGACGCCTGGGTCTGGGACATGTACCGGCCGGCCCGCTTCGTCCGCAAGGTCAGGGTGCTGACGTTCAAGGACGTCAACATCGAGGAGCTGGCGAAGAGCGATCTGGAGCTGCCCTCCGACGACTCGGGCTTCGGCAACTGACGGTGCGCCGCCCGCCGGCCGTTGTCCAGGGGTGATCCGATTCCTCACTCCTGTGGGTGACAGGAGTTATCCACAGGCCGTGGTTATCCACAGGAAATCGTTTCCTGCTGGCCACCTCACGGTCCGCCCGGCAGCCTCCGTAGCCGGAGGTGGTCACCGTGCAGGAATCGACGCAGAGCACGACCCGGCGCACACCGCGCACCAAGCAGCCCGCAGGGGCGAGTGCGGCGCGGGAACAGGGCGGCGGCCGGCCGCGACGCACGGGCGGACGAGGTACCCGGCGGCCGGAAGGCAGCCCGCCCGGGCCAGCGCTGCAGAGAACCGGGCAGGACGAGTCGGCCACTGTCCGCCCGGCCGCCCGTAGTCAGGTCGGGCGCGCCACCGACACCGGCCGGAGCGGCAACAACGGGCTGGGCCGCTACGGGGAGCAGGTCGCGGCCCGTCGGCTGGTGGCGGACGGGCTTCGCATCCTGGAACGGAACTGGCGCTGCGCCGAGGGCGAGCTCGACATCGTCGCTCTCGACGGCGAGACACTCGCCGTCTGCGAGGTGAAGACCCGCTCCGAGCGGAGCTTCCAACAGCCCAGCGAGGCGATCGACGCGACCAAGGCGGACCGCCTACGCCGATTGGCCGAGCGCTGGCTCGCCGAGCGTTGGCCCGTTCACTTCGCGGCCTTGGCGGAGGGCGTGAGCAGCTCGCTCGCGGGCCCACCCTTCGCCACGAGCTCCGGAGCGCACGCGCCGCCCGCGAGCACTCCTCACCCCGGCGCTCCGATTGCCGGTGCACCCGACCTACCCGGCGACGGTGCGCCAGGCACCGGTACAGCGGGGCCGGGCCCTGCGGAGCCGCACTGGCCGGCCCCGCCACCGCCCGGCGGGGTGCGGATCGACCTGGTGGCCGTGATCAACCGGATCAAGGGTGCGGCCACCGTCGAGCACCTTCGCGGGGTGGTGTGAGATGGCCTTCGCGAGGACGTGCTCGGTCGCACTCGTCGGCGTGGACGGTGTGGTCGTCGAAGTCCAGGCAGATCTCGAACCGGGAGTGGCGGCGTTCAGCCTGGTGGGGCTGCCCGACAAGGCCCTCTCCGAAGCCCGGGACCGGGTCAGGGCAGCCGTGGTCAACAGCGGTGAGGCCTGGCCGCAACGCAAACTGACGGTCGGGCTGAGCCCGGCCTCCGTCCCCAAGAGCGGTAGCGGGTTCGACCTGGCCGTGGCCTGTGCGGTCCTGGCCGCCGCCGAGCGGCTCGACCCCACCACCATCGCCGAGCTTCTGATCATCGGTGAGCTGGGACTGGACGGCAGGGTACGGCCCGTCCGCGGAGTTCTGCCGTCCGTGCTCGCCGCTGCCGAGGCCGGTTACCGGCACGTCGTGGTCGCCGAGCAGACGGCGGCCGAGGCTGCACTCGTCCCCGGTGTGTCGGTCATCGGGGTTCGAAGCCTGCGCCAGCTGATCGCCGTCCTCACCAACACTCCCGTGCCGGACGAGCCGCAGGACACCGTGAACGGCCGTCCCGATCCGCTCCTGGCCGGGCTCGTGCTGCCCGGATCGGGTTCACGAGGCCTGTCGGGTCAGGCGAGTCCACAGCTCGACCTCGCGGACGTGGCCGGCCAGTACGAGGCACGCCGTGCCCTGGAGATCGCGGCCGCGGGCGGTCACCACCTCTTCCTGAAAGGGCCGCCAGGAGCAGGCAAGACCATGCTCGCCGAGCGACTGCCGGCGCTGCTGCCACCGCTGACGCAGTCCGAGGCCCTGGAGGTCACCGCCGTTCACTCCGTCGCCGGGCTCCTTCCCCCCGGGCGTCCGCTGATCGCGGGCCCGCCGTACTGCGCCCCGCACCACTCGACCACGATGCCCGCGATCGTCGGTGGCGGAAGCGGACTGCCCAGGCCCGGTGCGGTCTCGCTGGCTCACCGCGGTGTGCTGTTCCTGGACGAGGCGCCGGAATTCCCGGTCCGGGTGCTGGATGCGCTGCGCCAGCCCCTGGAGTCCGGCGAGGTGGTGATCGCCAGATCGGCCGGGTCCCTGCGCCTGCCGGCCAGATTCCTGCTCTGCCTGGCCGCCAACCCCTGCCCCTGTGGCCGGCACTCGTTGCGCGGGGGCGGCTGCGAGTGCACTTCGGTGATGGTGAACCGCTACCAGAGCCGGCTGTCCGGCCCACTGCTGGACCGTGTGGACCTCCAGGTCCAGGTGGCGCCGGTGACCAGGGCCGAGCTGCTGGACCACGACACCACGGCGGAGACGACGGCGACCGTCGCGGCCCGGGTCCGGGAGGCCAGGGACCGCGCGGCCGCCCGCCTGGCCGACACCCCCTGGCGGACGAACGCCGAAGTGCCCGGGCACCATCTGCGCACCCGCTGGGATCTCGCGCCGGGCGCGATGACGGACGTCGGCCGTCAGCTCGAACGTGGTCTGCTGACCGCCCGAGGGCTGGACCGGGTGCTCCGGGTGGCCTGGACGGTGGCCGACCTCGGTGGGCGGCAGCGACCCGACCAGCGTGACCTGCGGACCGCTCTCGTCCTGCGGACAGGGGTCGACCAGGGTCTGTCCCCTCCCAGGTGAACCCGGAACCCGGCGAAGGTTCCCCGACCCGTCAGGGCGGTGGGGACTCTGCCCGCCCGGCCCGGCGGCGCGTGCATTCCCTCACTTCGGCTGCTCCTCCCGCGCCGTCCGCCTGGCGCCGACACCGGCACGCGGGACTTCGCCCGTGCGCACCACCAGCGGCCCGGCGGCGCCGGCCTCCCGGGCAGTGCCGAGAACGGACGACCACTGATCATGTGTCAACCCTGGAGGTGACGGTGAACCACAGGAATCGGACCACCCCGCAGGCGACGTCCGCCGAGTCGGTCTCGACTTGGTTCGCAGCCCCCCGCACCGCAACCGGGCCGACCGTACCCGGTCGGGCGGCCATGGCGACGTCCGGACCGACGCGGCTGCCCTGCACGGCTCCGGCCGCGTACGCCGAGACCGTCGAACCGCCGACGCTCGCCGACCCCGAGCGCCTGGCCAGAGCAACGCTCAGCCGGCTCACCGAGCCCGGTGACGCGGGTATGGGCCGTTGGCTCGCGCGAGCCGCGGCCACCACGGTGGTGGAGTGCATCCGGGACGACCGGGCGTCCGAGGAATCGGGCCTCGACCCCGGGCGGCTGGCCGCGTACCGGGCGCGCCTACCGGGAGTCGATCCGGTGGCCGACCTGGAACGGGTGTGCACCCGTGGAGGCCGCTTCATCATTCCGGGGGACACCGAGTGGCCCAGCCAGCTGGACGATCTCGGCGTGGGGAGGCCGATCGGGCTCTGGGCGGTGGGCACCGGCTCGCTACGCCTGCTCGCCCTGCGCTCGGTCTCGGTGGTCGGAGCCCGGGCCTGTACCAGCTACGGCGCCCATGTCGCGGGCGAACTCGGAGCCCAACTCGCCGAGCTCGGCTGGGTGGTGGTGTCGGGCGCGGCCTATGGCATCGACGCCGCCGCCCATCGGGGTGCACTCGCGGTCGGAGGGCTCACCGTCGGCGTCCTCGCCTGCGGCGTCGACATGGCCTACCCGCAGGGGCATGCGGAGCTGATTCGTCGAATCGCCGAGCAGGGGCTGCTGTTGAGCGAACTCCCGCCGGGCGAAAACCCGAATCGCTTCCGGTTCGTCCTGCGCAACCGCGTCATCGCCGCACTGACCCGTGGCACGGTGGTGGTCGAGGCGGCGCTGCGCAGCGGGGCGCTCAGTACGGCCCGGCGCGCCCGCGATCTCAACCGACACACCATGGGCGTCGCCGGCCCGGTCACCTCCGAGCTCTCCGCCGGCGTCCACGCCTTGATCCGCAGTGGCGCGGCGGTCCTGGTGACGGACGCGGCGGAGATCGGCGAGCTGATCGGAGCGATCGGAGAGGATCTGGCGCCGCGGCGCGCCGGGCCCGTCCTGCCACGGGATCTTCTGGAGCCGGCCGTCGCGCGAGTCCTGGAAGCCGTGTCGGCGGCTGCTGAGGGATCGTCGATCGGAGGGGTGGCCAGGCAGTGTGGTCTGCCACCCGACGAAGTCCTGCAACGCCTCTACGAGCTCGGCTCGTTGGGATTCGTCGAGAGGTCCGGGGCGCACTGGAGGCTGGTCCGCCGCAGGTGACGCGGCAGGGTGCCCACGCCCTCCGGCCGCCCGTCGGCGGGGCTCGTGGGAGCACGGTCCGGGCGCCACCGGATCGGGGGACGACCGAGTGGCGGTAGCGCATTGCAGTGAGTCGGTCACGCTACGCTCGCCATTGGCTTCCCTATCAGCACACGACTCGGCAGAATGGCGCAGACCAACGTATGCCCACACACATTCCCGGACACAGGGTGACCGGCAGCGGTCGGTCCTCGGGAGGGCCGAGGACCGAGACACGTTCCGGGGCCGATCTCCAGCCCAAGACGCTGGGCGCGATGGGGCTTGCTCGGCAGAGCGGGCGAGCCGGCGCCGGCGGTACCGCCTCGGCCGATGTCGCACCGGAGGTGACCTCCGCATCGACCGAGGCCGTTCCGCACGGGGCCCCGGCGTTCGAGGCGAGACCTCCGGTGACCGGGTCCGCCCGAGCCGCGCTGGCGGGGGCCGACACACCGGTCCGAACTCATCCGGCCGACACCAGCGGGACGGTCGCCCCCGGTCACCTGATCAGCCCGGCGAACCCGAACGGTGCCGCGGGAGCGGCTGCTGCGGGCACGCTCGGGATTGCAGCGGCCCCGGGTACCCTCGGCGCGACCGCGGGGTCGACGGCCACCACCGGGTCGTCGGCCGCCCCGGCCACTGCCGCCACCGCGGCCGGGGGCACCGGAGTCACCAACGAAGTCACTGCGACGGCCGAAGCCGACACGGCGTCAAACGGCACCAGGGCGAGCACGGCTCGCCGCGCGCAGTCGCCGCGCCCGGGTCGTGGGGCTGCCACGTCCGCCACCGCGCAGCGTGCAGCGCCTCCCACCGGTCGGACCCCGGCGGCTCGCCGGGAGGCGGGTGGCCCCGACCGCACGGCCCTGGAGACGCTCTGGCGCTCCTACAAGGAGACGGGCGACGCCCGTCTGCGGGAGCAGCTGATCCTTCACTACTCCCCGCTGGTCAAGTACGTCGCCGGCCGGGTGGGTGTGGGTCTCCCGGCCAACGTCGAGCAGGCCGACTTCGTCTCCTCCGGGGTCTTCGGCCTCATCGACGCGATCGAGAAGTTCGACATCGACCGCGCGATCAAGTTCGAGACGTACGCCATCAGCCGTATCCGTGGCGCCATCATCGACGAGCTCCGGGCGCTGGACTGGATCCCTAGGTCGGTGCGCCAGAAGGCGAAGGCGGTGGAGCGTACCTACGCGACCCTGGAGGCCAGGCTCCGCCGCACGCCCCACGAGCCCGAGGTGGCGGCGGAGATGGGCATCGCGATCGAGGATCTGCACGCGATCTTCAGTCAGCTCTCGCTCGCCAACGTGGTCGCGTTGGACGAGCTGCTCCACCCGGCGGGGGAGAGCGGTGACCGGCTGAGTCTGGTGGACGTCCTGGAGGACCGCGGAGCCGACAACCCGGTGGCGGTCGCGGAGGATCGCGAGCTGCGCCGGCTGCTGGCCAACGCCATCAACACGCTCCCCGAGCGCGAGAAGACGGTGGTGACCCTCTACTACTACGAGGGACTGACCCTTGCCGAAATCGGCCAGGTGCTGGGGGTGACCGAGAGCAGGGTCAGCCAGATCCACACCAAGTCGGTCCTGCAGCTGCGGGCGAAACTGTCCGACATCCGTTGAGTCGAGCCCGCGTCCGACCGCGCGGGGACGACGAGCCGGGGACGACGGGTCGGGGCAGGCCGCCGCGGGTTGCCCGCTCCGGGCTGACCACTCGGGTCTGCTGACCCGGATCGGATCGGGCCGGCAGGGTCGGGCGAGCGCGGGCCGCAGGTGTGGCGGGCGCTGGTCCGGTCCGGCGTCGGCCGGCGGTCCCGTGGGTGAGGCCGTTTCGCCGGTTCGCCGTCGCGGAAGCCCGGGGCTGGTGCGCGGCACCGTTCCGGCCTGCCGGTGGGCTCCGTAGAGTGGAGCCGTGCCGAAGATTCGAGCAGCCACCTTGGCCGAGCATCGCCAGTTGCAGCGGGCAGCCCTTCTCGATGCTGCCCGCAGCCTGCTCACCGACGGCGGGATGGACGCGCTGACGTTCCCCGCACTCGCCGGGCGTACGGGGCTCGCCCGCAGTTCGGTCTACGAGTACTTCAAGTCCCGCGCGGCCGTGGTGGAGGCCCTGTGCGAGGTCGACTTCCCCCTGTGGGCGGCCGAGATCGAGGCCGGTATGGCCGGCTGCGACACCGCGGCCGATCGCATCGAGGCCTACGTCCGGGGGCAGCTCGCCCTGGCCGGTGACCCCCGGCACCGGGCGGTCGCGGCGATCTCGGCACTGGAGCTGGACGAGGCCGCCCGCGAGCGGATCCGGGCCGCTCACGGCAAGCTGGTCGGCCTGGTGGTGCAGGCGCTCGACGATCTGGGGCACGAGCAGCCCCGACTGGCCGCCGCGCTCCTTCAGGGAGTCGTCGAGGCCGCGGTCAAGCGGAGCGAGCGCAGCCCGACCGCCCGCCTCGGGGAGGACCCGGAGGTGATCGCGGACGCCGCCGTCGCACTGGCGCTGCACGGTCTCGGGCCTCGCGATGACGAGTCCGACGCAGTCGGTGCCGGCAGCAGTGCCAGGCGGGAGACCCGAACCGGGACCGCTGGCAGTGCCGGGACCGGCGCCCCGACCGCGACCGACAACACGACCAACAACGCGACCGAGAACGGGAGCGGACACCCGGGGTCGGCGGACCCCCGGACAGGTCCCGCGGAAGCCGGCGACGCGGCGTCGGGCGCGGCCTGAGCGGCACGGACCAGTCGGCCGCCGGACTTCGGTGGCTCACCCGTGCAGCGGGAGCAGGCGGGCGGCCCCGGCGCCGAACAGTGCCAGCGGGTCGAGGTAGCGGTCACCGCGCAGCAGTCCCCAGTGCAGGCAGCCTTCGGCGCAGTGACCCACCCCCGGGGCCAGCCGGCCGATCGGCAGCCCCGCGCTCACGGGCGTGCCCACCGGCAGGGTGCCCGCCACGGGCAGGTAGGTCGTACGCAGCGGGGGCACCCCGGAGCCGGGGTGGCTCACGGTGACCACCGGGCGCCCGGCCACCACCCCGGAGAAGGTCACCACTCCGGGGGCGGCGGAGCGGACCTCGACGCCCGCGTCGGCCATCAGGTCGACCCCGCGGTGTCCGGCGGCCCACCTGGTGGGCGGCGCCTCGAAGCGCCGGATCAGGGCCGCGGGCCCGCCGACCGGCCAGGCCCGCCCCGGCCCGGCCCCCGCCGCCGACGAGACCGCCGTCCGCGCAGGCCGCCACCCCTCTGCGGCGGGCCCCCACACCGTCCCGCCGGGGCCGGACGCCGTTTCCACGCCGGGCGGTACGCCGGCCGCCGCCCGTACCGGCGGTGCGGGCAGGGTCAGCAGGAACATCGCCGTCAGCAGCAGGGCGAGCAACAGCGCGCGGCGGGGACGGTCCGGCGCGGGCGGCGGCGACCCGGCGCCGGAGCAGCAGGGCGCGGGCGGGACGAGCATCAGGTGGGCGGTCATGCCGACGAGCGTCCTGCGAGCCGGCGCCCGCCTCCAGCCCCTCCCCCGAACCTGTGGACAACTGGCGGTTGTGGACGGGGCGCGACCGCCCCGGTGGACGGGGTGTGACCCCGCGGCCGGGGTCGGTCCGCCCCCGAACGGGTGAGGTGCCCCGATCCGGTGCCGCGAGGGGCGCTCGAACAGGGCCGAATCCGCCTCGCACGGGGCCTTTGGAACGCTTCGAGTCGACCCTCGCTCGGCGCTTCCCGTACACTTCACACGCGACCCGGTCTGCCGGGTCGACTTCGCACGCCCCGCCACCGGTCGAGTGACTGCGGTTCCGCCGCCGTCGTCGCCAGGTGCGAGTGCCGCTCGGTCCGCCGAGCCTGACGCGGTTCCGACCGCCAGGCCGCAGCGGCTCGGCACGTCCGGGGCGTCAGGCGTGGCGGTCACCTGGCCGTCACGGACAAAACCGAGCCCGACCCGGCAGTGGCGTCAGACGCCAGAGCCGGGCGTAACACCGAGGAGTACGGCTATGGCCGTCGTCACGATGCGGGAGCTGCTGGAGAGCGGCGTCCACTTCGGTCACCAGACCCGTCGTTGGAACCCGAAGATGAAGCGCTTCATCTTCACGGAGCGCAACGGCATCTACATCATCGACCTCCTGCAGTCGCTGAACTACATCGACCGCGCCTTCGAGTTCGTCAAGGAGACCGTTGCCCACGGCGGCAGCGTCCTCTTCGTCGGCACCAAGAAGCAGGCCCAGGAGGCCATCGCCGAGCAGGCCACCCGCGTGGGCATGCCCTACGTGAACCAGCGCTGGCTCGGCGGCATGCTGACCAACTTCCAGACGGTCTACAAGCGCCTTCAGCGGATGAAGGAGCTCGGCGAGATCGACTTCTCGGACGTGGCCGGTTCCGGTCTCACCAAGAAGGAGCTCCTGGTCCTCGAGCGCGAGCACACCAAGCTCGAGAAGACCCTTGGCGGTATCCGTGACATGCAGCGCGTTCCCAGCGCTGTCTGGATCGTCGACACCAAGAAGGAGCACATCGCGGTCGGCGAGGCCCGGAAGCTCAACATCCCGGTCGTCGCCATCCTCGACACCAACTGCGACCCCGACGAGGTCGACTACAAGATCCCGGGCAACGACGACGCGATCCGCTCCGTCACCCTGCTGACCCGCGTGATCGCCGACGCCGTCGCCGAGGGCCTCAAGGCCCGCGCCGGTGTCGCGAAGGGCGACGTCAAGGCTGAGCCGGGCGCCGACCAGCCGCTGGCCGACTGGGAGAAGGACCTCATCGAGGGCGAGAAGAAGGCCGAGGAGGCCCCGGCCGCCGAGGCTGCTGTCGAGGCTCCCGCCGCCGAGGCCGCCGAGGCCGCCGAGGTCGCCGAGACCGTCGAGGCTCCGGTTGCCGAGGCTCCGGCCGCCGAGGCCGAGCAGGCCTGACGTACCTAAGGGCGAGGGGCACCCGCCGGTACGACACCGGTAGGTGCCCCTCTCTCCCGTGCCGGGGCTGAACCATCAGCCCCGGCACAACCCCACGCAGACACGCGAGACGCGAGAAGAGATTCACACCATGGCGAACTACACCGCCGCGGACGTCAAGAAGCTCCGTGAGCTCACCGGCGCCGGCATGCTGGACTGCAAGAACGCTCTCGTCGAGGCCGACGGCGATGTCCAGAAGGCCGTCGAGCAGCTCCGTATCAAGGGTCAGAAGGGCGTCGCCAAGCGCGAGGGCCGTGACGCCTCCAACGGCGCCGTCGCCGCGCTGATCGCCGAGGGCGACAAGTCCGGCGTCCTGGTCGAGCTGAACTGCGAGACCGACTTCGTCGCCAAGGGCGGCAAGTTCGTCGAGGTCGCCAACGCGATCGCCGCGCACGTCGCCGCCACCTCCCCGGCCGACCTCGAGGCCGCGCTGGCCAGCGAGATCGAGGCCGGCAAGACCGTCCAGCAGTTCGTCGACGAGGCCAACGCGACCCTGGGCGAGAAGATCGTCTTCCGTCGCTTCGCGCAGTTCGACAACGACGGCTTCGTCGCGGTCTACCTGCACAAGTCGGACCCGGACCTCCCGCCGACCATCGGTGTCCTGGTCGAGCTCGACCAGGAGAACGCCCAGGTCGCCAAGGACGTCGCGCAGCACATCGCCGCCTTCGCCCCGAAGTACCTCTCCCGCGAGGACATCCCGGCCGAGGACATCGAGAACGAGCGTCGCGTCGCCGAGGCCACCGCTCGCGAGGAGGGCAAGCCCGAGGCCGCCCTGCCGAAGATCGTCGAGGGTCGCGTCACCGGTTTCGTCAAGGAGAACTCCGTCCTGGAGCAGGCCTTCGCGAAGGACAACAAGAAGTCCGTCGCCAAGGTCCTCGAGGAGAACGGCGTCACCCTCAAGCGTTTCGCGCGCTTCCGCGTCGGCGCCTGAGCCACGTTCCACGGAGGTCCGGCCCGCATAGGGTAGGAACTGCCCCCGTCCGCTGACCGGGACGGGAGGAACGCCGATCGGGCTCATCCAGCCCCATCCCCCCGGGGAGGGTGCGCCGCGTCGGCACCATGAACGACGAGGAGGCCATTGCCGTGCAGGACACCGTACCGGTTCCCGCGGCAGTGGCCTCCTCGCGTGTACGCGCAGGTCTGGGCTCCGCACACCCGGGCCTGTGAATCAGCAGGTGTAGAAGGAGAAGTCCATGCAGGAGACGCAGGAGACCGCGCAGGAAGTCCGGCGCCGCCGGGTTCTGCTCAAGCTGTCCGGTGAGGCGTTCGCCGGTGGCGGCGGCCTCGGCGTCGACCCGGACGTCGTGCACGCGATCGCGCGTGAGATCGCCACGGTGGTCCGCGCCGGAACCGAGGTCGCGGTGGTGATCGGCGGTGGCAACTTCTTCCGTGGCGCCGAGCTCCAGGTCCGCGGCATGGACCGCGCCCGGTCCGACTACATGGGCATGCTCGGCACGGTGATGAACTGCCTCGCGCTCCAGGACTTCCTGATCAAGGAGGGCATCGAGACCCGGGTCCAGACCGCCATCACGATGGGCCAGGTCGCCGAGCCGTACCTGCCGCTGCGCGCCGTCCGCCACCTGGAGAAGGGCCGCGTGGTCATCTTCGGCGCGGGAATGGGCATGCCGTACTTCTCCACCGACACCACGGCGGTCCAGCGCGCGCTGGAGATCCACGCCGAGGTGCTGCTCATGGGCAAGAACGGCGTGGACGGCGTCTACGACGCCGACCCGCGGACCAACCCGGAGGCGGTCAAGTTCGACGCCCTGGAGTACTCCGAGGTCATCGCGCGCGATCTCAAGGTCGCCGACCTCACCGCGATCACGCTGTGCAAGGACAACAACCTGCCGATGCTGGTCTTCGAGCTGCTGGCCGAGGGCAATATCGCCCGCGCGGTGAAGAGTGAGAAGATCGGCACGCTCATCAGCCAGGATTCCGTCCGGGCCTGAGCAGCCTGCACGTCGGCCGCAGCAGCAAGCCGCCGGCCCGGAGCGTGACCGGCCGGCGGGACATCAGTACGGCATCAAGGCATACCGGACAGGGAGCAGACCGTGATCGAAGAGACCCTCCTCGAAGCCGAGGAGAAGATGGAGAAGGCCGTCGCCGTCGCGAAGGACGACTTCGCCGCCATCCGTACCGGCCGGGCCCACCCGGCGATGTTCGCCAAGATCGTGGCGGACTACTACGGCGCCCTGACGCCGATCAACCAGCTCGCCTCGTTCGCCGTTCCGGAGCCGCGGATGGCGATCGTCACGCCGTTCGACAAGAGCGCGCTGCGCAACATCGAGACCGCGATCCGCGACTCGGACCTGGGTGTCAACCCGTCCAACGACGGTTCCATCATCCGGGTGTCGTTCCCGCAGCTGACCGAGGAGCGCCGCAAGGAGTACATCAAGGTCGCGCGCGGCAAGGGCGAGGACGCCAAGGTCTCCATCCGTTCCGTGCGCCGCAAGGCCAAGGACACCATCGACAAGCTGGTGAAGGACGGCGAGCACGGCGAGGACGAGGGCCGTCGCGCCGAGAAGGAGCTGGACGACCTCACCGCGCGCTTCGTCGCGCAGGTCGACGAGCTGCTGAAGCACAAGGAAGCCGAGCTGCTCGAAGTCTGATGAACGACGCCCCTGACGCCCCCGGCTACTGGGGCTCATCCGACCAGCAGTACCTGCCGCCGTACCCTGCCGCGCCGTCGGCTGCTGCGGGTGACCAGCACCGAATGGGTCACTCGCAGCAGTCCCCGGTGTACTGGGGCGACGATGCGGCGCAGACTCGGTTCATGCCCCCAGTCCAGGACGGCTCCGGCCACGAGCACCCCCCGGTGCCTGCGCCCGGGCCGTACGGGGCCGGGGGACCGGCCGAAGGCCCCGCGCAGGGGTCGGCCCGGGAGCCGGAGCAGCCGCCGGCGCGGGTGCCGGGCCGCCTCAGCGGCCCCCTGTTCCGCGACGAGCAGCAGGCTGCCGGCGTTCCGGCGGTGGAGGAGACGGTGGTGCTGCCTCCGCTCACCGGCCTGCTCGACGATCCGGCCCGGCCGTACCCGGGTCAGCACGCCGCCGAACCCCCGTACCCGGGGCAGTACGCCGCCGGGCCGCCGCCCTCGGGCGCTCGGCAGGCGTCCCACCGTCGGCCCGAGGCGGCGCAGCCGTTCGACGGCGGGCCCGCCGCGAGCAGCGGCCCGTACGCCGACCAGCAGTACCCGCCGTACCAACAGCACCAGCACCAACAGCAGCCACCGCAGTACCCGGGGCAGGAGCACACCGCACAGCACCACCCGGCGCAGCACCATTCCGCGCAGCACCACCCCGTGCCGTCCTACCCAGGGCAGGAGACACCAGTGGCCCAGCCCGACCCGCAGCCCCGCAAACAGCGCGGAGGCCGAAACCTCCAGGCCGCGATAGGCGTAGGGGTCGGCCTCGGTGCCGTGATCATCGCCTCGCTGTTCGTCGTGAAGGCGCTGTTCCTGGTCGTGGTGATGGCCGCCGTGGTGGTCGGGGTGTGGGAGCTGTCCAGCCGGCTGACCGAGCGCAAGGAGATCAAGGTCCCGCTCGTCCCGCTGGTCGCGGGCAGCATCGCGATGCTCTCGACCGGCTACTGGGCGGGCGTGGAGTGGGCGGCCGCCTCGCTGGCGCTGACGGGGCTGGCGGTCATGGTCTGGCGGATGGCCGAGCCTCCGGAGAACTACCTCCGTGACGTGACGGCCGGCATCTTCACCGCCTTCTACGTGCCCTTCCTGGCGACCTTCGTGGCCATGATGCTGGCGGCGGACGACGGCCCGCAGCGGATCGTGCTCTTCCTGATCGTGACGGTCTGCAGTGACACCGGCGCCTACGCGGTGGGCTACAAGTTCGGGAAGACCAAGCTGGCGCCGACCATCAGCCCCGGCAAGACCCGCGAGGGCCTGGCCGGCGGCGTGGCGCTGTCGATGCTGGCGGGCGCGCTGCTGATGCAGCTGATCATCGACGACGGCAGCTGGTGGCAGGGCCTGATCCTGGGTGGCTGCGCGGCGGTCACCGCGACCCTGGGCGACCTCGGCGAGTCCATGATCAAGCGCGATCTGGGCATCAAGGACATGGGCACGCTGCTGCCCGGCCACGGCGGCATCATGGACCGGCTGGACTCGCTCCTGCCGACCGCGCCGGTGGTCTGGCTGCTGCTGGCGGCCTTCGTCGGCAGCTGACGGCTCGCGACGCACTCGTACGGGCCCCGGGCGCACGCCCGGGGCCCGTACGAGTCTCCGGCGCGGACCGCAGGGGACACCAGGGCCGGTCGGGGCGGACGGTCGGGAACCGGTCGGGGCGAACGGCCGGGGCCGGGAGCCCGGGCCCACGGCGGCCGGGGGCATGCACCGCCATCTGCGACACTGGATGAACCATGCCTGCACCCGGAGAACTGACCTTTGTCGCGCCGCGCGGCGCCAAGCCCCCGCGACACCTTGCCGACCTCAGCCCCGCCGAGCGCAAGGAGGCCGTCGCCGAGCTGGGCGAGCAGCCGTTCCGCGCCAAGCAGCTGTCCAACCACTACTTCGGCCGGATGTCCAACGACCCGGCGCAGTGGACGGACATCCCGGCCGCCAGCCGCGACAAGCTGACCGAGGCCCTGCTGCCCGAGCTGATGTCGGTCGTGCGCCACGTGTCGTGCGACGAGGACACCACGCGCAAGACGCTGTGGAAGCTCTTCGACGGCACGCTCGTCGAGTCGGTGCTGATGCGCTACCCGGACCGGGTCACCATGTGCATCAGCTCGCAGGCCGGCTGCGGAATGAACTGCCCGTTCTGCGCGACCGGCCAGGCGGGCCTGACCCGCAACCTGTCCACCGCCGAGATCGTGGAGCAGATCGCCGCCGGCATGCGCGCGCTGAAGGCCGGGGAGATCCCGGGCGGCGAGGCGCGGCTGTCCAACGTGGTCTTCATGGGCATGGGCGAGCCGCTGGCGAACTTCAACCGGGTGCTGAAGTCGATCCGCCGCCTCACCGACCCGGCGCCGGACGGCTTCGGGATGTCCCAGCGCGGCATCACCGTCTCGACGGTGGGCCTGGTCCCTGCGATGAACCGGCTGGCGGACGAGGAGCTGAGCGTCCGGCTGGCGCTCTCGCTGCACGCGCCGGACGACGAGCTGCGCGACGAGCTGGTGCCGGTGAACACGCGGTGGAAGGTCGCCGAGGTGCTGGACGCGGCGTGGAACTACGCGGAGAAGTCCGGCCGCCGGATCTCCATCGAGTACGCGCTGATCAAGGACATCAACGACCAGGCCTGGCGGGCCGACCTGCTGGGCCGGCTGATCAAGAAGCACCGGGTGCACGTCAACCTGATCCCGCTGAACCCGACGCCGGGTTCGAAGTGGACGGCCTCCCGTCCGGAGGACGAGCGCGAGTTCGTCCGGGTCCTGCAGTCGCACGGCGTGCCGACCACCGTCCGCGACACCCGTGGCCAGGAGATCGACGGCGCCTGCGGCCAGCTCGCCGCGGCCGGCTGAGCCGGCCTGACCGGCGAACGCCCGGGTGGACCTTCGTGGTCTGCCCGGGCGTTCGTGTGTCGGGCCGGTGGTCTCCCGGGGCCGGCGCTCAGGGCCGGTGCGCCGTTCAGGCCAGCACGGCGGCGCCCAGCAGGGCGGTGAGCCCGCCGGTGAGAAGCAGGACCGTCCCCGCGGTGAGGGTGCGTATGGCGACGGCGCTGTACAGCAGCCGGGGCGGGGTGCCGAGTCCGAGCAGGGCGTCGGTGACCTCCCGGCGGGCCGTCCGGATCTCGGCCAGCCGGACGACCACGGCCGCGGCGGCGCAGCCGATCAGGAGCCCCGCCTCGACGACGGGCAGGATGTCGGCGTTGCCGGGGGTGCGCACCCAGTGGCGGACCACCGTGAGGACGACGGCGAGGGTCAGCGCGAACACGGCGAGCGGCGGGCCCAGCCGGCGGGCCTCGGCGGTCAGGCCCCGGCCGGCGAGCAGCCGTAGCGGGGTCGGCCGGGCGAGGGCCAGCAGACGCCCGGCCCAGGAGAGCAGCGGTCCGGTCAGCAGGGCGAGGCCGAGGGCGGTCATCGCCCAGCCGCCGAGGGCGGCGGTGCTGGTGGTGCCGAGTCCGGCCGGCAGTCGGACGGGCCGGCCGTCCTCGGCGGCGCCCGGGCGCAGGCCGTACAGCTCCAGGGCGACGCCGGTGACGATCAGGCCGGTGGGCAGGGCGATCCGCAGCGGGTGGAAGCCCCGGGGTCCGGGCGCGGGGGTGGCGCCGGGCAGCGCGTCGGTGACGGGGACGGCGGCGGCGGCCGAGATCCCGGCGACCAGGGGGACGAGGACCAGCAGGGTGATCGGTGCGGCGGGCGGCAGCTCCACGCCCATGCCGAGTTCGGGGGCCAGGGCCGCGCCCGCGATGTCGTTGCGCAGGATCAGGAAGAGCAGCAGGGTCAGGGCGCAGCCGAGGGTGCCGGCGAGGGCGGTCTCGCCGGCGATCAGGGCCCGGATCCTGGCCGGTCCGGCGCCGGCGGCGATCAGTCCGGTGATCCGTTCGGGGCGCTGGGCGGGTACGGCGCGCGCGGCGACCGCGGCGAACCAGGCGACCGCGGCGAGCGGTGGCAGGCACCACAGCAGCCGGGTGACGGCGCCGCCGCTGCCCAGCGGGTCGCTCATGGCGCGTCCGAGGGCGCGCAGCAGGAAGGCCGCGACCACGGCGCCCGCGGCGGAGGTGAGCAGCCAGCGGCCGAGGTCCGGTGCCCGGTAGCCCCGGGCGAGGCGGAGATAGAACACGGGGACTCTTTCGGCGCTACCGGGGCGAGGCCGAGACGGCGGTCGATCCGGCGGTGGCGGTGACCGCGGCGGGTCCGGCGGTGGCGGCGACCGCCGTGGCTGCGGCGGACGGGGTCAGACGCCCGTCGGCCAGGGCGACGGAGCGGTCCGCGTACCGGGCGAGCTCGGGGTCGTGGGTGGCCAGGACGAGGGTGAGCTGGTGCGAGCGCGCGGCGCTGGACAGTATCCGCAGGACCTGGTCGGCGGCCTCGCGGTGCAGCGGCGCGGTGGGGTCGTCGGCGAAGACGACCGGGGGCAGCGGGGCGAGGGCGCGGGCCACCGCGATCCGCTGGCGCTGGCTCTGCACCAGGCGCTCGGGCCGCAGCCGGGCGGTGTCGCCGATGTCGAGCCGCTCCAGCCATTCGTCGGCCGCGGTGTAGGCGGCCCGGTTGCCGGCGCCGGCGAGCAGCAGGGGCAGCGCGACGTTCTCCCGGGCCGTCAGTTCCGGTACCAGGTGCGGCTGCGAGCCGACGAAGCCGAAGCGGTCGCGGCGCAGGCGTGCCCGGCCGGCCCGGCCGAGGGTGTGCACGGGGGAGCTGTTGAACCAGACCTCCCCCTCGTCGACCGGCAGGAGCGCGGAGAGGCAGCCGAGCAGGGTGCTCTTGCCGGAGCCGCGCGGGCCGGTGACGGCGAGCACCTCGCCGACCTGGACGCCCAGTGAGACGCCGCGCAGGGCGGGAGTGCCGTGGTGGGACTTGACGATCCCTCGGGCCCACAGCACGTCGTTGTCAGGCGGGGCCGCTGACATGAAACTCCTCCGCCGGTCCAGAACGTGATTCTTAGCGATATGACAGTCGTCAGATTAGAACGACAAGGACACGAAGAGGTTGCGGCACACGGGTCCGAACGGGTCGAAACTCGGGCGAATACGGCGTGTCCCCCCTCGCCCGAAAACGTCGACGGGCGGTCCGGCACTCGGCCGGACCGCCCGTCGACGGAGGGTGGGGAGGAACTGCTAGATCTTGGCCCACGCGTCGGTGAGGCTGACCCGCAGGATCTGCTCGATCTCGTCGAAGGTCGACTGGTCGGAGATCAGCGGCGGGGCCAGCTGGATGACCGGGTCCCCACGGTCGTCGGCGCGGCAGTACAGGCCGTTGTCGAAGAGCGCCTTCGACAGGAAGCCGTAGAGCACGCGCTCGACCTCGTCGTCGTTGAACGACTCCTTGGTGACCTTGTCCTTGACGAGCTCGATGCCGTAGAAGAACCCGTTGCCGCGCACGTCGCCGACGATCGGGAGGTCGCGCAGCTTGTCGAGGGTGCCGAGGAAGTTCGCCTCGTTGTCCAGGACGTGCTGGTTCAGGCCCTCGCGCTCGAAGATGTCGAGGTTGGCCAGCGCCACCGCGGAGGAGACCGGGTGGCCGCCGAAGGTGTAGCCGTGCAGGAAGGTGTTGTCGCCCTTGTAGAACGGCTCGGCCAGGCGGTCCGAGATGATCGTGGCGCCGATCGGGGAGTAACCCGAGGTCATGCCCTTGGCGCAGGTGATCATGTCGGGCTGGTAGCCGAACTTGTCGGCGCCGAACATGGTGCCGAGGCGGCCGAAGGCGCAGATGACCTCGTCCGAGACGAGCAGCACGTCGTGGCGGTCGCAGATCTCGCGCAGGCGGGCGAAGTACCCGGGCGGCGGCGGGAAGCAGCCGCCGGCGTTCTGCACCGGCTCGACGAAGACGGCGGCGACGGTCTCGGCGCCCTCGAACAGGATGGCCTGCTCGATCTCGTCGGCGCACCAGCGGCCGTACGCCTCGGGGTCGATCACGCCGTCGCGCTCCAGGAAGGCGGGCGCGCGGTAGATGTTGGTGTTCGGCGCCTTGTGGGTGCCCGGCACCAGCGGCTCGAACGGGGCCTTCAGGCCCGGCAGGCCGGTGATGGACAGGGCGCCCTGCGGGGTGCCGTGGTAGGCGACGGCGCGCGAGATGACCTTGTACTTGGTCGGCTTGCCGGTCAGCTTGAAGTACTGCTTGGCCAGCTTCCAGGCGGTCTCGACGGCCTCGCCGCCACCGGTGGAGAAGAAGACCTTGTTGAGGTCGCCCGGGGCGTAGTTGGCCAGGCGCTCGGCCAGCTCGACGGCCTTGGGGTGGGCGTAGCTCCACACCGGGAAGAAGGCCAGTTCCTTGGCCTGCTTGGCGGCGGCCTCGGCCAGCTCCTCGCGGCCGTGGCCGGCCTGGACGACGAACAGGCCGGCCAGGCCGTCCAGGTACTTCCTGCCCTTGTCGTCCCAGACGTAGGTGCCCTCGCCCTTGACGATCGTCGGCACGGGGGAGTTCTCGTACGACGACATGCGGGTGAAGTGCATCCACAGGTGGTCGTAGGCGGTCTTCGAAAGGTCCTTCTGTGCCGGGTCGGCGGTCATCGGGTGCCCCAGGTGTAGGTCTGTTTCCGGAGCTTCAGATAAACGAAGCTCTCGGTGCTCCGCACGCCGGGAAGCGAGCGGATGCGCTTGTTGATCAGTTCGAGCAGGTGCTCGTCGTCCTCGCAGACCAGTTCGGCCAGCAGGTCGAACGAGCCGGCGGTGCAGACCACGTAGTCGACCTCGTCGAGGGCGGCCAGCGCGTCCGCGACGGGCTCGATGTCCCCCTCGACGTTGATCCCGACCATGGCCTGCCGGGTGAACCCGACGGTGAGGGGGTCGGTGACGGCGACGATCTGCATCACGCCTTGGTCGAGCAGCTTCTGGACGCGCTGGCGCACGGCCGCCTCCGACAGGCCGACGGCCTTGCCGATGGCGGCGTACGGGCGCCGCCCGTCCTCCTGCAGCTGCTCGATGATCGCCTTGGAGGCGGAGTCGAGTGGAACGCTGGCGTTCCGGTCGCGGTTGGCCACGTCGCCACTGTGCCCGATCGGCTGCACGATCGCAAGCGAGTGAGCTGCTGATTTCGTTGCAGTCCTGGAAAACGCATGCGGATTTCATCGCTGTTCCGGTGTGAGCCTGTCGAGAACGGCAGTGAACCGGCTAGCCTGGACCAGTACGCGCGCCCCCTCCCGCGGAGGCGTGCGCACCCTTCGAGTGGACCGCGCCGGACCCGACCCGGCCACTCGGAGCCGACGTACCATTGCGCCGGATTCTGCAACGCCGCAGGCCCAGACCGAGGAGAGACCCGTGAGCGACCTTCGTACGCTGCGCAACTACATCAACGGTGAGTTCGTCGATGCGGCGGACGGCCGCACGCTGGAGATCGTCGACCCCACCACGGGCGAGGTCTACGCCACCTCCCCGCTGTCCGGTCCCGCCGACGTGGACGCCGCCATGGCCTCGGCCGCCGCGGCCTTCCCGATCTGGCGCGACGCCACCCCGAGCACCCGGCAGAAGCTGCTGCTGAAGATCGCCGACGCGGTCGAGGAGCGCGCCGACGAGCTGGTGGACGCCGAGTGTCGCAACACCGGCAAGCCGCGCGGGCTGACCAGGTCCGAGGAGATCGGCCCGATGGCCGACCAGATCCGCTTCTTCGCCGGCGCCGCCCGCCTGCTGGAGGGCAAGGCCGCGGGCGAGTACATGGACGGGATGACCTCGATCGTCCGCCGTGAGCCGGTCGGCGTCTGCGCCCAGGTGGCGCCGTGGAACTACCCGATGATGATGGCCGTCTGGAAGTTCGCGCCGGCCATCGCCGCGGGCAACACCGTCGTCCTCAAGCCCTCGGACACCACCCCGGCCTCCACCGTGCTGCTCGCCGAGATCATCGGCGGCATCCTGAAGGACCTGGAGCTGCCGGCCGGCATCTTCAACGTGATCTGCGGCGACCGTGAGTCCGGCCGCCTGATGGTCGAGCACCGCACCCCGGCGATGGCCTCGATCACCGGCTCGGTGCGCGCCGGCATCCAGGTCGCCGAGTCCGCCTCCAAGGACGTCAAGCGCGTCCACCTGGAGCTGGGCGGCAAGGCCCCGGTCGTGGTCTTCGAGGACGCCGACATCGCGGAGGCCGTCGAGGGCATCTCGGTGGCCGGCTTCTTCAACGCGGGCCAGGACTGCACCGCCGCCACCCGCGTGCTGGTGCACGAGTCCATCCACGACGCCTTCGTGGAGGCCCTCGCCAAGGCCGCCGCCGAGACCAAGACCGGCGGCATCGACGACGAGGACGTGCTCTACGGCCCGCTGAACAACGCCAACCAGCTGAAGCAGGTGGCCGGCTTCATCGAGCGGCTGCCCGCCCACGCCAAGGTCGAGTCCGGTGGCCACCAGGTCGGCGAGGTCGGCTACTTCTACGCCCCGACCGTCGTCTCCGGCCTGAACCAGGACGACGAGATCATCCAGAACGAGGTCTTCGGCCCGGTCATCACCGTGCAGCGGTTCTCCGACGAGGACCAGGCCGTGGACTACGCCAACGGGGTGGAGTTCGCGCTCGCCTCCTCCGTCTGGACGAAGGACCACGCCCGCGCCATGCGGATGTCCCGCCGGCTGGACTTCGGCTGCGTGTGGATCAACACCCACATCCCGCTGGTCGCCGAGATGCCGCACGGCGGCTTCAAGAAGTCCGGCTACGGCAAGGACCTCTCCTCCTACGGCTTCGAGGACTACACCCGCGTCAAGCACGTCATGACCGCGATCTGACGCGAACCCCCCAGAGGGGCGGAGCGGAGCGGTCGGTGAAGGCCCGGACCGGTGCGGGCGCCAGGTGCGCCCACGGTCCGGGCCTTCGCGCGGACGGGACCGGCCGCCGGTCGACCACCCGGGCGGTCGGGTACCCCGCCGTGGGAGTACCTGTCACCCTGTCGGCCGACGCGCCGACCGCCTGACAAGATGCACCTGCATGTCGGGCGGCCGGTTCCCTAGGCTTGCGGCATGAGCATCCCCACCGCTGACTCGGCCGCCGGGCAGGCCGTCAAGGCCGCCGACCGCGCGCACGTCTTCCACTCGTGGTCCGCCCAGGCACTGATCGACCCCCTCGCGGTGGCCGGCGCCGAGGGCTCCTACTTCTGGGACTACGACGGCAACCGCTACCTCGACTTCTCCTCGCAGCTGGTGAACACCAACATCGGCCACCAGCACCCGAAGGTGGTCGCGGCGATCCAGGAGCAGGCGGCGAAGCTCTGCACCATCGCCCCCGGGTTCGCGCAGGAGTCCCGCAGCGAGGCGGCCCGGCTGATCGCCGAGCGCACCCCGGGCGACCTGGACAAGATCTTCTTCACCAACGGCGGCGCCGAGGCGAACGAGAACGCCATCCGGATGGCCCGGCTGCACACCGGTCGGCACAAGGTGCTCTCCACCTACCGCTCGTACCACGGCGCCACCGCCAACGCGATCGCGCTGACCGGTGACCCCCGGCGCTGGGCCAACGAGACCGGCGTCTCCGGCATCAAGCACTTCTGGGGCCCGTACGCCTACCGCTCCAACTTCCACGCCGAGAACGAGGCGCAGGAGTGCGAGCGCGCGCTGGAGCACCTGGAGCAGGTGATCGCGTTCGAGGGGCCCGGCACGGTCGCGGCGATCATCCTGGAGACGGTGGTCGGCACCGCCGGCATCCTGATCCCGCCGGCCGGCTACCTGGCCGGGGTCCGCGAGATCTGCGACCGCTACGGCATCGTCTTCATCCTCGACGAGGTGATGGCGGGCTTCGGCCGGACCGGCGAGTGGTTCGCCGCCGACCACTGGGGCGTCACCCCGGACCTGCTGACCTTCGCCAAGGGCGTCAACTCCGGCTACGTGCCGCTGGGCGGCGTGGCGATCTCCGCCGAGATCGCGGCCACCTTCGCCGAGCGGCCGTTCCCCGGCGGCCTCACCTACTCGGGCCACCCGCTGGCCTGCGCCTCGGCCGTGGCGACGATCAACGCGATGGCCGAGGAGGGCATCGTGGAGAACGCCAAGCACATCGGGGACAACGTGCTCGGCCCGGGCCTGCGCGAGCTGGCCGAGCGCCACCCGTCGATCGGCGAGGTCCGGGGCCTGGGCGTGTTCTGGGCGCTCGACCTGGTGAAGAACCGCGAGACCCGCGAGCCGCTGGTGCCGTACAACGCGGCCGGCGCCGCCAACGCCCCGATGGCCGAGCTGGCCGCCGCCTGCAAGCAGCGCGGACTGTGGCCGTTCGTCAACATGAACCGGTTCCACGTCGTGCCGCCGTGCACCGTCACGGAGGAGGAGGCCAAGACCGGCCTCGCCGTCCTCGACGAGGTGCTCTCGCTGACGGACGCGCACACGGTCTGACCCCGCGGGGCACCGTGGTCGGGGCGCACCGACACCTCACCACGGCGCCCCCACCGGGCGGCACCCCGCACGGGGAGCCACCCCGGCGGGGGATGCAACGCAACGGCCCCGGGCGGCGGAATCCGCCCGGGGCCGACGCGTGTCCGGACGACCGGGCCGGATCGCGGCGGTCGGGGGCCTCAAGCGCCTGCCACAACCGCCTGGCCGTTCCAACGCCCCACCATCTCAAAGCCCCACCGCCTCAACGCCCCACCGCCTCAACGCCGGACGGCGTCCAGCGCGAGCAGTGCCACGTGCAGGGACAGGCAGGACTCCACCTGGTCCAGGTCCACCGACAGGATCCGCTCGACCTTGTGCAGGCGGTCGTAGAAGGACGGCCGGGACAGGTGCGCCGCGTCCGCCGCCGCCGACTTGTTGCGTCCCTGCTCCAGATAGATCCGCAGCATCTGCACCAGCTGCCCGCCGTGCTCCGCGTCGTACGCCAGCAGGGGGCCGAGCTCGCGCTCCACGTAGGTCTGCAGCCGGGCGTCGTCCCGCAGCAGGTGCAGCAGTCCGCGCAGCCGGACGTCCGGCAGCCGGTAGTACGCGGCGGCGCGTCCGCCCGGCGCGTCGTGCAGCGCGGCGTCGGCGACCTGGGTCGCCTCCAGCAGGGTGCGCCGGGCGTCCCGGACGGACCCGACCGAGGACCCGACGGCCACCACCGGCTGGATGGTCCGCGCCGGCTGCCGGCCGCCCGCCGGGCCGGCGGCGCCGGTCTCCCGGCCGGTCTCCGCCGCCAGCTTGCGCAGCGCCGCCGCGAAGCCGTCCAGGGCCGCGTGCTCGTCCTGCTGCGAGCCGAGCGCGATCAGCACCCCGACGCCCTCGTCGTCCAGCGCGCCGACCAGGGCCGGCAGCCGGCAGGCGCGGACGGCGGCGGCCGCCAGCTCGGTGAAGTCCCGCAGCCGGGCCTGCGCCTCCAGGGCGGCCGGGCTCGGGCCGCGGCGCTGGCGCAGCACCACGCCGACCAGTCGCCGGCCCTCCAGCGGCACCCCGAGGGCCTGGGCCCGCAGTGCCACCTCGGAGACGGTCAGCGCGTGGGTGAGGATGCCCGACAGCAGGGTCCGGTGGGTCTGGCGCTCCAGGCTCTCCCGGTCGCGCAGGACGAGCCGGTTGAGGGCCAGCGTGGCGGCGCCGCGTTCCAGCAGCATCGCGTGCGGGTGCGCGGTGCCGTCCGGCAGCGGGCCGGGGTCGTCGACCAGGATCAGCCGCCCCCAGTCCTGGCCGCGGGCGCCGACCGCGGTCACCAGCCAGCCGCTGCGCGGGTCGTGGCCGGTCCGGCCGGGCGGGCGGACGCCGCGCGAGCGGCGCTCCCAGCCCTCCAGCAGCTCGGCCTCGGGGCGGCCGGCGGTGTCGTGGGCCAGCACCTGGTGGGCGAGGTTCTCCAGCACCACGGGCGCACCGGCCATCCGGGCGACCTGGCGGACCACCTCGGCCGGCTCGGCGCCCTCCACCGCCAGTTCGTTGAAGACCTGGTGCACCGCCTCGGAGGTGCGCAGCTGCTCCAGCTGGGCGTTGACCACCAGGGCGTGGACGGCCTCGGTGACGGCGACGAAGCGCAGTTCCCGGCGGAGCGCGATCAGCGGCAGGCCGCGTTGCTCGGCGGCGTGCACCAGGGCGCGCGGCAGGGTGTCGAAGTAGCGCCGGCCGAACTCGATCACCAGGCCGGCGACCCCGACCTCGTCCAGCTCGCGGACGTACCGGGCCAGGCCCTCGCGGTCCTCGGGCAGCGCGATGCCGGTGGTGAGCACCAGCTCACCGCCCTGCAGCATGCCGGCCACGTCCGGCAGCTCGCTGACGTGGACCCAGCGCACCGGACGTTCCAGGTGGGCGGCGCCGGCCACCACCTGGGGCAGGCCGCGCCGCATCACCTCCAGGTCGAGTACGCGGGCGACGGTGGGGAGCACGTCGGTCCTCCGGGGGGGGCTGGGTGGTTCGCGCGACGATCGGACACGGGCGGGGGCGGGAGCGGGTCCGGTCCGGCCCGTGCACTGTGTCAGGTAAATCATCCATCGTGGCGACGACCTGTTGCCCACATCGAACCTTTGCACCCTGTAAGGCCCTTCGTCTCCTCACTGTCGGAGTGGTCCTTGTCCCCCCGCCCCGGCACGGGGCATCGTCAGCGAGTCGGCACCGGCGATCCGCCGTGGCTCACGCGGGACATCACCTCGGAATCCGTCGCGTAACCAGAAAGCAACAGCGGAATCCCTTGTAGCAGCAACACGGCGATGTCAGGATCACGCATCTCGGTGATCAATCGGGCCGCCCGCGACGACGGCGGCGGCTCCCCGCAACGCCGGGCGGCGACTCGATCAGCCGCACCGCCTTCGGCTACGGGCCCGCGCGGACCGTCGCGGGCAGCATGACGTGCAGCAGTCGAGCTCGCCGTCAGGGCGGCAGCCGAACCACCGGGCACATGGAGGAACCAGATGGACCTGACCGACTTCAGCGCGGGTGCGCAGTACATCGCCGGCAGGCAGACCCAGGGCACCGGCGACCGGCCTTTCCAGGTCGTCAACCCGGCCGACGGCAGCGTCGTCCAGCAGGTCACCCTCGCCTCCACCGGGGACGTCGACGCCGCGGTCGCCGCCGCGCGCGCCGCCCTGCCGCAGTGGGCCGGCGCCACCCCCGGTGCCCGCTCCGAGGCACTGCTGAGGCTGTCCGCGGTGCTCGCGGGCGCCGCCGGGGAGCTGGCCCGGGTCGAGACCGCGCAGACCGGCAAGCCGATCAAGCTCTCCACCGAGTTCGACGTCCCCGGCACGGTCGACAACACCGCCTTCTTCGCCGGCGCCGCCCGCAACCTGGAGGGCAAGGCGGCGGGCGAGTACTCCGGCGACCACACCTCGTACGTGCGCCGCGAGGCGATCGGCGTCGTCGGGTCCATCTCGCCGTGGAACTACCCGCTGCAGATGGCCGCCTGGAAGATCCTCCCGGCCATCGCGGCCGGCAACACCATCGTGCTGAAGCCCGCGGAGCTGACCCCGCTCACCTCGCTGATGTTCGCCCGCGCCTGCACCGAGGCGGGCATCCCCGACGGCGTCGTCAACGTGGTCACCGGTGCCGGGCTCGGCGCCGGCGAGCACCTGGTCTCCCACCCGGGCGTCTCGATGGTCTCCTTCACCGGCTCCACCCCGGTCGGCAAGCGGGTCGCCGAACTGGCCAGCGCCACCGCCAAGCGCACCCACCTGGAGCTCGGCGGCAAGGCCCCGTTCGTGGTCTTCGACGACGCCGACCTGGAGGCCGCGATCCACGGAGCCGTCGCCGGATCGCTGATCAACAGCGGCCAGGACTGCACCGCCGCCACCCGCGCGTACGTCCAGCGCCCGCTGTTCGACGCCTTCGTGGCCGGGGTCGCCGAACTCTTCGAGTCCGTCCGCCTGGGCGACCCGCTGAACCCGCAGACCGACCTCGGCCCGCTGGTCTCCTTCACCCACCGCGACCGGGTGGCCGGCTTCGTCGAGCGCGCCCGCGGCTACGGCGCCGTCGTCGCGGCCGGCGGCCACGCGCCCGTCAAGGGCCACGACGGCACCGACCTCGGCCGCGGCGCCTACTACCGCCCCACGCTGATCACCGGCGTCGCCCAGGACAGCGAGGTCGTCCAGGGCGAGATCTTCGGGCCGGTGCTCGTCGCACTGCCCTTCGACAGCGACGAGGAGGGCCTGCGCCTCGCCAACGACACCCCGTACGGCCTGGCCGCCTCCGCCTGGACCCGCGACATCCACCGCTCCCTGCGCGCCACCCGTGAGATCGCGGCCGGCTGCGTCTGGGTCAACGACCACATCCCGATCATCAGCGAGATGCCGCACGGCGGCTACAAGTCCTCGGGCTACGGCAAGGACATGTCGCAGTACTCGCTCGACGAGTACACGCAGGTCAAGCACGTCATGTACGACACCACCGCGGTAGCCCGCAAGGACTGGCACCGCACCGTCTTCGGAGACAGATAACCCCTCGTGGACGGCCCGCGCGACCCCCACCGCCACCGGCGGGCCGTTCCCCTCACTTCCCCCCGGGAGGGCGTTCCAGCATGGAGCTCAACGAGATCACCGACGGCCTGCCAGAGCCCGTCCGCAAGGCCTGGGAGCGCAGCCTGGCCGGCGGCCGCGCCGCACTGACCCGGCGTACGGTGCTGCGCGCCGGGGCCCTCACCGCGGGCGCCGGCACCCTCGCGGCCTGCGGCATCCCGCCCGCCAGGACGTCCGCCACCGGTGACTCCGCCGCGAACGCCGCCGAGGACCGCTCGGAGAGCGACAAGGAGGTCAACTTCTCCAACTGGCCGCTCTACGTCGACACCGACGAGAACGACACCGAGAAGCACGGCACCGTCGAGGCGTTCACCGCCGCCACCGGGATCAAGGTCAAGTACACCGAGGACGTCAACGACAACGTCGAGTTCTTCGGCAAGGTGAAGCCACAGCTCGCCGCCGGCCAGGACACCGGCCGCGACGTCATGGTGCTCACCGACTGGATGGTCTCCCGGCTGATCCGGCTCGGCTGGGTGCAGAAGCTCAACCAGGCCAACATCACCACCGCCATCACCAACATCGAGTCCCGCTTCCGCGCCCCCGACTGGGACCCGGGGCGTCTGTACAGCTACCCCTGGGCCGGCATCCAGGTCGTCATCGCGTACAACGCCAAGGCGACCAAGGGCAAGCCGGTCACGAGCGTCAGCCAGCTGCTGGACGATCCCGACCTCAAGGGCCGCGTCACCTTCCTCTCGGAGATGCGCGACACCATCGGGATGGTCCTGCTGGACATGGACAAGGACCCGGCGAAGTTCACCGCCGACGACTACGCCGCCGCCGTCGCCCGCCTGCAGAAGGGCGTGGACTCCAAGCAGATCCGCAAGTTCACCGGCAACGACTACGGCCAGGAGCTCTCCTCCGGCGACATCGCGGCCTGCCTCGCCTGGGGCGGTGACCTGATCCAGCTGAAGGCCGACAACCCCGACATCGAGTTCGTCATCCCGGAGAAGGGCTACGTCTCCTCGACCGACAACATGGTCGTTCCGGCCCGGGCGCAGCACAAGGCCAACGCCGAGCGCCTGATCGACTTCTACTACCGGCCCGAGATCGCGGCGCGGCTGACAGCCGGCATCGGGTTCGTCTCCGCCGTCACCGGCATGAAGGAGGAGCTGGCCACCCTCGACCCGGACACCGCGGCCAACCCCCTGGTCGTCCCCACCCCGGAGATGGCGGCCAAGGTCCACGTCTTCCGCTCGCTGAACGAGGCCGAGGAGAGCGACTTCGAGGAGAAGTTCTCCAAACTGATCGGCGCCTGACCCCACCTGACGGCATCAGAACCAACGGCAGCAGACAGAGAGACACCATGACAGAGCAGCTGCGCGACGCGGCCGCGGGCGGCGACATCCGCCTCACCGGCATAGGCAAGACCTACGGCGCCTTCACCGCCGTCCACCCGCTCGACCTGACGGTGCCCCAGGGGTCCTTCTTCGCCCTGCTCGGGGCCTCGGGCTGCGGCAAGACCACCACCCTGCGCATGATCGCCGGGCTGGAGGAGCCCACCAGCGGCACCGTGGTGATCGGCGGCCAGGACGTCACCGCGCTGCCCCCGTACAAGCGGCCGGTGAACACCGTCTTCCAGAGCTACGCGCTCTTCCCGCACCTCGACATCTTCGAGAACGTCGCCTTCGGCCTGCGCCGCCGCGGCCGCAAGGACGTCCGCAAGCAGGTCGAGGACATGCTGGAGCTGGTCGAACTCGGCCAGTTCGCCCGTCGCAAGCCGCACCAGCTCTCCGGTGGCCAGCAGCAGCGCGTCGCCGTCGCCCGGGCGCTCATCAACCACCCGCAGGTGCTGCTCCTCGACGAGCCGCTCGGCGCCCTCGACCTCAAGCTGCGCCGGCAGATGCAGCTGGAGCTGAAGCGCATCCAGACCGAGGTCGGCATCACCTTCGTGCACGTCACCCACGACCAGGAGGAGGCCATGACCATGGCCGACACCATCGCGGTGATGAACGGCGGCCGGGTCGAGCAGCTCGGCGCCCCCGCCGACCTGTACGAGAACCCGGCCAGCACCTTCGTGGCCAACTTCCTCGGCCAGTCCAACCTGATCACGGCCCAGGTCACCGGCGCCGAGGGCGCCGACCTGCTGCTCTCGGCCGGCGGTGCGCGGCTGGCCGTGCCGAAGGCCCGCTGCGCCACCGAGGCGAAGGAGATCTACCTGGGCGTGCGCCCCGAGAAGATCACCATCGCGCACCCCTCGGCGGAGGTCGCCGACGGCCGCAACCGGCTGGGCGGCACCGTCCTCGACTCCAGCTTCATCGGCGTCTCCACCCAGTACGTGGTGCGCACCGACGCCGGCCAGGAGGTCGCCGTCTTCGAGCAGAACATGGAGCGCGACGCCCGGATCGTGCCCGGCGCGCCGGTCGTCCTGCACTGGAACCCGGCCCACTCCTTCGGCATGGACGCCGCCCAGGCGATCGACGCGGGCACCGGGGAGGCGGCGGCATGACGTCCACCACCGCGCCCGCGCCGGCCCGCGCGATACCCCCCGACGACGCCTCCGCGCCGCCCGCCCGCCGCCCGCGCCGCAAGCTCACCGCGTACTGGCTGCTGCTGCCGGGCATCGCCTGGCTGGTGGTCTTCTTCGCGGTGCCGATGGTCTACCAGGGCTCCACCTCGCTGCAGACCGGCTCGCTGGAGCAGGGCTTCAAGCTCACCTGGCACTTCGCCACGTACTGGGACGCGCTGGGCGAGTACAAGTGGCACTTCGTCCGCTCGTTCTCGTACGCGGCCATCGCCACCGTGCTCTGCCTGGCCATCGGCTACCCGCTCGCGTACACCATCGCCTTCAAGGCGAGCAAGCGCTGGCGCAACGTCATCCTGATCCTGGTGATCGCGCCGTTCTTCACCAGCTTCCTGATCCGCACGCTGGCCTGGAAGACCATCCTCTCGGACGGCGGCCCGGTGGTCGGCGCGCTGAACGCCCTGCACGTCCTGGACCTCACCAGCGCGATCGGGCTCACCTCGGGCGACCGCGTGCTGGCCACGCCCCTCGCGGTGGTCTGCGGCCTGACGTACAACTTCCTGCCGTTCATGATCCTGCCGCTCTACACCTCGCTGGAGCGGATCGACCCGCGCCTGCACGAGGCGGCCGGCGACCTGTACGCGAGGCCGTTCACGACCTTCCGCAAGGTCACCTTCCCGATCTCGCTGCCGGGCGTCGTCGCGGGCACGCTGCTCACCTTCATCCCGGCCTCGGGTGACTACATCAACGCCCAGTTGCTGGGGTCGCCGACCGAGCAGATGGTCGGCAACGGCATCCAGAAGCAGTTCCTGAACGTCCTCGACTACCCGACGGCAGCCGCCCTGAGCTTCATCCTGATGGCCCTGATCCTGGGCATGGTGACGGTCTACATGCGCAAGGCCGGGACGGAGGAACTGGTCTGATGTCCCGAATCTTCACCTGGATCCGATCCCACCTGGTGGTGCTCGCGGGCGTGCTCGCCCTCGCCTACCTGGTGCTGCCCAACCTGGTCGTGCTGGCCTTCTCGTTCAACAAGCCGCAGGGCAAGTTCAACTACGAGTGGTCCGAGTTCTCCACCGACGCCTGGACCAACCCCTGCGGCGTCGCCGACATGTGCCAGTCGCTGTCGCTGAGCCTGCAGGTGGCCGTGCTGGCCACGATCGGCGCGACGGTGCTCGGCACCATGGTCGCCTTCGCACTCGCCCGCTACCGCTTCCGGGGCCGGGGCGCCACCAGCGCGATGATCTTCCTGCCGATGGCGATGCCCGAGGTCGTGATGGCCGCCTCGCTGGGCACGCTCTTCCTCAACATGCGCATCCCGTTCGGCTTCACCACCATCCTGATCGCCCACATCATGTTCTGCCTGAGCTTCGTGGTGACGGCGGTCAAGGCCCGCGTGATGAGCATGGACCCCCGGCTGGAGCAGGCCGCCCAGGACCTCTACGCCACACCGGTGCAGACCTTCCTGCGGATCACCCTGCCGCTCGCGGCCCCCGGCATCGCGGCCGGTGCGCTGCTCAGCTTCGCGCTCTCCTTCGACGACTTCATCATCACCCAGTTCAACTCAGGCCCGACCACCGTGACCTTCCCGATGTTCGTCTGGGGTGCCTCCCAGCGCGGCATCCCCGTCCAGGTCAACGTCATCGGCACGGCGATGTTCATCGCCGCGGTCGCGCTGACCGTCGGCGGGCAGTGGCTCGGGAACCGTCGCAAGGCCGTCGCCTGACCTCCGGGTACGGGCGGCCCGGCTCCGGGTAGGCTCCGCAGTGTTGTACCGAAATCACCCTCAATGTCCAGAAAGTGGCTGATAATGCATGGACTCCGCCCGCGCGCTCAGTGACGCCAGGCCCACCCCCTTCTGGCTGGAGGACCCGGGCCGGCCGCAGGCCCTCCCGGCCCTCGTCGGCGACACCAGCTGCGACCTGCTGGTCGTCGGCGGCGGCTACTCCGGTCTCTGGACGGCGCTGATCGCCAAGGAGCGGGACCCCTCGCTCGACGTCGTCCTGGTCGAGGGCCAGGAGGTGGGCTGGGCGGCGTCCGGCCGCAACGGCGGATTCTGCGCGGCCAGCCTCACCCACGGGTTCGGCAACGGCCTGCAGCGCTGGCCCGGTGAGCTGGCCGAGCTGGAGCGCCAGGGCACGGCCAACCTGCAGGCCATCGAGGACACCCTGAAGCGGTACGGCATCGACGCCGAGTGGGAGCGCACCGGCGAGATCGACGTGGCCACCCAGCCGCACCAGTTGGAGGAACTGCACGAGGTGGCCGCGGCGGTCGCCGACTACGGCCTCGACCTCACCGTCCTGGACGCCGACGCCCTGCGGGCCGAGGTCGACTCGCCCACCTTCCTGGGCGGCGTCTGGGACAAGGAGGGGGTGGCGATGGTGCACCCGGCGAAGCTGGCCTGGGGCCTCAAACAGGCCTGCCTGGACCAGGGCGTGCGGATCTTCGAACGCACCACGGCCGCCGAGCTGGCCGAGCACGGCACCGGCATGGCCGTCCGGACCGCGTACGGCCGGGTCTTCGCACGGCGGGTCGCCCTCGGCACCAACGTCTTCCCCTCCCTGGTGAAGCGGGTCCGCCCGTTCGTCGTACCGGTCTACGACTACGCCCTGATGACCGAGCCGCTCAGCGCCGGGCAACTCGCCTCGATCGGCTGGCGCGGCCGGCAGGGCCTCGGCGACAGTGCCAACAAGTTCCACTACTTCCGGCTCTCGGCCGACAACCGCATCCTGTGGGGCGGCTACGACGCGATCTACCAGTACGGCGGCAGGGTCCGGCAGGAGTACGACCAGCGGCCGGAGACCTTCCGGACGCTGTCGGCCAACTTCTTCCGCTGCTTCCCGCAGCTGGAGGGGGTGCGCTTCACCCACGCCTGGGGCGGCGCGATCGACACCTGCACCCGCTTCTCCGCCTTCTTCGACACCGCCTACCGGGGCCGGGTCGCGTACGCGGCCGGGTACACCGGCCTCGGGGTCGGCGCGACCCGCTACGGCGCCGAGGTGATGCTCGACCTGCTGGCGGGGGAGCGGACCGAGCGGACCGCACTGGAGATGGTGCGCAGCAAGCCGCTGCCCTTCCCGCCGGAGCCGGTGCGGTGGGCCGGCATCGAGCTGACCAAGTGGTCGCTGGACCGCGCCGACCGCAACGGTGGCCGCCGCAACCTGTGGCTGAAGACGATGGACCGGCTCGGGCTCGGCTTCGACAGCTGACGGCGGACGGATGTCGGTCGACGGCCGGCCGTTGACGGTTGACGGCCGGCCGCCGGCCCCCGCGGCGTCCTTCGCGGTGGCGGCGGGGCAGGGGCGCATCCCACACCAGGGGTGCGCCCCGCCGGCGTTCCGGCGTTCCTCCGGACCGCCCGCGCCGGTGCCGCTCGCCGGAACGGTGTAAGACCGCGCGCCCGGGCCCCTCTCCCCTGTGACGACGGTTCGCGTGACCCGCGGTACCAACCGAGCTACTGGAGGACATGCCATGGCAGGCAACGGACCGGGCGACGGATCGGAAGCGTGGCCGGGGCGGACGCCACCGGAACACCTGTCGGACGCGGGGCTGGACTGGCTGGCCGAGGCCTCCCCGGATCCGGACACCTGCCGACGGCAGTGGCGACGCGGCGGATCCGGCCTGACGATGCTCCCGGCCGGGCGTCGCTGGGACGTCCTCCTGGTGCCCGGCGCACTGGGACTGCCCGCCCTGGCCGTCCTCGCGCTGACCCCGCGGGGGCTCGGCCCGGTGCTCGCCGACTTCGGGGACGAGAACCTGGCCTTCCTGGTCCCGCCCGGCACCGCGGCCCGCTGGCTCGGCACCGGTGTCCGGGTGGCCGGCGCCGGTAGCTGGATCCTGCTCCCGCCTCCGTCCCGGCGTGCCGGCGGCTGTCTGCGGTGGCTGGTCGCGCCGGACGGCTCGGGGCGGCTCACCGACCCGGTGTTGCTGGAGCTCGCCCTGCACGACGCCGCCGCGGGCCTGGGCGACCCGTGTGCCCGGTGACAGCGGAGCCGTGGATGGCGGCCGGGTGGGTGGGGTGGGCCATCCGGCGGACGCCGCCGACGACCTGTAAGGCTGAATCCCGGATACCCGTCAGCCTGCTCGTTGAGCAGGGGCCCGGCGCCTACCAGACTGGATGACGAGCGCGGTAGCACCGTGATCCCGTCGCCCGGCCGTTCCCGGGCGGCGCCGCACAAAGGGACCGGTGGCAGGAGTGCCGCCCGGGACTTCGGAGGCAGACGATCTTGAGCAAGCCCAACGTGACCAAGCACCTCACCCACTGGATCGGCGGCGCGCCCGTCGCCACCGCCGGCTCCTCGCCGCGCCGCGGCGACATCTTCGACCCGGCCACCGGCCAGGTGGCCGGTCACGTCGACTTCGCGGAGATCGCCGAGGTCGACCAGGCGGTCGCCGCCGCGGCCTCCGCCTTCGCCGACTGGCGCCACGCCTCGGTGGCCAAGCGGACCACGGTGCTCTTCAACTTCCGCGAGCTGCTCAACTCCCGCAAGGACGAGCTGGCCACGATCATCGTCGCCGAGCACGGCAAGGTGCACTCCGACGCCCTCGGTGAGATCGCCCGCGGCCAGGAGGTCGTCGAGTACGCCTGCGGCATCCCGCAGCTGATCAAGGGCGGCTTCACCGAGCAGGCCTCGACCGGCATCGACGTCTACTCGATCCGCCAGCCGCTCGGCCCGGTCGCCGTCATCTCCCCGTTCAACTTCCCGGCCATGGTGCCGATGTGGTTCTTCCCGATCGCCATCGCGGCCGGCAACACCGTCGTGCTGAAGCCCTCGGAGAAGGACCCGTCCGCCGCCAACTTCATCGCCGAGCTGTGGAAGGAGGCCGGACTCCCGGACGGCGTCTTCAACGTCGTGCACGGCGACAAGGTGGCCGTCGACCGCCTGCTGGAGCACCCGGACATCAAGTCCGTGAGCTTCGTCGGCTCGACCCCGATCGCCCGCTACGTCTACGAGACGGGCACCCGCTACGGCAAGCGCGTCCAGGCCCTCGGCGGCGCGAAGAACCACATGCTCGTGCTGCCGGACGCCGACCTCGACCTCAGCGCCGACGCGGCCATCAACGCCGGCTTCGGTGCGGCCGGCGAGCGCTGCATGGCGGTCTCCGTCCTGGTCGCGGTCGACCCGATCGGTGATGAGCTGGTCGAGAAGATCAAGCAGCGGATGGCCACCCTCAAGGTCGGCCCCGGCTGCAACGGCGAATCCGACATGGGCCCGCTGGTCACCGGCCAGCACCGGGACAAGGTCACCTCGTACGTGGAGTCCGGCGTGGCCGACGGCGCCGAGCTCGCGGTGGACGGCCGCAAGCACGCGATCGCCGCCGAGGACGCCCACGGCGCCCCGACCGCGGACGGCTTCTGGCTCGGCCCCACCCTCTTCGACCACGTGAAGCCGGGCATGTCCGTCTACAACGACGAGATCTTCGGCCCCGTGCTCTCCGTGGTCCGCGTCGCCTCGTACGACGAGGGCCTGGAGCTGATCAACGCCAACCCGTACGGCAACGGCACGGCCATCTTCACCAACGACGGCGGCGCCGCCCGGCGTTTCCAGCACGAGGTGGAGGTCGGCATGGTCGGCATCAACGTGCCGATCCCGGTGCCGGTCGCCTACTACTCCTTCGGCGGCTGGAAGGCCTCCCTCTTCGGTGATAGCCACGCCTACGGCCCGGACGGCGTCCAGTTCTTCACCCGCGGCAAGGCCGTCACCCAGCGCTGGCTGGACCCGTCGCACGGTGGCATCAACCTGGGCTTCCCCACCAACAGCTGAGCCCCTTCGCACGACCCACAGGGCCTGCCGGCCGCGTTCGACGCGGCCGGCAGGCCCTGTTTGCTTCGGCGCCGGGAACGGCGTAGTGTTCCCTAGTCGCTCGACAGGGAGCACCGGACACGCAGTCTGCGCGGACGGTCCCGGGGCGGCCACTCCACGAAACACCTTCCTCTGCATCGTCATGGGC